>DOID01000145.1:32345-47486 GCA_003511465.1 Bacillota bacterium | reverse complement strand
ACACCGGTATGGTCGCCCACGACAAGCCTGATAGCCTCCTTTTTCGGTTGACTAACCGGGAAGATATTGTCGGCTTACCCGTCGAGCCCACGCATCCACCGCGAGGATAGTCTCCAGATTAAGGTCCCGGTTAATCCCTTTATCGTATTCATTCATTACTTGCTCAATTAAACGGGGAATCCCTAAAAAAGTTATCTCTCCCGCCAGAAAAGCTCGGACGGCTTCTTCGTTGGCCGCATTCAAGACTGTTGGCAGGGCGCCCCCCGCTTTCCCGGCTGCATAGGCCAGTTCCAAACAGGGAAACCGCGCGCCGTCCGGAGGATAAAACTGGAGATCGGAAAGCTGATAAAGATCCAGGCGGGAAAAGGGGTTTCCTTTCCGCTCCGGAAACGTTAAAGCATATTGGATTGGCAGGCGCATGTCGGCCGGACCTAACTGCGCCAAAAGCGAACCGTCGACTAGTTCGATTAAGGAATGGATTATACTCTGGGGATGAACCACGACTTTGATCCGGTCATAGGAAAGCCCAAATAACCAGTGGGCTTCAATAACTTCTAAGCCCTTATTCATTAGGGTTGCCGAATCAATGGTGATTTTACCCCCCATCTGCCAAGTAGGATGATTCAGGGCCGCTTCAGGGGTGATCGCTTCCATCTGCTGAGTGGTAAATTGGCGAAAAGGCCCGCCCGAAGCGGTTAAGTGCACTTGTTTTAGATCGGGTGCCGCGATCGCCTGCAGGCATTGGAAAATAGCGCTATGCTCGCTATCGACCGGGATTAAGGCCGCGGTCTTTTCTTTTTCCAGCGCCGCCAGGATCAGTTCACCGGCTGCCACTAGGCACTCTTTATTGGCAAGGGCTACTTTCTTACCGGCCTCAAGGGCGGCCAGTGTTGGCCGGATCCCAGCCGCTCCGACCACGGCCGATACCACCACATCAACTGCAGGATCGGTTACCAGTTCAATCAAGCCTTCCGGCCCAGCCAGTAACTGACCTGCCCACTCCGGCGTCGCCGCGAGTACCGATTGGTATTGTTCCGCTGCGGTCACCACCGCTTTCGCCGGCTGGAACTTTCTGATTTGCGTGCTCAACAATGCCCCTTGGTGGTGGGCTGTAAGGCCATAGATCCGATAGTCGGCGGCGAGGTTTTCAACCACCTCAAGGGTTTGTCGTCCAATCGACCCGGTCGCGCCAAGAATTACTAAGTTTTTTTTCACGTTTAATCACCTTCATTTAGCGCCACAACTATTTCTGGGGTTCAGCTTAATCATGCCCAAGTATAAGGAACGCAGGAAAACACAGCAGAGCGGTCCAAAGATCAATCCGTACACACCCAAACCTTTCACGCCAATGTACAAAGAGATGATCACCAGTAAAGGGTGGAGCCCCAGTTTTGCTCCGACCAGCCGCACTTCGAGCAATTGACGAACCCCAAGGGTAACAAGGAAAATTAGACCCAGGTAACAGGCGTGGGAAATTCGCCCCATCGCTAGTTGCCACCCGATCCAAGGCAGAAAGACCACTGCCGGACCAACTAGGGGGAGAAAATCACAGACCCCAAGGATGGTCCCAACAAACCAAGGTTTGGAAAAACCGAAGAGCGCCAAGGATACTGCCGAAAGCAAACCGGTCAACATGGCCAGTAAAAACTGGGCCTGTAAGAAGCTCCACCCCGAAACAAGCGTTTGGCGGTGGAGTACAAGGACGGCTGTTTGCCAGCGCTCCGGGAAAATTGCTAAAATCGAGTGTTTAATTTTTACCCGGTCTCGACTTAGAAAGAAGGCAGCAAAACAGCTTAAAAACAGGTTAAAGAGGAAAACCGGAAATCTGGCGCTGAGATTTAAAGCATTCTGGAGCAATCCACTGATCGTCGACCGTAAATTATCCACCCACAAGGAACCATAGTCCCAAAACCCCTCCGGCCACTGGAGACCGGCCGTGATCTCCCCCTTCAACCGTTCCAATCCTTGGCTAATCATCTTAACCTGGCTTGGTAAAGCAACCAGTAATGCTCTGGCCTCTTGATAAAGACGGGCCAACAAGAAGGTTAAGCAGAAAGCTAACAAGAGCACGGTTAACAAGAGCACAAGGAGGACAGCCCAGGACCGAGGAAAACCAAACCAGCGTCGGAGCAAGGTCACCGGTTTCTCGATCAGGGACGCAATGATTAAGCCAAACAAAAATGGACTCACCAACGGGAAAAGGTACTTCATTACCAGAATAAAAAGGAAGATCAACAGTACAAAAACCAGTTTAAAACGGAGCTGTTCGGGAATTACCAACACTACCACCCTGTTAAGCATACGTCCGAACCATAGAAATCATGCTCCGAGATTAGCAAAAACAAAAAATTGACCTATGGAAAGCACTTAAATAAGCAATAAGGCCAAATAATAAACAACGGGGAGCGCAAAGAAGGCGCTGTCAAAACGATCAAGCACACCGCCGTGACCGGGCATAAAAACTCCCGAATCTTTGAGACCAGCCGTTCTTTTCAGCAAAGATTCAAGCAAATCTCCGGTCTGCCCCGTAATACTAGTAAGCAGCCCGGTTCCGATCGACCAAAATAGCGGGAACTGAAAAAACAGACCGAACAGAACGCCGGAGAGGGTTCCCACCACCAGTCCGCCGAGGGCGCCTTCCACCGTTTTATTCGGGCTGAGCTTTGAAGCCAGCGGCGTTTTTCCCAAAGCAGAACCGATGAAATACGCTCCGCTATCCGTCCCCCAAATCACCGCAAAGGCAAAAATTAGGCATTGCCAGCCGTAAGCCAGCGGCAAGTTCCTGATTGATATGATATATAGAAAAAGAAAACCTGGGTAAAACAGCGCAAATAAGTGAGCAAAGATTGAAACCAGAGTCGTTTGCGTCACGCCTTTCCCCATGTTGATCAGGAAAACAATAAAAAGAAGCGCCAAAAAATATAACCCGCCAAAATCAACGGCTGGGAGCCGGTGACTACCTGCTAGAAGGACAAAAGATTGTCCGATCGTCATGATTAAGTTAAATAAAAGGACGAGGGGAAAACTAACCTCAATGCCGGTTTTTTGCAGAAGCTGGCAAATCTCTCGCGTCGCCAGGATTGACAGGCAGGCCACCGCAAGGCTTAGCCAGATCCCACCCTGAAAAATTAAAAAAAGAAAGAGTAATCCCCCGATAACTCCCGCTAAGATTCGTGTCTTCACTTTCCTCTCCCTTTCTTAATCCCGCCAAACCGCCGGGATCGCTTCATGTAAGCCACCAAGGCCGCGCGTAATTCCGCCGGACCAAAATCGGGCCAGAGGGTATCGGTAAAGTATAATTCCGTATAGGCTGTTTGCCACAGCAGAAAATTACTAATTCGTTGTTCACCGCTGGTGCGGATGAGCAGATCCGGATCGGGTTGTCCGGCTGTAAACAGGTAAGCGGCGAACTGTTTTTCCGTAAGCACCTCCGGATCCATCTCTTGCCTGGCTGCAGCCCGCATCAATTCCTTGGCGGCGTGCAGGATCTCGTTGCGGCCACCGTAATTAATGGCTAAATTTAGGGTGAGTCTGCTGTGGGCTGCAGTTTGGGCTTGAACTTCTTTGATCAAATTCAGCAGCTTCGGGGACAAACCGTCCGGAATGCCCAGAAAGTCAATGCGCACCTCTTGCTCATCTAATGTCGTTGTGACATCCTTTAAACTATCATAAAAAAGGTTCATTAAAAATGAAACTTCTGCTTTTGGGCGTTTCCAATTTTCGGTAGAAAAAGCATAGAGCGTTAAATAGGGAATACCTAGACGTCCACATTCCTCCGCAATTTCCCGCACCTTTTGTAAACCGGCTTCATGGCCGGAGGTCCGGGGTAGATTCCGTTTCCGGGCCCAGCGGCCATTACCATCCATAATCAGCGCAACATGTTTGGGGAGCGCCGGATTACCCGGTTCTAAGGACTGGGCTTGACTGGCTGTTTTGAGCCGGTGCCAAAGTCCCTTGGGTGAAAGGGAGTATAAAGCCAAAGATTAGACCTCCATAACTTCTTGCTCTTTATTGGCAGTTAATTGATCAATTTCCCCGATGTATTTATCAGTCAATTTCTGAATATCGTCTAATGCTTTTTTACTGTCATCCTCGGCAATTACACTGTCTTTCTCCAGTTTTTTGATGTTGTCATTGGCCTCCCTGCGAATATTACGGATGCCAATCCGTTTTTCCTCCGCATCCTTTTTTAGGACTTTAACCAGCTCTCGACGGCGCTCCTCTGTTAACTGCGGAACAACTAACCGAATCACATTCCCGTCGTTACTTGGATTAAAACCCAAATCGGCCTTTAAAATAGCCCGCTCCACTGCTGATAAAAGTGACTTGTCCCAGGGTTGAACAAGAATCATTCTGGCTTCCGGTGCCGAAATATTGGCCACTTGATTCAAGGGCATCTGTGCATCGTAACATTCCACCAAAACCCGGTCTAAAATTGCCGGATTCGCGCGGCCGGTCCGGATGGCGGCAAAATCCCTTTTCGTCGCCTCAATCACTTTTTGCATCCGTTCGTCGGCTTGTTCCCGAATCTCTTTAATGGTTTCCACGGTTAATCATCCCCTTTAACAAAAGTTCCAATTTTCTCCCCCATGATAATTCTTCTTATATTTCCAACCTCATTCAGGTTAAAAACGACAATCGGAATTTTGTTATCCATACATAAGGAGGTGGCGGTAGAATCCATCACCTTTAGTCTTTTGTTTAAAATCTCAATAAACTTTAGATCATCAAACTTTTTGGCGTCAGGGTTGAGCACCGGATCTTGTTCATAAACCCCGTCCACCTTTGTGGCTTTCAATATTATTTCCGCATCTACTTCGATCGCTCTTAAGGCCGCCGCGGTATCCGTCGAGAAAAACGGGTTACCGGTACCGGCGCCAAAGATCACAACCCGTCCTTTTTCCAAATGACGAATCGCCCGTCGCCTGATATAAGGTTCGGCTACTTCACGCATCTCAATGGCCGTCAATACGCGCGTCGCCATCCCAATTGTTTCAAAGGAATCCTGGAGGGCTAGAGCATTCATTACGGTTGCGAGCATTCCCATGTAGTCGGCAGTCGCCCGGTCGATCCCTTGGGCGCTGGCGGTTAAACCCCGCCAAAAGTTACCGCCGCCAACCACTACAGAAACTTGAACCCCTAAATTTACAACCTCCTGAATCTGTCGAGCTACCCGATCTACCACTTTGTAATCAAGACCAAAACCTTTCTCCCCAGCCAAGGCCTCGCCGCTAAGTTTAAGCATAATCCGTTGATATTTAGGTGATCCCATTCTGGCCTAACCCCCAGTTTATATTTTATCTTCGCGCTTAGTCCGAAAAATTCCTGCAAAAAAAGGGAACACCAACGGTGTCCCCTATGCTTTAATCTGGGACATAACCTCAGCGGCAAAATCGTCCGCTCTTTTTTCAATCCCTTCACCCTTCTCAAAACGGGCAAAACGAACAATCTTGATTTCAGCGCCGATCTTCTTTCCGATCTCCGCCAGCAAAGCGGCTACCGTCTGCTGATTGTCTTTGATGAAGATTTGCTCTTCTAAACAAATCTCTTTGTATAATTTATTGATCCGTCCCATCGTAATCTTCTCGGCAATCGCCTGCGGTTTCCCTTCATTCATCGCCTGGGCAGCATAGATCTTCTTTTCCGCCTCGATCACCGCCGCCGGTACATCTTGTCTCCTTAGGTACTCGGGTTTCGCGGCAGCAACTTGCATCGCCAAATCTTTGGCTAAGGTCAAGACTTCCTCGCTGGTTTTGAGGTCAGAACGGTTTAACGCCAGTTCGATCAGGACCCCAATCTTCCCGTTCATATGGTTGTAGTCTTGGACAAAACCATTTTCGTCGGTCTGAAAATGGGCAAAACGGCGTACCGATAGTTTTTCCCCGGTCTTGGCGACCATCTGGTTCACATATTCAGCTACTGTTTGCTGGTCTTTGAATGCTTGGTCCAATAAGTATGGAGCTTTTGCACCTTCCTCGTCGGCAGAAACCGATTGGGGCGCATGTTTCGTAATATGTTCAGCTAATTCAAGGACAAAAGCTTTGAAATCATCAGTTTTGGCGACAAAGTCGGTTTCACAGTTGACTTCCACTAAGGCACCATTCATTTGATCCGCTTGGACAAAGGAACCTACCATACCATCAGCAGCCACCCGTCCCGCCTTTTTGGCCGCCGAAGCCAATCCTTTCTCCCGTAAATATTCAACGGCTTTTTCTAAATCACCATTATACTCACCTAGAGCGCGCTTACAATCCATGATCCCAGCTCCGGTTCTTTCCCGAAGCTCTTTCACCATTGAAGCAGATATTTCCATTATGTCTCCTCCCTTTCGCATTGTTCCCTCAACATCGCCACTTAGCTTCCCACGTATTATCCCCCATTTGGGGCGAAGAAGCCAATCAGCGATGGGTTTTTAAAAAAGGGGGAGGGAAGGCTTGAAAGCCTCGCCGCTCCCCCCTTTTCCTTAGTTTTCTGCCGAGACCGGTTCGTCTACTGCTTGGGTCGGCTCATCGCCGACTTCCGTAGTGTTTTCTGTTTCCCCTTTGGCATCAGCGTTCGCGGGTTCCTCCGCGGAGAGCTGTTCGCCCTGACGAGCTTCGATGACAGCATCGGCCATTGTCGCGGAGAGCAGACGCACGGCTCGAATCGCATCATCATTGCCGGGGATTATATAGTCGACCTCATCCGGGTCGCAGTTCGTATCGACAATGGCGACAATCGGAATATTAAGTTTCCGCGCTTCCGCAATAGCGATTCTTTCTTTTCGCGGGTCCACCACAAAAAGGGCATCCGGTAACCGGTTCATTTCTTTAACCCCACTGAGGAACTTCTCCAGTCGCTCCCGTTCCTTTTCCAGTTGGAGTACTTCTTTTTTGGGAAGAACCGAATAGGAACCGTCCTCCGCCATCCGTTCAATCTTCTTCAACCTTTCCACCCGTGAACGAATGGTAGCAAAGTTGGTCAGCATCCCACCCAACCAGCGTTGGGAGACATAATACATGTCACAACGGGTCGCCTCTTCGCGAATGGCGTCCTGCGCTTGTTTTTTCGTACCTACAAACAAGACAGATCCGCCGCCGGCTATGGTCTCACGGATAAAATGGTAGGCTTCCTCCACCATCCGGACGGTTTTCTGCAGATCAATAATATAGATCCCGTTCCGTTCGGTAAAAATATAGGGTGCCATCTTTGGATTCCAACGTCTTGTTTGGTGACCGAAATGGACGCCTGCTTCCAATAATTGTTTCATGGAAATCACTGCCATTAATTGGTCACCTCCTTCCTCTCGGTTTTTTTGTCCTCCGCTTTTTTCTTCCCCCGTCCAAACCCCGAGTGGGGCACCTTGGCCTGGGTCCAAAAGCGTGTGTAATTTACACCAATATTAACTATATCATGGGGTTTGCTTTCTGGCAAGAAAATCTTTTTCTTTCTATTGTACCCCCAATGCTTTTTTGTACAGACGAGATAGCACCATCATTTAAGTCATCTATTGTTAGTAGCCTTTTTTAGAGTCTCCGGCAACCAGTATCCATTTTTTGATCTCATTTTGCGAGTCCGATCTGTAAACAAGACGTTTTTGTTTTGCTGAATGTCATAGATATACTCTTTTTGTGTCCGAATATCTTCAAAACGCCTTTGAATAGTTGATACATCACCAATTTCTATTCCAATCCATTTTCGTTTGAGAATTTCTGAGACTATATAAGTAGTACCACTACCTCCAAAGGGATCAAATACTAAATCACCTTCATTCGAAGCCATGCTTATTACCCTTTCTAACAATTTTAATGGTAATTCATTACTATTTCTATTTTTATACTTACTATGTCGCACTGGTGGGATATCGTACCAAATATCGGATAAATTAATCCCCTTTGTGTTTAGCTTATCCTTATATCCTCCATAATCCCTTATATCTCCCCCACAATGTCTACAAATCTCCAAGGGTATTCTTTGGTGATTAAAAGTATTGGGTTTTTCACCTTTCACATAATACAACAATGAATAGTGAGAGGGATAGAGCCTGTTTCTAATCGGAAAGCTATACTTTATATCCACCGAAATCCAATGGCGAAATGTTAGATACTTATTGAGAATAGAAGCGATATGAGTATTCCACTTTGGTAGATTCCATACGAAAAAAGAACCTCCCTCTTTTAGTAAATAAACACATTTTGAAACCCAGTTTTCAGTCCAGACTAAGTATTCAGTTTCATCCTTGAAATCATTAATACCTGATTCGTACTTCTTATTCAAGTTAAACGGTGGATCTGCAAAAATCAAATCTACCGATTCATTATCTATATCCTCTATTAAATCCAAACAATTTCCCTTAAACATATTTCCGTAGGATGTTTCGAAAACCTTGGAATATTTTTCCTTGCTTTTTGATTCATGTATTTCCCCAATTATCTCATATATTGATGAAGCGTTTTTTTGAATTTCAGCAAGTATAGAATTATTCAACATTCCCAGTTGAAGTCGTAACTGCGTTGCGGTCAATTTTGAATTTATTAAAATTCTATCCAGATCACTATTGATCGGGAAAACATTAGAATCGTTATAATATCTTAGTTTAGAAACACTTATACCTGTTTTGTTTGCAAATGTTTTTAGTTGTAAATCATCGCTTATACCTAATGCATGAAATAAAGAACCTTTTAACACTATTCAATTCAACCCCTTGTTTTTTCTATAATAATAACTCCTTTTAAAAAGGATATCATGATAAATCAAATTTGTTAAGGTGTTCTGCAGACTATAGTCCGTAGACTATCGATCTCTTTTTTATTAATCTATTTTTAAGGAGGGTTAAAATGAGTCCATTAGATGCTTTTAGTTCAACTCTTAAACGCTTACGAAAAAATAAATCTTGGTCGCAAGAGAATCTTGCATATTATTGTGGTTTAGATCGAACCTATATAAGTTTACTCGAAAGAGGTCTTCGCAATCCAACATTAACAACTTTATTTTCTTTAGCTAATTCCTTAGGTTATAAGCCACATCAACTTGTTTATGAGATTGAATCCGAAATGGAACTTAGTAATGTGGGTGATTCTAATGAAAATTGAAAGATTTGAACGATTAATAGATAATGGTAATTTTAGTGAGTCTAAAGACTGGAGAATAATAAAACAACATATTACCCAATCGATTCAAAAAATTGAGTGGCCAATTGGTTCCGGTTCATTCATCCTTTTTAACCAGTATGGTAAAGCGCGTGGTCAAGGTAATGGTGTTAAACCAATAAAAAATGCTTGTATGAATCATTTGTCATCCTTAGGCTGGAATTTGGAAACGAAACTTGATATTGCTACTCTAAAACGACCCGGACCAATTGACGCAACCTACAAAGTTGGTGAAAAATTATTCTGTGTTGAATGGGAGACAGGGAATATTTCTTCTAGTCATCGTGCTCTTAACAAGATGGCTCTAGGAATTATCAAAAATATTCTTATTGGTGGTGTACTTATACTTCCTACTAGGGAAATGTACAAATATCTAACAGATCGTGTCGGAAATTTCCCCGAAATAGAGCCTTATTTTGATTTATGGCGGAATTTAAAAATAAATGAAGGTTTCTTAGGAGTTATTGCTATTGAACATGATGGAGTCAGTGATCATGTGCCTCGGATACCAAAAGGAACTGACGGACGCTCTTTAGCCTAATCAATAGTTTATTTTTGAAATAGAATAATATATTCAGTACGTAATTTGTTTGCGATCCCAATAATTCTTCTTTCGATTTTCCGAATTAATTTGAGTTTGTATATCCTCCCAATCTCAATTATGACTTCATCTAATCCTTGGACCTCATTTACTGGTTTTTTATGAATTTTGCTTAATTGGTTGCTATTTGTACCAATAATAATTGTACAGATTTTCCCTGGTCGTAATACACGAGCACATTCCGACATAATTAATTTAATATCTTTAAGATATAATTCATATTTTTCTTGAAGTGTTTTACCACGTAAACCAACCATATTTTCATTAATACTCTTAATATTAGCGCCTAAATACTTTAAATGAAATAAATCATTCTTCAAATAATCAATAGCAAAACTATATGGTGGGGAAAATATTATCCCATCAATACTATTATCCTCTAGGACTACTCTTCGGGCGTCCCCTTCCATTGGTACAGCCTCAGCTAGTTCATTTTCTATACCTGTAAGGCTACCTTGAATTTTTTCAACTACAAACACATATCGTTCCAAAATATCTCTAAACTGATTAAGATGGTTCCCCTTTTCGCTCCTTTGTACATATCCAACACTATCCAAATAAGCAAGTAGTAACAAATTAAATACTGAAGTTTGTCTATATTCTTCCGGTAAATCAAAATTAGTTGTTGCGTCCGGGGAACCATTATAACCTTTCTGTTTTTTATCGAAATAATAAAAAATAATTTTGTAATCGTCTTTAACTTTTAATATTAATTCATGCGGTATCGTTAGAGCATCTAGCTTCGTTTGAGTCATAAACCGACAAAATGGACTAATGTCTATTCCGATTGACCTTATTCCCATTAATTTCGCTTCTATTAATGTAGTGCCCGAACCCATCATTGGATCAAGAACCAAATCTCCTTTTTTCAATCCCATAATATTAAGCAACGATTTAATCATTTGCGGATGAAATTTTCCTCTATAAGGAAATAAACCGTGAGTAGCATATCCTGTTTTGAATTGATTTAAATTAAAGTAACTCTTTAACTTTGAAGATGAATATTGTGATAGCTTAACAGGTTCCCCTTCACACATTAAATAATGATGAGTTAATATGTCGTCTACACTTGTAAAATAGGCCCCATTCTTAATAATTTCCTTGTTGTCAAGAATTTTACTTTCTAAATAAGCTAATTCTAACTCATATGTCTCGGTAACACTAGACAATAACTCCATACCTTTGGGAAATAACAGAGGATTTATTCCTTCTTTTATAATTTGTATTTTATCTTTTAGTGTCATGGAAAACACCACCTACATAGTTTTTATTTGATTATAACAAACATATGTTCGGTTTGTAAAGATAAAATAATATAATTATGTTTAAAAAGCTGTTTTAGATTTTAAACGGTTCTTCATGAAAAAGAATATATGCGGTTTTCCAGTATTAGGCTCATCCCGGACCACCGCTTTCACCCCAAAAACCGCCTCCACGTTCTCCACGGTCAACACCTTCTCCGGCGAGCCTTGGGCGTAGATCCGGCCTGCTTTTAACAGAAGAAGGTTGTCACAGTAACGACCGGCCAGATTTAGATCATGGAAGACCGCAATGATGGTCAAACCTTGCTTACGGATTAATTCCGCCATTAAAGCACAGATCTCCAAGGTCTGGCTGACATCAAGATGGGAAGTGGGTTCATCTAAAAGCAAGAGGCGGGGTGTCTGGGCCAGCGCCTGGGCGATCAGTACCCGCTGGCGCTCACCGCCACTCAGCTCGGTAATCGGTCGGTCGGCCAGTTCCCAGGTTTTTGTCATTTCCATCGCCCGGCGGCCGATCTCCCAGTCCGCCGCCTGCTCTCCGCTTAGCGCGTGCAGATAAGGAAAACGCCCCATCATCACTACTTCCCGAACGGTAAAGGCAAAATCCGCTGCCCACTGCTGGGGAACAACCCCCATCATACGAGCCAGTGTTTTCACTCTGATCCCACGCAAATCCTGATCGCAAAAAACCACCCGTCCGTCCGTGGGTGTCAAAGTCTTATTCAAACATTTCAGTAAAGTAGTTTTTCCAGAGCCGTTCGGTCCAATGATTCCGGTAAAGCTTCCCGTTGGGACCTGAAAATTCAAATCAGCCAGGATCGGCTGCTCCCCGTAACAGAAGGACAGTCTCTCTACGGAAAGGATAGCTATAGACGGATCGAGCATGCACTACCCTCCCTCGTGGGGCTTTTTTTCGTTGTATATGCTTGAATTTCCCCAACCTAGTATTTTTAATCGCGCTTTAGTGCAATGCGCGCCGACTTTTCTTTAGTAAATAAAGGAAGAATGGCCCGCCGATTAAGGAAGTCAAGACGCCAACCGGTAGTTCAACCGGGGAAAGGACCGTTCGCGCCAAACTATCGGCCACCAAAAGGAGTAATCCCCCGGCCAGCGCCGAGGCGGGGATTAAATAGCGGTGGTCCGGACCAATGAAGAGACGAACAAGATGGGGCGCTACCATCCCGATAAAGCCGATGGAACCACTTACGCTCACCGCCGCCGCCACTAAAATAGAGGCGGTAAAGACCACCCGTCGCTGGAAAACTGCTACTTCTAGCCCCAGCTGATGGGCTTTATCCTCCCCCAAAAGCAACAGATTGAGTTGCCGGGCAAAACTACGGCTTAAGAGAAATGCCACCAGTAGATAGGGAAGGATCATTTTCACCTCCGCCCAACGGGCATAAGAAAAACCGCCCATCATCCAAAAGACAATCTTCGCCATTTCTTCTTGCCGAAAATAAAGCAGTAACGACGTAAGCGCGGAGAAAAAAGCGCTAACGGCAATTCCGGCCAGAAGCATGATGGTCGGAGCTGAACGGTTCCCCATCCGACCTAAACCATAAACAAGCGCCGTCGCGAGGATTGCACCGGCAAAAGCACAGAGCGGTCGGGCGCTGAGTCCGCCCAGGTGCAAGCTGGCGTTAGAAAGGACGGCGATCGTTGCCCCGAGCGCCGCCCCGGAGGAAGTGCCGAGGACGTAAGGATCGGCCAGGGGATTACGGAACAAGCCTTGAAAAAGAACACCAGTCACTGCTAAAGCCGCCCCGACCATTACGGCCAATATGACCCGGGGCAAGCGCAAATCCAGGAGAACCTTACGCTGCAGCGGCTCAAGGGGAAATTTGAGCTGAACAGGGCCAAGACATAAGGCGACAACCGCGGCCACTACCAGTCCCAGACTTAACCCCACCATCAGCAACCGGTACTTTGACTTAAACCTCACTTTTGCACCTGTTCCCGGAGGAGAGCAAGATCGGCCAACGCTTCAATCAGCCTTGGCCCTGGTCGGGAAAAGGTATCAACATTAATCTGGAAAACTTGATTGCCCCGGACGGCCGTCAGTTCCCGGAAGAAGGGATCCTGCTCGAAGATGGCCGGGTTCATTTCCGTTAAGATCAACTCAGGATTCTCGGCCAGAATATACTCTAAATTGATCTGTCCCCAACTAAATCCAAGTCCGCCGCCGATATTCTCCCAGCCGAGAAGCGTAACAGCCTCATCCAGAAAAGTACCGGTCCCGGCGGTCCACAAGTCAGACAAGTCGCTGCCAATGGCAATTAGCACCTTCGGCTTTCGCCCAGAAGACTTCTCCTCCGGGGCTAGCGCAGCAAGGGCTGCTTCCAACTCTGTGACTAACTGCTGGGCTGCGGTTTCCGTAGCGGTTAATTGGCCAACCAACTGGATCGCCTCAGCTAAAGCGGCGAAGGAGACCGGATTCAGAGCAAAAGTGGGGATCCCTAATGTGGAGAGGTTTTCAACCGGATCTTTCCCATTCAAATTGCAGGCTAACACCAAGTCAGGACGGAGGGAGATGACTCTTTCTAGATTTAGAGGAGCGATATTGCCGATCCTCGGTTTGTTTTCCACCGCCGATGGATAGTCACACCAGTCTGTAACCCCCACTATACGGTCGGCCAGCCCCAAAGCAAACAAGATCTCCGTATTTCCGGGCGAGCCGGAGATGATCCGCTCCGGAGGCTTATTAAGGCTTAGGGTCCGACCAAACTGGTCGGTCAGCTGTAATGGATAGGCGCTGGTCGTAACCGCCAGCGCTAAAAGGAGAACCAGCATCCCGCTTAGTTGCCCGCTTCTGATCCGGATTCTGCTTCTACTCAACACGTAATTTCATCCTCTCCACACGATAACGCCTGTTTTATAACTGCTCCACCCGGGGTTTAAACCCTAGCCTCCGGGTGATGGTTATGTACTCTTCATCAGTGATCGCTTCCGGTTTCTTGCCCAAGCAGGCAACGGTGACCGCCTGAATCACATTACTGCCGAAGGAACGTCCGCCAAGGTTAGGGGTGGTCGTCACCAGGGTTTTTACCCCCCGTGCTTTTAGATCCGCAATGTTCTGCATCGTCACCGTATTGGTAATAATGATCTTGCCACTAAGGTCATGGGGCATAAAGCGTTGGATGTAAAGATAGTCACCGGCAATAATCTCAGCTTCTTCATAGTAACGGGCAAATTTAGTAGCATCTTCCACTTGCTCCTCTTTCTTACCGGTGGGATAAAGCCATTTAAAGGGAAGGAGGCAAACCGTCGGGGCAATTGTCTGCACCACCCGGTGAAAGGTTTTATAACCCCGCAATAAACAGGGCAAGCCAAAAGAGAAGACTAAATCACCACAGTTTAAAGGGCAATCCAATTCAGCAAAGGCTTTGGCCATGCTATAGCGGTCAAAAGCAACCGTTAGTAAGACCTTTTTTCCACGGACCGGAACGATTCCTTCGCGGTCAAGGTCCAGGATCACCTCGCGTTCCAGCACTTTCTTCCATGCTGTCCCATCCACCAATGGGGTTTGCCGTGCGGTCTTGAGTAACGGCGACGCACTACGCAGAAAATAGGTTTTCCGTCCGACCGGGAAAAACGCCGTAATGCCACCAATCCCCATGACATCGACTTTTCCGTCCAACTGGTGGATGGTTTCCTCCATTTTCTTCAGGTCGCCATCCATCCCGATCCGTTCGATCAAAAATTCTTCTCCCAACAGTTCCATCGTGACTTGGTGGTCACGGGTGGAAGAGCCGAGACTTACACTGACCACGTGTTTCATCAGACTCCTCCTTACTACATTTTTTGACTCCGCGGTATCATTAACAAAAGATTTTCGCTAAAAGGACACCAGTCCCTGCCTAGTTTTGCTAAATAACGTCTCTAAGTTAAGGATAACCCATTTTCTCCACTTAATGCCGGCAGTAAGGGAATTACCCCGTGAGCGAAAATTGTCATAAACTCCCTCCTCACCACATATCTTATGAGTAAAAGGCTTGTCCCACCGTAGAGGCAAGCGCCAAGGGGGAATTATGATGACGATTCGCATTGAACATTTATTACGCCATACTGACTTTAATCTTGTTCGTTTCTTACACTACACCTTCCAAGGTAAATTACGCACCGCAACGCTACTGCTTTACTTAGCTTGTCT
>DOID01000145.1:1337-32075 GCA_003511465.1 Bacillota bacterium | reverse complement strand
GGTGGTTCCCACTCTCCCCCCACCGACATATTATAACGAATAAGATCAGTGGAAGAAAGGAAAAGGTGGATGGGACAGCATAAATACACAGAGATCGCCCAACAGTTCCTGGGGATTCCCTACCGGCATGGCGGCCGCGACGAAAACGGTCTCGACTGTTTGGGGTTAGCCCATTTTTTCTACAAAGAGCTAGGGATTTCCCTCCCAACCAGTGATGGTCTGGCTTACACAGCCAATTGGTATCAAGAAGATCCTGAACGTCTTTTGCGTGGCCTCCTCAAAGTCGGCAGAGCAGTTGATTTAAAAAAGGAATCCTTAGAACCGGCGGATTTAGTTTACTTTCGGGTCGGCGGCACGATTACCCACGCCGGGGTGATGATTGACCCGCATTCATTTCTGCATGTCATGATCGGTCAGCAGGTTCATATTACCTACCTAAATCCGGCCTGGAGAAGGCGTTTACGGGGGGCGCGGCGCTTAATCTAAAACAGATTTTTTTTGTATTCCGTATAGAGCTGCTTGAGTAACTTCATCTCGGCTTCAATCTTCAGCTGTAAAGAGGAAGCCAATGGATAATCGCGCGTTACGATCGCTCGCCGTAATTGCGTAAATAAAGAAGTATAATCTGTGCGGTCTTTAAGTAACTTCAAGCGCAGTTCATGAATGCGCTGCCAGCGGCTTTGATCGAGCTTTGTGTGGACAATCTGTGTTTCTGCGACTAAACCCCTGATCACCTCGGCGTTTTCCGGAAGAATGCGGTCACATAGTTCAGTCATCCATTGGTTTAGCATTGCCAACGAATATGATTGAATAATCCGCTCCGTAAAGACGCCCTCTTTGGTTAAAACAGCTGTTTTCTCCGCATACTGCTCCAAATTGGCCAGCGTCTCCCAGACAGTAGCCGGCGGAACCCCAAAAAGACGATCCCGTTCCTCCTGAGTATAAGCTTCAAAAACATCTTCCTCACTTCGATAAGCCCGCTCCGCTTCTAAATAGCCGAAGGTTTCTCCCGCTTTTTTTGAACATTCCCGCTCCAGTTCGGCGCTGGTCCGCCCGTGTACTAGCCCGTATGTAATCCCATCCAGCATCCCCTGGTAAAGGGCAGCTAAAGACAGATAAATGTTGGAATGGGGGTTCGGGGAGCGCACCTCGAAACGGGTAGCAGCCGGGTTGTTTTGTTCCCGGATTAAACCCACCAAAACAGTGCGGTTCCGCGAAGGAAGGTTCACATTGTGTCCGACGGAAGCTACGATACAAACCGGAGCTTCAAAGCCTGGCCGTAACCTGTTAAAAGCGTCGTTAGACGCGTTGATAAAAGCGCCGATCGCCTCATAGTTTTTGAGGATCCCCATTAAGGCGCCCCACCCGATCGGACTCAGAAAATCCTGCTGGATATCGGCCGGTAAAAATAAATTCCGTACAGAACCGTCTTTTAACTTAGCCGCTAGCCCTACATGGGTGTGGCCACCACTGCCGGCTACTTTTTCCATGGGTTTTGCCATAAAAGTCACTTCCAGGCCATGGCGACGAAAAGCCTCTTTGATCAGCATCCGCGCCAATAGCTGGTTATCAGCGGTTTGCAACGCATCGCTGTAGCGCCAGGTAACCTCTAATTGCTCCATAACGTGGGTCAAACCACCGTCTTTACCAATCTGCGCCGTTACCCCGCCTACTTCCTTATGGCCCATTTCCGGCTGCAAGCCATAGGCCTCCAGTAAAAGCAGGGAGTATTCTAACGCTGTCCGCACTACGCCTTTAGTTCGCTTCCAGTACTGTTCCCTTAACACCTGGGAAACTGAGAGTTGTTCAATATCCGCTTTTTCATTCGGTGTTTTTACCCAAAACTCCAGCTCCGTTGCTGAGGTTAAATAGATTGAATTAAGCTCTTCGAGCTTAATTCCCAGTTCCCGAAGGGATTGAGGATACTGCTTAAACAAGCTCATCAATTCCCGGTTGACCCTTTCCACTGCCCGCCACAATATGGAACGGGAATCGATCCGTTGGCCACCATGGATTAGAAATGAAGGGATCCGCAAAGTGCCGACCGGTAATTGAGTTTTCGGGTCAAGATGCTCGTAATTATAATCGATAAACCAACTAACCGAGGTATCCGCCTCAAAATCGACTTTACCGTCGTTGAGAGTGGCAATCCCCGGCAGGACAACACTGGAACCATCAGTGTGGATCTCCCCGCACAAAAACTTATCGATGTCTTTGAGAAAAATGGAGACGGGAATTTTGGCATCAGTATCATTCCCCCCCAGGTCCACACCGACCATGGAAACGAATTTGATCTCCGGCCGTTGGATCAGCAGTTTCTTCAGTGTATCCGGATTGCATTGGTCGGGAGTGATAAAATATAAAAGCCCAGCTGTCATTTCCACACCTTCTTATAAATTAAAAGTAACTTCAAGCCAGAATATAGCATAAGTGCTTTTCTTAAAGTAAAAATTATCTATAATTATAGCACGAAGCGGCAGCGCGGTCGTTAGAAAAAAGTTAAAAATGCTGTATAAACCGATAAGTTCTACACAAACTAGTAATGCCCTCTTCTCAAGGTGTAAAGGGCACAGAAAGAAAGAACCCGGTTCTGTTGACTGGGTTCTTTCTTTGATCATAATAAACCCGATTAAGGGATGGCTTTTTCCCCTTTCCTCTTTTAACCATAATTGAAAAGGACGCCCGTTATCATTATCCATATAGCTTTAACCTTTTTGAACAAGGTTTTTGCCCCTTTTTCACTAATTATATTAAGAAATTGCATAGACTCCAGAACAATACAGTCGAAAAGCAGGGGGGTACCACTATGGAACCACGTTTAAAGCAGATCCGAATCGCCTCCGGTGTGGGGATCATTGGTAATGCTTTGTTGGCATTAGCCAAAGGAATTTTGGGGTTCCTCGCCGGAAGTCTAGCCGTAATCGGTGACGGCATCGATAGTGCGACCGATGTTTTAAGTTTCGTCATTATCTTTTTTGCCCTGAAGATTATGGCAAAAGCCCCGGATGAGCAACACCCCTATGGACACCACCGGGCGGAAGCCCTTGCCACCCTAACCATTGCCTTTATAATTCTCTTTGCCGGAATTCAGCTTTTCTTCATTTCTCTGCTGAAAATAATCTCCGCCTCCCAGAGTAGTCTCCCATCCTTCTTGGCGGTAGCCGTCAGCGGGGTCTCTATTATCGGTAAGCTCCTCCTCGCCCTTTATCAGTTTAAAGTTGGACGCCAAACTGAAAGTTCGATGTTGATCGCCAACGGTCGGAATATGTTAACAGATATTTTTGTTTCCTTGGGGGTTCTCCTCGGCACGCTCCTCACGATCATGCTTCGGATTCCGTTCATCGATCATCTCGTGGCGATGCTGATTGGCCTCTGGATTGTCCGAACCGCGATTCATATCTTTCTTGACGCCAATACCGAATTGATGGATGGCGTCAAAGACACCTCCATCTACCAAGAAGTATTCGCCGCCGTTAGCCAAGTGGAACAAGTCTCTAATCCACACCGGACCAGAATTCGGAAATTGTCTAATCTTTATCTGATCGATATGGACATCGAGGTGGACGGCTCCCTTACAGTAGCCGAGGGACACCGTCTGGCCGTGGAAGTTGAGCAAGTATTGCGTAACAAAATCGACAATCTCTATGACGTTGCTGTTCATGTTGAACCCAAGGGTAATATCGAAACAGAAGAGAAATACGGCTTATCACCACAGGAGTTTTTTTAAAAAGAAGAGAGCCCGGGGAAATTATCCAGCTGCGGGATGATCCCACTCTCCTCCACATGATGATAACCATAGAGTTCAAGGAGCCAGTTCCGCCAGTGATCCAAACCCACTCCGCTGCGGCAGGAAAGATTAATGGTGGCGGCAGTGGGATTAACGGTCCGGAGGCAATTTTGAAAACGGCGCACCGAAAAATCGGTAAACGGTAACAGATCCACCTTATTGAGCAGAACCAGTTCCACCTCTTTAAACAACCGAGGGTATTTTAAGGGCTTCTCATCGCCTTCTGTTACGCTAAAAACAAAGACCCGGAAGCTGTCATCATTATTTTTGGGCAAGGAATAACCGGTCCGACCCGAGAATTCGTAGAACAATAGTTCTTCCCGCTCATCCCCTGGTGCGAGCGGAGCGCGAAAAGGCTCATTGCTCATTTCAGCCGTAATCCCCGCTGCTTTCAATCTTTCCATATCATACAAGGAATTTTGCTGATAATAAACGGCCTTGATCGCCAGTCGACCACCGAGGGTCTCGTGGGTCCTCCGGATTAATTCTGTCTTCCCCGACCCGGTATTACCTAACAAATAGATCACCTTTGCCATGATCCACCTCCTCCCCCACTATTATTACGCAAAAGATCCATTTTTAAGCAAAAAAAAACGGTTTCCCGTTTAAAATTCATCCCACCGGCTTAAAACCTCATCTTTTCCCAAGACCACCATGGTATCCCCGGGTAAGATCGGGCTGTCGCCATCAGGAGAAACAATAATTTCGCCCTCCCCTGCCCTTTTTAATAAAAGCACGGTAACTCCGCGCCGACTGCGTAAATTCAATTGTCGTAATGTTTTCCCGTGAAAGCTTGGTGGTGGCTTCAACTCTCCCAAACGATAATCCTTCGCCAAATCTATATAGTCCAAATAATTATTGCTGAGGACACTATAGGCCACCCGTCGACCCATTTCCAATTCGGGAAAGACTACCCGGTCCACACCGATCTTCTCTAAAACCTTAGCTTGAAGCTCATCACGGGCTTTAGCGATCACATAAGGAATACCCAGTTCCTTAAGGAGCAAAGCCGCCAGGATATTAGCCTGCACATCCTCGCCGATGGCGACAATGCCCACATCAAAATTTTGGACTCCTAATGAACGTAATGTATCAATCTCGGTGGCATCAGCTTGAATTGCATGGGTTACTACTGCCGCTGCCTGTTTAACCAGATGCTCACTCTGATCTACGGCCAGTACTTCCTGACCTAACGCGACCAAGTTCGAAGCAATGCTAAAACCAAAGCGCCCTAAACCAATCACCACGATCTGTTTTTTCACCGTGCACACCTCCTCAAACTAACCGATAATGATGCGCTCCTCACTGTAGCGGATCGCTATATTGGTCTGCCACTGGTGGGTAAGCGCCACGACGATGGTGAATAAACCAACCCGCCCGGCAAACATCGTGCCAATCAGTAACATTTTACTGAATGGGGAAGTTAAGTTAGGGGTAACACCTTGACTTAAGCCAGCGGTACTGAAGGCGGAAGTCGCCTCAAAAAAGAGGGCAAGAAAGGAAAATTCCGGCTCCAGACAACTCAAACAAAAAGTAACGACCCCCACCAGAGCGCTGGAGATGAAGGCGATGGTAAAGGCTTTTAAGATCACGTCCGTCGGCAGACGGCGCTCAAAAAGTTCAACATCCCTTTTTCCTCTAATCATAGCCCAGACGGCTAGAATCAGCGTAAAAAACGTGGTGGTTTTGATTCCACCCCCAGTGGAACTGGGCGAAGCGCCAATGAACATTAAGATGATGAGCAAAAAGACAGTGGGGTCGCTTAGCGCCGTAAGGGGTAAGGAATTAAACCCGGCTGTCCTTGGAGTGACGGTCTGAAAGAAAGTACTGACGATTTGGGCGGAAAGCGGCTTTTCGCCCAGGGTTCCAGGGTTATTATGCTCCAAGCTAAAAAAAGCAAAAAAACCGCAGACAAGTAAGGTGGCCGTGGCAAGCAACCCCATTTTTGAGTGTAAGGATAGTTTTTTTCCGGAAAGGCGTTTACCCAGATCCATCAAAACCGGAAATCCCAAGCCCCCAATGATAATTAAAAACGCGATCACCAAAGTAAACCACTCCCCGGCATAGGCCGTAAGACTGGAAAAAGGACCGCTAACCTTTCCAAAAAGATCGAATCCGGCGTTACAGAAAGCAGAGATCGCATGAAAGATCCCATAATAAAGGGCGTTACGAAAAGGCATGAACGCTAAAAAACCCACCGTTAAAAGCAGCGCGCCAATCCCTTCACAAAATAGAGTGGTCTTAACCACTTGGCGCACCAACTTGACCAGTCCGGAGAGGTCATATTGGCTAAAAGCTTCGCGGATTAAAAGTCGATCACGGAGTCCGATTTTTTTACCCGCCATTAAAAAAAGGGTGGTGCTTAAAGTCATGAACCCTAAGCCGCCAATTTGGATCAGAGTAAGGATCACGCCTTGACCGAAGGCAGAAAAGGCGGTACCGGTATCAACCACCACCAACCCGGTAACACAAACTGCCGAGGTCGCAGTAAAAAGGGCATCAAGATAGCTCACATCAACTGACCCCGTCGTCGCCGCCGGTAGACTTAAAAGTAAAGATCCCAAGAAGATGAGCTCGAGAAAGCCCAGCACCATAATTTGAGCCGGGGTCAAACCACCCAAAAGCTTATGTAGTTTTTCCACTTTTTCCTCTACTCCCCATTAAGCTGTGTTGTTGGCAAATAAGCTTTATCACCGTTTGCAGACGGCAACCCGGGGCCAACCGGCATAATCGGAATAGGAAAGAACCTGACCAAAGCCGGCCTGCTTTGCCATCTCCTTCACCGCTGGAAATTGGTCATGGCCGTGTTCTAAAGCGAGAAAACCGTCCGGGGTCAGATGGGCAGGAGCCGCCGTAACAATCCGCCTTAGCACATCCAGGCCGTCGGTACCACCATCCAGAGCCAGACTGGGTTCATTTTTGACTTCCTTTTCCAGCGTAGGAAGCACCGCCGAGGGTATATACGGCGGGTTAGAAATGATGCCTGCGTAAACCGGTTGGTCGGGGCGGGGCAAAGCGGCAAAAAGGTCACCTTCATAAAAAATAATCCGCCCGTCCAGATGATGGACTTCAGCATTAGCCGCCGCCACCTCCAGCGCAGCCGAAGAAAGATCAGTCGCCTCAATTTGATATTCCGGTAAGTAATGGGCGAGGGCGATCGCAATGATCCCGCTACCGGTTCCGATTTCTAAAAGGCGGCCGGAAGCTACTCCCCGGCACAACTCAACCACTTTTTCGACTAACAGTTCGGTCTCCGGCCGGGGAACCAAGACCGCAGGTGTAACTCGAAATTCCCAGCTTAAAAAGGACTTATTGCCCGTAATATAAGCCAGCGGCTGACCGGAGAGACGCTGGCGAATCAGATCTTTATATCCACTAATTTCCACGGAGTTTAATGGACGATCACCATCGGTATACAAACGCAAACGATCGGTCGCCAGGAGATGGGCCATTAAGAGTTCGGCTTCGAGCCGAGCAGCCGTCAAACCCCGTTTCGCAAAAAAAAGGGCGGTTTCCCGTAGCACCGACCCTACGGTCAGATTCATGCTACTCCTCCTTCATCCACCGCCTGCAACTTCTCGGTTTGTTCAGAGATGGTCAACTTCGAGATGAGCTCTTCCAATTCTCCAGCCATTATACTATCTAACCGATAGAGCGTTAAGTCGATCCGGTGATCGGTAAGGCGGTTCTGGGGAAAATTGTAAGTTCGGATCCGCTCACTGCGATCACCGGATTTTACGATACTACGGCGGGTTGTCATTAATTCTGCCTGCTGCTCCTGGTGCATTTGGTCAAGCAGACGCGCTCTTAAGATCTTGAGAGCTTTTTCCTTGTTTTTAAGTTGGGACTTTTCATCCTGACAGGTAACCACCATTCCGGTGGGGGCATGGGTGATCCGAACCGCTGAATCAGTAGTATTGACACTCTGCCCGCCATGGCCGGAGGAACGATAAACATCAATTCTGAGGTCATTAGGGTCCAGTTCGAGTTCGATCTCTTCCGCTTCCGCCATGACCACTACCGTTGCCGCTGAGGTATGGATCCGTCCGCCGGTTTCGGTTTCCGGAATCCGCTGGACACGATGGACTCCACTTTCATACTTCAGCTGGCTATAGGCACCTTTGCCTTCGACCATAAAAACAACTTCTTTAAACCCCCCCAACTCAGTGGGGTTTGAACTCATTAGTTCCACCCGCCAGTTCAGTTTCTCCGCAAAACGATTATACATCCGAAAGAGATTAGCCGCAAACAAAGCCGCCTCTTCCCCACCGGTCCCTGCTCTAATCTCAACCAGTACGTTCTTCTCATCATTGGGATCCTTCGGCAACAGCATCACCTTTAACTCGGCTTCAACTGCTTCCATCTGCGCGGCTAAAGTTTGCAGTTCCTCCTCGAGCAGTTCGACTTCATCCGAAGAAGGGTTTTCCTGCAACATTTCTTTGGCCACCTGCTGATCACTTTCCATTTGCCGATATTGACAATAGGCCGTAATGATGGGTAATAGATCAGCATGGGCTTTCGACAGCTTTCGGATTTCGTCAGGGTCAACCGCAATCTCCGGATCGGCCATTTTCCGCTCTAACTCATTAAATTTCTCATTTAAAACTGCCAGTTTATCAAACATGAAACTACCTCACTCACCATTGGGCTTTTTGTGTTGTCCTTACCATAAGCTTTTTGCGTTTTACTAATAACGCAAAAAGCCTGGTTTAGACTGGGGCCTCTTGTTTATTGATGGGCAAAACATTATTATTATTATCCTCCAACGTTAGAACTTCTCGCAACGCTAAAATAGCAACTTCAAGTTGTTCCTCGTCGGGTTCACGCGTGGTTAAACGCTGCATCATCAAACCGGGCCAGCTTAGAATCTTCCATAAAATAAAGGCCTGGTGCTTACCGGAGATTTTGATAATCTCGTAAGAAATGCCGGCGATCAAGGGGAGTAACACAATACGGGAAACAAAACGCATCACCAATGTCTGTTCCCCCAAAAATGAAAAAATGATGGCGCTCACGATCACCACATAAAGGAGAAAACTCGTTCCGCACCGGGGATGAAGGGTTGTTTTGGTTTTCGCGTTCTCGATCGTCAGTTCATCGCCCGCTTCGTAGGTATGAATCACCTTATGCTCAGCGCCATGATAAGCGAAGACCCGTTGAATATCGGAAAGCTGAGAAATAATGGCAACATAGGCAACGAGAATAACAGCCCGGGTTAGTCCTTCAAAGATGTTACGCCAGAAAATCCCCGGTAACACCCGGGCAATTAAACCGCGGAGGAACAGCGGCAGAGCGACAAAGAGTACAATCGTCAGTCCAACCGCAAAGAGGATCATTAAAGTCATTTCCCAAAAGGTTAGTTCTTCCTCCCCTTCGGTGTCCATCACCTGATTCGCCGAATATTGTAAGGAGTTCAAACCAAGAACCAAGGATTCGCCAAGCGCGACGATGCCACGAATAAAAGGTAAACGTAAGATGGGATGCTTTCGCGTATAGGAACCAAGCTTTTCACTGATCACGCAAGTCTGGTTATTCCCTTTCCGGACGGCAATCGCATAATGATGACGACCACGCATCATTACACCCTCGATCACCGCTTGCCCGCCATACTGGTATTTATCCGCCATTAAAATTCACCCCTTATCATTAGGGTATAATAGTTTAAAAACAGAGCGGATCTGCTCTGTTTTAAACTTACTTTCCAGCTTTCTCCATGCGTCTTTGGAATTTTTCAACTTGTCCGCCGGAGTCAACAATTCTTTGTTTACCGGTAAAAAAAGGATGACAGTTCGAGCAGATTTCCACGCGGATCTCTTTTTTTGTCGAGCCGGTTTCAAAGGTTTCTCCGCAGGCGCAAGTGATTGTTGCTTTCGCATACTGAGGATGAATATCCTTCTTCATCAGGAACCACCTTCTTATCGATTTTTAACTCTGCTATTATATCATAAGCGACACTTTTCTGCAATAAGCCTCTTCAAGAGAAGCCTTTTAACGGGCTTTTCTCTGTAAAACTGCTACTTGATCCAACCTTTCCCAAGGCAGATCCAAATCTGGGCGGCCAAAATGGCCATAACTGGCAGTTTGACGATAGATCGGTTGGCGAAGGTTCAGGTTTTTAATGATCGCCGTTGGGCGCAGATCGAAGACCTCCTTCACCAAGGCCACAAGTTCAGGGGCTGGCAGCTGTCCGGTGCCAAAGGTATCAATGGTAATGGAGACGGGTTGGGCAACACCAATGGCATAGGCGATTTGTAATTCGCATTTTCGGGCCAGACCGGCGGCAACAATGTTCTTCGCCACGTAGCGGGCGGCGTAAGCGCCGGAACGGTCCACTTTAGTCGGGTCTTTTCCGGAAAATGCGCCCCCGCCATGGCGGGCCATTCCACCATAGGTATCCACAATAATCTTCCGTCCCGTCAACCCCGCATCCCCTTGGGGACCGCCGACCACAAAACGGCCAGTGGGGTTGATATAATATTTGGTCTTGCCATCAAGAAACGCTTCGGGAATAACCGGTTTGATCACTTCTTCCCGGATGCCCTCTTCCAGCGTACTTCGCTGAACTTCGGGATCATGTTGTGCCGAAACCACAATCCCGTCGACCCGTACAGGCCGGTCACCTTCGTATTCTACAGTCACTTGGCTTTTACCGTCCGGGCGAAGAAAGGGGAGGATCTCTCCTTTACGCACAGCAGCCAGTTGTCGAGCCAGACGGTGTGCCAGTGCAATCGGCATTGGCATATACTCAGGGGTTTCATCGGTCGCATACCCAAAAACCATCCCCTGATCCCCAGCGCCAAGCATACTCTCCTCACCCGTGGCACCGTTTTTTACTTCTAAAGCTTGGTCAACCCCTAGAGCGATGTCGGGAGACTGCTGATCAATGGTTGTTAGCACTGAACAAGTCTCGCCGTCAAAACCATATTTGGCCCGCGTGTAACCGATTCCTTTCACTACTTCCCGCGCAATCTTCGGGATCTCAACATAACAAGCGGTGCTGATTTCACCCATAATCATAACTAACCCGGTGGTAACCGCAGTTTCACAGGCAACCCGAGCTTGCTGGTCCTCTGCGAGGATGGCGTCGAGGACGGCATCGGAGATTTGATCGCAGATCTTATCCGGATGGCCTTCCGTCACTGATTCGGATGTAAACAAATGCTTTTCCAATTTGTGACCTCCTTTATGTCAATAAAAAACCCTTCATGCTCGGAAGGGTTGAAGAGACTCATCTTCCAAATAGTGGAGGGATTTAGCACCGTTTGGAAACTTGTTTCCAAGGTTGCCGGGTTTCATCGGGCCCTTCCCCTCCACCGCTCTTGATGAGTTATTATTTACTTTTAGGAAGATTATAAACCTTTTCTACCAAAGCGTCAAGCAGATCAAAGGACTGTCTTTTTCCGTCAGGTTGATGCCAGGATCTCCGCCAATTTAAATATTTCAGGTTCGACCTGTTTCTTGCGGGCAATCGCCTCATCCATCGCTGAAACCTGAACATCATGATCAACCCAACCAACCATCTTCCCATTTTCACCGGCCAAAAGCACATCAACGGCTTTCGCCCCAAAGCGCGTCCCGAGAGTAAGGTCTAAAGCCGAGGGTGAACCGCCCCTTTGAATATGTCCTAAAATTGTAATCCTGATGTCTTTTTTAACTTTTAAGTTGAGGTAGGTTCCCACTTTAAAGGCGGCGCTTTCAGTGAAAGAGCGACCGCTAAGCGGATCGCCATAGACTCCCTCCGCGACTAAGACGATACTATGTCGGCGACCAATCCGGTTGACCGTATGGATCCGCTTAATCACCTGATCCAAATCCGGTTCGATCTCCGGGACCAGCACCGCATCAGCCCCACCGGCCAAAGCGGCATAAAGGGCAATAAAACCAGAGTTTTTACCCATCACCTCTACCACATAGACCCGGTCATGGGAGACCGCCGTATCGCGGATTTTAGTGATCGAATCAAGCACGGTATTTAACGCTGTATCAAAACCGATGGACAGGTCGGTACACTGAATATCATTGTCAATCGTTCCCGGGATGCCCACCGTCGCAAACCCTAGATTGGATAACTCCCGGGCTCCCCGAAAGGACCCATCCCCACCAATGACAATGATGCCTTCGACACCAAGATTCCGCAACTGGATTGCCGCTTTTTCCCGCCCTTCCACCGTTTGGAATTCTTTTGAACGGGCAGAATGAAGAACCGTTCCGCCTTGATGCAAAATTTCAGAGACCGCCATCGAAGTTAATTCCATAATTTCACCAGTTATAAGGCCTTGGTAACCTCGTTTGACCCCAAATACTTCACACCCGGAGCTGATGGCAGTCAACGTCGCCGCCCGAATCGCCGCATTCATTCCTGGGGCATCACCACCACTGGTGATAATCGCAATCCTTTTCACGCATAAGACCTCCTGTAATAATAAAAATAAGTATGTATTCCTTTATTCCTCTAAATAACGACCGAGCTGACGGAATTTCTGATAACGCCTGGACAATACAGTATTCAGATCATCATTGATTAATGGGTAGAGATTTTTAAGCAGACTTCCTTTGATATTCGCGGCCATTTCTTCATATGCCGTATGGGCTCCGCCTAATGGTTCCGGGATAATCTCGTCAACCACCTGCAGTTCCACTAGATCTTCGGCGGTCAAGCGTAATACTTCCGCTGCTTGCTCCGCTTTAGAGGCATCTTTCCAAAGAATCGACGCGCAACCCTCGGGAGTAATCACGGAATAATAGGCATTCTCTAGCATTAAGACCCGGTCGCCAACGCCAACTGCCAGGGCACCGCCACTCCCGCCTTCACCGGTAATTACCACGATAATCGGCGTCTTTAACCCTGCCATCTCCATAATTGCTTTGGCGACTGCTTCGCCCTGTCCTCTTTCTTCCGCTTCTTTGCCGGGAAAAGCGCCGGCCACATCGACAAAGGTAATCACCGGCCGACCGAATTTTTCCGCTTGTTTCATCAACCGGATCGCTTTTCGGTAGCCTTCCGGATGGGGCATCCCAAAATTCCGAAAAATATTTTCCTTTGTATCGCGCCCCTTTTGTTGTCCGATAATCGTGACCGGAATATCCTCAAGATAAGCAAGTCCACCAACTAAAGCCGGATCATCCCGGTATAAGCGATCCCCGTGCAATTCAATAAATCCATGGAAAATCAGCTCAATATATTCTAAGAAAGTAGGCCTTTTCGGGTGTCTCGCAATCTGTACTTTTTGCCAAGGCGTTAAGTTCTTGAAAATTTCCAATTTCAAACTACGGGCTTTTTCTTCCATCCGCCTAATCTCTTCCGACATGTCGATCTGCTTTTCTTCCGCAAAGAGTCGGATTTCTTCGATCCTTTTTTCCAGTTCTTTTAATGGTTTCTCAAAATCCAAATTATAATTGCTGACATTACTCATTGATTAATCACCCTTTTCCGTCTCTGATGGTAGCGCAGTAGGCGGGCGAGGGTATTGCGGAGTTCCTTTCGGTTGATAATCAGATCGATCATCCCATGCTCCAACAAAAATTCAGACTTTTGGAAACCAGCTGGCAATGTCTGGCGGGTGGTCTGCTTAATTACACGCGCTCCGGCAAAGCCAATTAACGCCCCTGGTTCGGCAACTACGATATCCCCTTGCGAGGCAAAACTGGCAAATACTCCCCCGGTGGTCGGATCGGTCAAAACCGAAATATACAACAAAGCCTGTTCAGCCAGGCAGTTCAGCGCTTGGCAAGTCGTAGCCATTTGCATTAAAGATAAAATCCCCTCATACATCCGGGCGCCACCCGACGCGGAAAAAGTCACCACCGAGAGTCCGTGTTCCGCCGCATACTCGAAGAGCCGTACGAGCTTTTCGCCGATGGCCGAACCCATCGAACCACCGATAAAACCAAAATCCATCACGCCTAACGCCAGGGAAACACCGCCGATATTCCCGACCCCGGTCACAACCCCTTCCTCTAACTCGGTCGCTTTTTTGGACTTCGCCAACTTTTCCTGGTAGGCGGGGAATTTTAATGGATCGTCGGAGGTAACTGTCGCAAACAACTCCTGGAAACTACCGGGATCCACCAGATAATTAATCCTTTCCCAGGCGCCAATCCGGAAATGAAATTGGCATTTCGGACAAACCTTAATGTTTTTCACCAAATCTTTATGATAAATCATTTGATTACATTGATCGCATTTTACCCATAACCCATCTGGAACCTCTTTTTTGGATGGTTCATGGAGGGAACTATCCGGCACTTCCCGTTGTCTAATTGTTACATACTTTTGTTTTGACCGAAAGAGATCTTTAAACACCCACTTATCGCCTCCCTCATCTTGCTGATCACTTAAGCCAAAGACATCCTTATCATAGTTTATCTCTTTCAAGTTATTGTTTATTCCCCATCACTTCTCTCTTATTCGCGATACAGGCGAACTTGTAAAGCTTGATTCAATACCTCTTGGGCTTCTTCAATTTCTGCTTCGGTCACTAAAACCTCGAAATTGGTATAAGTCCCCACCTCCACCGTGCGTAATCCGATGGGGCGCAGGCGAATTAAAATCCCTTCAGCCTCCATAAAATCTTTGATCCGATTAGCCATCGTTTGGTTCGGAGCAACATATAATACTGTCCACAACTTTTTTACCTCCATAAAAGCAAAAATCGACGGGAAATGTTACCTTTCTTACATTCGCTTTGAGGTTGGATTTTCCTGCTAGAAGGGAAGAATCCTCAGTCGTTCCCTCCCATCTCTTATAGCTTTTACCAGCAGGAAACCGCGTTTTGAGTAAGAATTAGATCTTTATATGCTGGTCGTTCACCGTAGCGCCTGCGGTTTAGTTTCACAAAAATTATAACCGCAAACACCAATAACCTGATATAATTTAGTTAGTAGTCGCTCACACTATTTAGACACACTACAGAAAATAAAGTCACAAAAAAATATTAAAGTGCGTACTCAGTTTAAAACTGGAGGTTTACCATGTCGTCCGTTAAAAAAATGCTAAAGCCAACCTTCATCCGTAAAGGAATGCTCATCACCCTAACCATTGGCCTAATCACAATGGGTGGTTTACTATTCTCCTCAACAACGACGGCGACTTGGCATAGTCTACGCCTAATCCATCCGAAAAACATCTGCTTGATGCTTGGTATCGTCGTCCTCTCCTGGTTGGTGGAAGGTTTACGGGTTAAAACCATTGCCCATCTCTTAGACGAAGAAGTTGGGTTTTTTACACTACTCCGGATCAATTTGGCCTCAATTTTTTCCGGTAATATTACTCCCTTGTATTCCGGAACGATCCCGACCCAAGTCTATCTCTTACACCAACATGGCATTTCCATCGGAAAAGCTTCGGCCATCGTGACAATTCGCCTCTCCTTTACCAGCCTTTTAGTCTCCATTGGCGGGCCGATTCTCCTCTATATTTTTCGTGGAAAACTCCTTGATGAACTCGGCCTTTCTAACCTTACCGAGTTTGTTGACTATATTCTCCTCCTTGCCTTGGCCCTCTCTGCCCTATTACTATTTCTTCTTTTGCGACCACGTAAAGGTGAATACCTGATCAAGAAGGTGTTCGGGTTTAAATTCGTCCAAAAGATCTTCGGGAATAAAGCGGAAACTCTACAGGAAAAGATCCTGGCGGAAGGGGAAGAGTTCCGGGCGGCGCTGGGTACTTTGTTTGTCGATAAAACCCTCCAGGTCCTGTTCGTCTTCTTTCTAACCTTCTGTTCGTGGCTGTCAACGCTTTTAATCGCGCCCGCCATAATGATGGCCTTTGGGGTTAATGTTCATGGTAAAATATTCCGGATTATCCTGCTGGAATGTGTGATCCATTTCTTGCTTTCTTTCGTTCCGATCCCGGGCGGAAGCGGCGCAGCTGAAATCGGTTTTTTTTCCATCTTCGCCATCTATCTGCCCAAACACCTGCAGGCAATCTCGGTTACTCTCTGGCGTCTTTTAAGTTACTATCTCAACACTTTGGTGGGTGGACTCTGTTTTCTCCGTTTATTCAGAACGAAACAGGATAAGCAGTAGGTTTCTCCAAAGTAACCGGCCCCAACTTTCCCAGACGAAAATCATTCCAAACTAGTTCGGCAGCACGGAGTAGATTTACTTCCCCGCCTTTCTGCAGGCAACCACGGCGTTTACCGATCGCTAGCAGCAGGGGATAGGAAGCTTCTGCTATTTCCTCTGCCCCGAGCCCATAGTAATGCCCTAGTTGGGCGGGGTAGTTCTTCTGGAGCCAACTTAAGAAAGTCAGGATTAACTCTTCGGTCTCCAGGTTCTCCGGGTTAATCATTCCAACAATGGCCAGTTTCAACCCGGTCTCCGCATCGGCAATTTTCGGCCACAACAGTCCCGGCGTATCAAGAATCTCCAAATTCCCTCTTTTCACCCATTGCCGACCTCTGGTGAGCCCCGGCTTCTCACCCACTCGTGCCGCGCTCCGACGGGCTAAACGGTTCAAAACGGAGGATTTACCGCAATTCGGAACGCCAACCACCCCCAGACGCCACACCGGCTTCTGGGGCAACTTATCGCTCCCCACCTGGTCAATAAGGGCTTCTAAAGCGGCCAGCTTTTCCCCAGTCCGGCCATTAAAGGGCAGTACACTTTCCCCCGCCGCTCGATAGTACGAAATCCACTGGGTGGTTACCTTCGGATCGGCCAGGTCGGCCTTGTTCAACAAGATAATGCGGGCCTTTTTTTTGATTAAGCCTGACAGATCCGGATTTCTGCTGCTAAAGGGGATCCGCGCATCCGTTACCTCAATAATGAGATCTAATAGTGGCAGTACCGCTTTTAAGTCCCGTTTCGCTTTGGCCATATGCCCTGGATACCACTGAATATCCACTGCGGTTCCCTCCTTCTTCTTTACAGTTTAACCCTAATCGGTTTCTTTTTTCCCCCTGGAATTCCTGCTTAGAAAATAGCCCATGTTGTTCACTGAGCAAGGAAGAGTAGTCGGCGTGAACAGCTCAAATTATAGCGCCTTTGGGGCTTGTCGAGTCTCAACTTTTCGCATCCGGTCTATACCAAGCAAAACGCTTTCGCAGGCTTTCGCGTTTTTCTTGGTCGGCTTCGGTTTGCGAAAAGTGAGATTACTGGCTTTGATTTTCATCCTTTCAGGTGTCCAAGCGGTAGCCAGGGTGAATGACTACCAAAAAAAGAAACACACCTTAAAAGTGTGTTTCGCTTTTTTTCCTTTCCTGGTTTAGGCTTTAAGCACGGGGATGCGTTTTGTCATACACATTCTTTAGTCGGTTCTTCGTTAAATGGGTATAGATTTGGGTGGTGGAAATATCGGCATGTCCCAACATCTCTTGCACCGCTCGTAAATCAGCCCCGTTTTCTAATAAGTGGGTCGCAAAGGAATGGCGAAGGGTATGGGGTGTTATCAAATCAACCGCATCAATCATTTCGGCATATTTTTTAATAATCTTCCAAAATCCTTGGCGCGTTAAACCATGGCCGTGATGGTTCAGGAACAGCGTATCTTCCGCAGGATCGGAAGCTAAAAACTTCCGAGCATGATCTAAATAATACTGAAGATACTTCACCGCCACCGTCCCTAAGGGCACAATCCGTTCTTTCGACCCTTTGCCGAGACACTTTAGGTAGCCTTCTGTCAAATTAACATTATTAATTTTAAGCGTTACTAATTCAGTCACCCGTAAACCAGTAGCATATAAAACCTCCAGCATGGTACGATCCCTAATCCCTGCCGGAGTCTTTAAATCCGGTTGCTCCAAGAGTTTAACCACTTTTTCCACAGAGAGCACCCGTGGTAATTTTTTCTCTTGTTTCGGCGCTTCCAAATTCATGGTTGGATCTCTCTGGATAATCTGCTCACGGACAAGGAAATGGTAGAAAGCCTTGATCGCCGCTAGGGAACGAGAAATAGTTGAAGCAGCCCGCCCTTTTGCTTGTAAGTGTAGCAAATATCCACCGATGGTGGCTTGGGTTGTTTCCGTAATGTTAACTCCCTTTTTTCCCGTCAAGTAATCAAGATACTGTCGCAAATCTCGGCCGTAAGATTCCAGGGTGTTAGGAGCTAATCCTCGTTCCACCGCAATGTAGTTGTTGAATTCTTCTAAGTAGTCCTGCAAATTGGTCAACCCCTTACCCGTTAGCTATATCGTTGCTTTTCTTGTCTTTCTTTTATTTTTCGACATCTCAGTTGTAAATCCTTTTTTCTATTTACGAGAAAGATTTCCAAAATAAACAGCCAATGCTTAAAACAATTTTGCCACCCAGTAAATAAAAAGCGGAGAGACAAAACCTTCAATCAAACCGGAAACGATTAGGATTAAAACCGCCAGTCCGTTAAGGCCTAGTCCTTGCAGTAAATCGGCGGATACCGGACGCAGTGCCTTGCCGAACCTACTCTTCAGTAACGAGCCAGCTAGATCGATGTTGGCGACCCCCGCAATCATCAAGGCCGGGATAATCAAAACATAATGGGGAAACACTGAAGTAACAGTAAAGAGAAACCCTTTCCCCATCAGTTGTTGCAGGATAAAACCGATCGTAAAGCCGAGGATATATCCCTTCGCAAACAGCAAAAATAGAATTAAGGGAACACCAATGACACTAATCCCCAGAATTACAAAGAAAAATATGGTCTTCAGATGATTAAAGATGGCTGTCCTCGCCAACCCGGTATCGGTCACCGGTGTAGTCTCCTGCTTCATCCCTTGAAAAAAAAACTGAATATATTGGGATAGCTCATTCTTCTGTTCCTGCTCTAGATTTTGCGCGGAAAGGGTGCCAAAGACAATACCCATAGTGAACAACAAACCCACTAAGATAAAGAGAAAAAGCCGTTCTTCAATATATAAGGCGATCACCTTCCGCCACTGCCCTAGAAACAATGGAACCACCTCCCCTTGTCCCTGTAACTAAATATTATGTGCCAAGGGGAGCTGGTATTACTGCTTGTTTAAATTACTCCCTTCGCCTGGGCCAACAAAAAGGCCATCACGGTTTTACCATCCTTAATCCGTCCGTCCGCAATCTGCTGAAAGACTTCCGTTAAAGGAACCCTGATGCAACCGATCAACTCGCCGTCGTCGGGATGAACCGGACCTCGTGACGGATGCTGGCAAACATATAAATGAATTTCTTCATTCGTAAATCCCGGTGTCGTAATCACCGTTCCAACCTGGATGAACTCACCTTCCACTAAACCCGTCTCCTCACTGAGTTCTCGGACGGCACATTCCAACGGGGTTTCACCGGGGTCAATTTTTCCAGCGGCAATCTCCAACGTCTCGCGGCCAACCGGATACCGAAACTGTCGAACCAAAAGGGTATCTCCATTCGGAAAGACCGGAATAACAGCTGCGGCACCCGGATGTTTGATCCATTCACGGACCGCTTGCTGCCCATCAGCAAGCTCAACCTGGGTGCGCCAAATTTTAAGGAGCGTGCCATCATAGACCAGCTCCTCAGCGCGTCTTTTTTCGATTAAGTTCATACCCTCACCCATTTCCGCTCAATTTAATCGCTTCCCGGCCAAGTCGTTAAAGTGTTCTCTTCTTTCCGCGCATAGACCGCTGCTAAAACACCGGCGGCGGCAGCCGTCTCAAAGAAAGCCGGGTCTTCCTGAAAGGACCGGCCCATGGTTGTTACCGGCAAATGATGAGTAATCATTAATTCTTCCACCGCCGGAATCTCCACCCGGTAAAGGTGATGCCGATTTGAACCGCTCTCCTTGAATTGACGGTGCAAAACCTGCTCCCTTTCGTCGTCCCACGAAGGTAACCCTAGATAAGCAGTGGCGTAGGTCAATTCTCCCAAGATGGTCCGACTGTGGTGACTAAGACCGAAGTGCCGGGGCCGGGGATCGGCAAAACTGATGCGGGGGATGGCGATCGGATAGCCGCCCAGTTTTTCCACGGCTTCCAGGATATAGGCTTGTTCAATCCCGGAAAAGCCATACTTCGTCCCAGTCCCGACAATCCCCGGTCCCATGGTGATCATAATCAAATCAGCTGCTGCTACTGTTTTCGCCGCTACCAAAGCAGAGTAAACATTGACCGTCTCCAGATCGCCACCAAAAGCATGTCCGATCGTAATCGTTCGACCGATTAAGCCCTGGTCTTTTAACTGGCGCACCAGATTACTGAAACTAAGGGGTAAAGCCGCGCCGTCCGTCATAATATAGGCAACTCGTTGTCCGGGGTGGCTGGCGTGAAAAGCCAGTACCGCCGGGACGATCATACTATGGAGGGTGCCGACAATCACCGGTGTTCCCGCCAGTGAAGTGAATTTTTCAATCCTTTCCCGGTCGGGGGAACCCTGTTCCTCCACCGTGCGTACCGGAAGTTGCCAAGGGGTATAGCGTAGCTTCATTATATGTCCCTGCGGAGGAACTTTCCTACCCTCCCGGCCGACAATCCCATGGACAAAATGGTATCCTCCCGTGCCCAGGTTTAACGCGACCGCCGTCGTATTTAACCAGACCCCGTCGCCGGACCGAACCGGGCCTGTTAGTTCCGGGTATGCGATGGCCTTCGCCTTGTCCCCAGCGATCAACACGGTCATTTCCTGATAGGCAGGGAGATCACACGTCACCTGTAACACTGTTCCCGATTGGCTTAAGAACATTTTAACTCCTCTACTCTTCGGCCTTGTTCGACTATTTCCTGCTGCCTTCTGTCATTTAAGGTATTTTTCCCTTTTCGCCCGCTGCTCACTCCCCAAAGAAAAAAGGCTAAGCTTCGTGCCTTAGCCTTTTTTCCATCCTGAAATGTGCTTTCGATCCCGTTATTTCTGGCGCGGGTTTTTAATCTCCGCTTGGGCCGCTGCCAACCGGGCAATGGGCACCCTAAAGGGTGAACAGGACACATAATCCATCCCGATCTTGTGGCAGAATTCAACAGAACTGGGATCGCCACCGTGCTCGCCGCAGATTCCAACTTTTATGCCAGGTCGTTGCGCACGTCCTTTTTGGAGGCCAATCTCCAATAATTGGCCGACCCCTTCCTGATCTAGTCTTTGGAAGACGTCGTCCTCAAGAATCTTTTTATCGACATAGAGCGGTAAAAACCGCCCGGCATCATCCCGACTGTAGCCAAAGGCCATCTGGGTCATATCATTAGTTCCGAAGGAGAAGAACTCGGCATCTTTGGCGATCTGATCTGCAATCAGGGCCGCCCGTGGCAGCTCAATCATTGTACCGATCAGATATTCAATTTTAACTCCGGCCTTCGCCATCACCGCTTCGGCAACTTTCACACTGTAATCCTTGATCAGCTTCAGCTCGCCGGTGGTTCCGACTAACGGGATCATCACTTCCGGTACTACCTTCTGACCCTTCTTGCTAAGCTCACAGGCAGCTTCAAAAATCGCTTGTACTTGAGTTTCAAAGATTTCCGGGAAGACCACGCCAAGGCGGCAGCCACGGAAGCCTAACATCGGGTTGAACTCGCTCATCGAATTAACTTTATCAATAACCTTCTCGACCGGGATCCCCATCTCAGCGGCCATTTCTTCTTGACCTTTCCGGTCGTGGGGTAAAAACTCATGTAAAGGCGGATCAAGCAGACGAATGGTTACCGGGAGATCCTTCATCTCTTCAAAAATGGCCATAAAATCTGCCTTTTGGTACGGTAGGATCTTGCTCAGCGCTTTCTTCCGCGCTTCCACATCGTCAGCAAGGATCATCTCACGTACCGCCAAAATCCGTTCGTGCTCGGGACCGAAGAACATATGCTCAGTCCGGCAGAGTCCAATCCCTTCAGCGCCGAAACCACGGGCTACTTTAGCATCATGGGGACTATCGGCGTTCGTTCTGACTCTTAAAGCCCGGACTTCATCCGCCCAGGACATCAACGTCTCGAAATTCCCGGAAACCTCCGGCTCAACCAAGGGCGCTTGCCCAAGGATAATATCTCCGGTGGAACCATTGAGGGTCATCCAGTCTCCTTCCTTTAACACATTACCATTGATGGTGACGATTTTCTTACCCTCATCAACCAAGGCATCGCTGCACCCAGCGACACAACATTTACCCATACCCCGAGCGACCACCGCCGCATGGGAGGTCATGCCCCCGCGGGCAGTTAAAATTCCCTGCGCCACATGCATCCCACTGATGTCTTCCGGCGAGGTTTCCGTCCGGACTAAAATCACTTTATGGCCTTTGTTATTCCATTCTTCGGCGTCCTCAGCAGTAAATACCACCTGGCCGACGGCAGCGCCGGGGCTGGCCGGTAAACCTTTCGCGATCTTATTAACGTTGGCTTTCGGGTCAATCATCGGATGCAGGAGTTGATCCAATTGTTCCGGTTCAATGCGGAGCAGCGCGGTTTTTTTGTCGATTAAGCCTTCGGCCACCAGATCCACCGCAATTTTCAGCGCAGCCGGTCCGGTCCGTTTGCCGCTTCTTGTTTGCAGCATATATAATTTCCGGTCTTGAATTGTAAATTCAATATCCTGCATGTCTTTGTAGTGTTCTTCCAAAGTCTTCCGTAGTTGCAACAGCTGTTGGTAACACTCAGGCATATATTCTTCTAAGGAAGGATACTTGGTTTTACGATCCTCTTCGGAGATACCGTTATTTTTCGCCCAGTTTTTGGAGGCCTCTAAGCTGATCTCCTCGGGCGTTCTGATCCCGGCAACCACATCTTCGCCCTGGGCATTAATGAGAAATTCACCGTAAAATATATTCTCGCCTGTAGACGGGTCCCGTGTAAAGGCCACGCCGGTTGCAGAATTGTCTCCCATATTCCCAAAGACCATGGCTTGGACATTAACGGCCGTACCCCATTCGGCTGGGATCTTATTCAGTTTCCGGTAGGTAATGGCGCGTGGGTTCATCCATGAAGAAAAGACCGCATTAATCGCGCCACGCAATTGCGTCCAGGGATCACTGGGAAACTCAGTGGACGAATTCGTTTTGATCCAAGCTTTAAACTTCGCAACCAGGTCTTTCAGATCTTCGGCCGCCAACTCATAATCAAGTTTAACACCTTTTTCCGCTTTCTTCTGCTCTAAGATGGCTTCGAAATTGCTGTGCTCCAACCCGAGTACCACATTACTGTACATCTGAATAAAGCGTCGGTAACTATCCCAGGCAAATCGTTCGTTTCCGGAGCTTTTAATTAACCCCTGTACGGTATCGTCGTTTAAACCCAAATTCAAAATGGTATCCATCATCCCCGGCATCGAGGCGCGTGCGCCGGAACGGACCGACAACAGCAAAGGATTGTTCGTATCCCCAAAGACTTTACCCATGGCCGCTTCGACTTTTTCCAAGTTAGTCTTGATCTCGGCTTCCAACCCCGTAGGCCACTGCTGATTATTCTCGAAATAGCTCGTACACACCTCAGTGGTAATGGTAAAACCGGCGGGTACAGGAATTCCCAAATTGGTCATCTCAGCCAAGTTTGCTCCTTTACCCCCGAGTAAATTTCTCATCTCCGCCGTACCATCGGCTTTACCTTTCCCAAAAAAATAGACATTCTTAGACATGCTACTCCTCCATTCTTATGTATAAATTCACCATGATGCTCATGATGATTCTCATGGTCACTAGTTTAACAATCATCCGGCAGGCTTATTTTTCCCGTAAACTCCGGGATAATCCTCATTCCGGAAAAAGCTTCAATTAATTGCGCTAAACATAAGTGGCAGCAGAAAAGAATACCATAAGTAATATACTTTATTATTGAGGAAAAGTCTAGTTTTTACCCAATTTATCTTGATTTTGTAATAATGCTGCCCTTACCGTATTCTTCATCAGCATCGCGATGGTCATCGGTCCTACGCCGCCGGGTACGGGTGTAATTGCCCCCGCCACTTTTGAAACCGACGAAAAGTCGACATCGCCGACGACCTTTCCGGAAGGCAAGCGATTCATCCCCACATCAATCACTACCGCTCCGGGTTTTACCATCGTCCCCTCAACTAATCCAGCCTTTCCCACCGCTACCACCAAAAGATCGGCGCGACGGATCATCGCCGACAGATCCCGGGTTCGCGAATGACAAATCGTCACGGTGCCATGTTCCTGTAACAAAAGCTGCGCCACAGGTTTACCCACAATGTTACTACGACCAACCACCACACATTCTCGGCCACAAACTTTAATCCCACTCTCCTTGATTAAGGCCATAATGCCCGCCGGGGTACAAGGGCAGATCCCATCTTCTCCCCGTAACAAACGGCCTAAATTAAAGGGGTGAAAACCATCCACATCTTTCTCCGGTTTTATGAGATACGTTACTTCCTCTTCCCGCAAGGGTGCTGGGAGGGGCAATTGCACTAAAATACCGTTGATCTTTGCATCAGCATTAAGTTTTTGAATCAAAGCATTAAGTTCCGCTTGCGTAGTGGTTGCCGGTAAATGATAAACTTCAGATCGAATCCCCAGTTCTTGGCAATTTTTTTCCTTATTCCGCACGTAAATCCGGGACGCCGGGTCGTCCCCGACTAAGACGACCGCCAACCCTGGTACCACACCGGACGCCGTCAGTTGCTCCGCGTCACAGCGGACCGTTTCTTTAACCCTACTCGCTAGGGCCTTTCCATCAAGCAGTTTCGCGCTCAAATCCTCGCCTCCTTGCCAATTACTAAAATAAGCCCACAATGCTCCCATCCGGTAATAGATCAACCTGCTGGGCCGCTGGAGTCTTCGGTAAACCGGGCATAGTCAGAATATTACCGGCAAAAACAACGACAAAACCGGCTCCGGCTGCTAGTTTAAGATCACGCACCGTTAAACTCCACCCCTGAGGCGCCCCTTTGAGTTTCGGATTGTCCGATAGTGACATCTGGGTTTTAGCCACACAGACCGGCAGGTGGTCAAAACCGAGGTTTTTAATTTCTTCTAGGGCGCGCTGCCCTTCCTTGGTATATGTAACTTCGCTGGCGCCATAAATCTTAGTAGCCAGCAAAGCAATCTTCGCTTCGAGCGGAGTTGCACTGCTATACAAGGGAGTAAAGTGGTTTTCCGCCGTGTCAATCGTGGTAAGAACCTCTTGAGCAAGTTTTGTCCCGCCGACGCCGCCCTGGGCTACCACTTCCGAAATTTCCGCCGGAACTTGCTCTCCTCGGCAGAAATCCAGAACAACAGCCACTTCTTCCGGAGCATCGGTTGGGAATTTGTTTAAAGCCACCACCACCGGGAGACGAAAGACCTCCCTCAGATTGGATAAGTGTTTTTTTAGATTACTCAGGCCGCGGTCAACCGCCGCCGGATCCGGCGTTGCCATTTCAACCAGGGGAACACCCCCATGACTTTTCAGTGCGCGGACTGAAGCAACCAGAACCACCACATCCGGCACCAGTCCGAACTGGGGTGCCACCAGATCAAAGAATTTCTCCGCCCCTAGATCAGAAGCGAAGCCACCCTCGGTCACAACATAATCAGCCAGTTTCAGCGCTAATTTCGTCGCCAAAATACTATTATTGCCATGGGCAATATTAGCAAAAGGTCCCCCGTGAATAAACGCCGGTTGACCCTCTAAAGTCTGGACTAAATTGGGTTTCAGCGCTTCCTTGAGCAGAACGGCCATGGCGCCGACCACCCCTAAATCGCGGGCGAAAACCGGTTGACCTTGAAAGTTATAGGCCACCAAAATCGATCCTAGCCGCTGCTTCAGATCGACAGCGTCAGTCGCCAGGCAAAGGATGGCCATAATCTCCGAGGCCACCGTGATGTCAAATCCACTTTCCCGTATTGTCCCGTCGCTCTTCGCCCCCAGTCCCACCACAATATGGCGGAGCTGACGATCGGAGATATCCATCACCCGGCGCCACAGCACCCGTTTGGGGTCAATTCCCAAGGCATTCCCCTGGTAAATGTGATTATCCAGTACCGCCGCCAACAGATTGTGCGCGGCGGTAACCGCATGAAGATCGCCGGTAAAGTGGAGATTAATCTCATCCATGGGTAGCACTTGGGCATAACCGCCACCGGCCGCTCCTCCTTTAACGCCGAAAGTCGGTCCCAAGGACGGTTCCCGCAGGGCTACCGCTGCTTTTTTTCCTAAACACCCTAACGCCTGCGTTAATCCCACCGCAGTACAGGTTTTCCCTTCACCGGCCGGCGTTGGGGTAATCGCTGTAACATAAATCAGTTTTCCGTCGGGCGTCCCCTTGCGCTCTTCCAGAGCAGTAAGGGAAACTTTCGCTTTATAACGGCCGTAAAGTTCAAATTCTCCTTCCGTTAGTCCCAGTTCAACTGCCACCTCTGCCATGGGACGCATCTGGGCTTGTTGGGCAATTTCAATATCGCTACGCATCTGTCCACTCCTTTCTCCGGATCGTAAGAAAATATTTAGTCTGTCGCAAAGGGAGGCGGAATTCGTTCTACTACTACTTCGTTTGCTCCCCACAAACGCTCAACGACAGGGCCAACCAACGAAGGGTTACCGGAAGTATAAAACCAATCTTGACCAATCCGCGTTTCCGGTGCCAACAACTCCGCTTGGGTGAGGACACGCTTGGTCTGTCGCGCCACCGGCATACCGGTATCGATGACCTGGATCCCTGGTTCCACAATTTTTACTACCAACGGCCGGAGGAAAGGATAATGGGTACACCCTAAGACCACCACATCAACCCCGGTGTCCTGGAGCGGCTTCAGGTACATGCGGAGCATGGTCTCCGTCTCCGGACCACTGACCTGGCCTGCTTCTACCTGCTCCACCAGACCCGGACAGGCTTGGTTAACGACCGTAATGCCACCACCAAACTTTTCAACCAAGGAAGTGAATTTTTCACCGGAAAGGGTCAGACCGGTTGCGAGTACCCCGATCTTCTTATTCTTCGTAAATAACGCCGCCTGTTTCACGGCCGGTTCCACCCCGACAAAAGGCAAAGTAAAGGCCGCCCGTAAATACTTAAGAGCGGCGACCGACGCGGTGTTACAAGCCACCACAATCAGCTTTACCCCCTTGGCCAGCAAAAATTCGGTGACTTTGCGGGCCCGTTCCTGAATCGCCTGGGGAGTCTTTTCCCCATAGGGGCAATATTTAGAGTCGGCGACATAGATCAGATCCTCATGCGGTAACATCCGTCGAACCTCTTTCATGATGGAGAGTCCCCCTACCCCCGAGTCAAACAAGCCAATCGGATCAGCAGCCGCCAATCTTCATCACCTTCCCACAAAGCTCTATACAACGAAAAAAGCTTTCTATATTCCTTCTTGTTTCTATTTTCCCTTACCTCATTATACCTTAACCGCCAATCTGATCAAACTTTTCCACCATAACGGTTTGTAAAAACTTACGCACCAAAAGCGTCAGGAGGAACAAGAGCAAACCGGAATAAAAAAGGATGGCGCTTAGACTGGCCCCCGGGAGGCAAAATACGGTCAAAACGGGGATCACCGTTAGGAGAGGCCGGGAGGCTAAGGAAAGAATGACATTGAGATTGTTTTTAATCGCCGCCGCCGGATGACTCCAGTTCAGAAAGGGCCGATAAATATTGAGCACCAGATCGGAATGGGCTAGAAAAACCGTCAACATGACGACAAAAAAGAGCCCGGAAATGACGGAGCTAATTGTGAGGGGAAAACAGAGGAGGGCCAAGATGAGCATTACCATGGACGCAGTCAAATTAATCAAGATGGTCGTTCCGATCCGGGAGCGCAGGTTATCCCAGGTCGTTACCGGTAAAACCTTTGTTTCCCAGAAGGCCTTCCCTTCCCGGGTGATCGCCGTCACCGACAAATTAACCAATAAAGCCGGAGCTGAAGCCAGTCCCACCCACACCAGAGTAAGCTGGCTCTGCCCCTCCGCCAAATTTTCCGGTGTAAAATCCCCAGCCAGAAAACCGGCCAGCAAAATAAGCCCGGGCACCACCAACGTGAGTAGCGTATTCATCAAAAATACCGGTTGTTTACCGATAATCAACAGGTTCCTCCGGAGCAACTGCCGATATTTGCTTTTGGGCTGCTCAAACAGGGAAAAACTCTGGAGTGTCGAGTTTGTTTCAGCTTGATGTAAGGCAATCCGGTACAACCGCCCGGCGCCCGTCTGCAAGCCCCAATAGCAACCCACCGTTAACCCCATCAAGGGGATTATATTTGCGCGCGAACCGCTGATTAGCCGTACCATCCACGCCGTCGGCGGGTAATACCTGCTCCAACCCTCCGTCAGCGCAATCAAGCCCACGCCGCTTTCACTGGTAAGAAAAAGTTGGGTACCAAGCACCAAACCGAGCAGGGCAAAACCGAAGAAGGTAGAAATCAGGTTTTTGCGCCGCCCCTTAACCCCCACCAGTGTTAGGGCTAAAACAGCCAACGTGGAAAAAAAAAGCGGCGGAAACGGGGTCAGGATTCCAATCAGGAAGCCTGTGATTAATCCACGATCGATCCACCCTAAGTCTAAACCCGTCAAGATGGAGACCGGAAGCCAAAGCACCAAGTTTATCCCGACCAAATAAAGCCAGACGATACTCAATTTCGCCATTCCCAGATAGGATTCGGGGATCGGCAAGGCGGATAAATACTGGAAATCATTCCGATACAAAAATAAGGAATAAATCAAGGGTATAGCAGTCAAAGTCATCAATAAAAAAGTCAGCAAGATCATAAAAGCAACCGCTAATTCCGGCCGCCCCAACCCGTAAAAACGGTGATAAACCCCGATCGACATTTGTGTGAAAGGGATCATTAGCAAAAGCAAAGTTAGGATCACCAGCCCCTTCCCGCGCCTGCCGGTGCCCCATCCGCTTCCACTCTGATATTTGCTAAAAAAATCCATCAATTCAAACTTAACCAGAACAAAAAATTTACGCATCCTTAGTCAACTCCAGGAAAATCTCCTCTAGGCTATGGTTAGAGCCGTTTTTAATCCGCTCCGGCCGGTCGCAAGCGATCAATTCGCCTTGATTGATCACCGCAATCCGGTCACAGATTTGCTCCACGATCGTCAAAAGATGGGAAGAGAAAAAAACCGTTCCACCGGCGGCACAGCGCTTTCCCATGATCTCCTTTAAATGCTTCGCCGCTAAGGGGTCAAGGCCAACCAAGGGTTCATCCAAGATAAACAAAGGGGCTTCCGGTAACAAAGCGCCGCAAATCACTAGTTTCTGCTTCATCCCGTGGGAATAGGATTGGATGATTTCCCCCAGAAAATCATAGATTCCAAAAAGCTGTGTATACTGCTCAATCCGGACGCGTCGCGTTTGCGCAGAAACGTCATACATATCGGCAAGGAAATGCAGATAATCGATCCCCCGGATCGCACTAAAAATCTCCGGGTGATCGGGTACATAGGTAAAATTCCTTTTGGCGGCCACCGGTGAGGTGGCCAAATCAACGCCGTTAATTAGAATCTGCCCCGCAGTTGGAGGGAGTAGTCCGGTGATCATCTTGATCGTTGTGGTCTTACCGGCACCATTAGGACCGATAAAGCCAAAAATTTCTCCCGGGGCAACCTCTAAACTCAACTGGTTGACCGCCTTTTTTTCCCCATCATAAGTTTTCGTCACCTTGTTTAAAACCAGCATGAAGTTCCATCCTTATCTATTTTAGAAAGTACTCTCGTCGCTCGATACTCGTCACTCGTCGCTTGTGGTGTATGATCGCCTTTGTAGATTATTTCGCCTGCGTATTCCAATCTAAAGATCCGGCGCTATTACCCCAGCGCGCCGGGGAGCATCCTTGCCGGATTGTTGGAAGCACTCTTCATTGAGTTGACTCGCGGCGTCAGCAGCAAGTAGAGCAAGGACGCTATGCACAGCTGATCACGCCGCCTACCAACAATCCGGCAAACTCCACTCGCTGCNNCAGATTTGGCTCGCGGCGTCAGCAGCGAGCAGGACAAGGCGCGAGCGAGGACGGAGCGCAGATTATACTCAATGTATATCGAGCACCGCCCGCAGGGAGCAACGCCGTAATGCGACGCTGATCACGCCGCCTGCCGGCCATCCGGCAAACTCCACTCGCTGCTCGATTTTCATCCTTTCATGTGCGCGGGCGGTAGCCAACGTGAGCGACTATATAATCTCCCCTTACCAGGTGATCTTTATATATGACAACGCAAAAGCCTTTTGCGTAATGAATAAAACCTGCCACCAAGCAGGTCATGGGAAGACACTTACGTTTTCTTCTTCAGTGCGTTTTTGCTGACATTCAACACAAACGGCACCCTCATCACAAAGATAACAATTGGGTGGATCAAATTGTACTTGTTTACCACAAAAAATGCATACCCAAATACTCATTCCAATCCCCCCCTAAACCCTTAAGGCTCCCCCAGCCAAGAAAAAGTTCATTTAATCTAATTCGCGACCGGAAAGAGGAATCCTTTTTCGCCAAGGTAAATTAATCCGTGGGACAATCGGCTTTTTTTCCAAAGAGCCGTAGGTGAAAAGTCCGATAATACAAAGAAGCAGGAGAACGAAGGAAAAACGGTAAATGGAAACCGGAGTTGCCTGATACAACCGGCCAGAATAGAAACCGGCCAGCGCGCTCAAGATTGAAGTTAAAGTATTGTTTAAGCCGTAAAGCCCAGCCCGCTCCTTCCCTTCAGTAATATCAGCAAAAAGCGCATCTACCAAGGGTCGAAACAAGCCGAACCCTAAGGCATATAAGATAATCACGATTATTAACGGCCAGAAATTCCCGGGCGGAATTAAGATCAAAACAGCCAATGACAATAGTTGAAACCCCAACCCAACCAGTAAAGGGAAAAGTCCGGATTGGAGCCGAGGTAAGAGTAAGACTAAGACCAACAACATGGTAAGGGAGTTCACCACGCCTAAAGAGGAAATCAGCGCTTTGCTCTGGCCTAACTTTTCGGTCAGATAAGGCGCAAAATACAGGCTACTGATGGTCCCAATCGGTAAATAGACATTAAACAGCACGGTGATTACCATCGCCACCAAGGCTGAAGGTTTGCGCTTGAGATAGGCGAAGGTATTCCCAAAAAGGTTAAGGCGGGTTCCGGCAATGACTTTCTGGCGCTGGTTCTCCCGTAAAATTTCGCGGCCAATTC
>DOID01000145.1:0-1136 GCA_003511465.1 Bacillota bacterium | reverse complement strand
TTCCACCAGCACCCCAGCGAGGGGCACTAAAACCCCGGAAGCAATATTGATGATGTTTGATAGGGTAAAGGCCGCCTTCCTTTCCTCATTCGTAGCGTCTTCAACCACCATCAGTGTAAACGAAACATTAACGATCCGAGCCACATTATTACAGACCGCAGCCAACACAAAAAGCCAATAATTGGTGGCAAAGATGTAGATCAACAGCGCTAAAGGCCACGCGATCAGATCAAAAATCAGTGTTGTTTTCTTTCTACCCAGATAATCTGTGATTACTCCGCTAAATAAGGAAAAGATCGTTCCGGAAATAAACCCAATGGCAATTAGTTCACCAATCTGTTGATCAGTGATCCCCTGCGCCTTCATGTAGAGACCTAAATAGAAGTTGAACAACGCATAGGGAATACCCCACAGAGGTTGGAAAATAACCGAGATCCTGGTGTTCCCTTTCAAAACTCGAAATGAGTTGAAAAGTGTCATCCTCCGCTGTTGATTGCCCATCTTCCTCTCCCATCCTTATAGATTATTTGTTATTGTCAGTTCCGAATCGATTGTTTCCATTTATTACTGGATAAAAACGCCTTTCCTTCCATTGACAGTCAAGCTATTTATAAAATAGAATAAAATATAGATCAGCATGACTCAAATTGTAACAAAGCAACTAATTTCAGCCCTGATAATTTTTTGTCAATGAAAGGAAAAAGAAGATGCCACGTTTTACCTACCGCCGCCTCGTCGGTGTCCTATTACTCCTCACGCTCATCTCTTTACTGGTCACGGCCAAGGGAGACCAAACTTCCGCTCCGGAAAACCAACATCAAACCGCCATCGACCTTTACTACCAAGGAGATTTCTACGGTAGTCTCGATCTGCTGGCCACCATCGTACGGGACAATCCGTCGAACGATGAGATCCGTTTTGATTTAACCTATCTCCTCCGCGAGGCTGGTCAGTTTCGGGAAGCATTGGAACACCTAACCCACCTTGTGGCTTCCTCACCCTCCAATCCAACTTACCGCCATGCTTTGCTGGAAACCACTTATTTAGCCGGTGATTATTACCAGGTATTGGCGCTTAAAAGTCCGGAGGAATCGGTGGAAGCATCATTCTGGAAAGGGTTAGCTGCTTATGACCTT
>DOID01000167.1:28980-35614 GCA_003511465.1 Bacillota bacterium | reverse complement strand
AAGCTGGAATTACCGGCGGTGCTGAGAAGGACTGTTCAAGATCCGGAAAGTATCTTTATTCCCTATGAGGAAGGGGCGGTCAGTCTACCATTGAACTTGGAAAAATGGTATTGACAACCATGATTACATTTGCTATTCTTAATCAAACAAACCCTTTAAACTAGTCCTGCGAGGCTGGTAAGGAGCAATTCTTATACTTTAACAATCCTTGAAGTTAAGAACTAAAACCTTCCTGCCTTGCGGTGGAAGGTTTTTTCTTTAGGAGGTGACGGTGGTGGATAAAGTAAAAGCACAGGTTATGGATGGTGAGAATCTGCGTCGAGCTTTGTATCGTCTTTCCCATGAAATTACCGAACGAAATAAGGGCGTTCAGGATCTGGTCTTAATCGGGATCCGCACCCGGGGAGTGCCGCTGGCCCAGCGCTTAGCGGAACTAATCAAAGAACACGAAAAAAAGGAGATTCCCGTTGGCACCCTGGATATTACTTTCTACCGGGATGATCTAACCTTGGTCTCGCCCCAGCCGGTGGTTCACCGTAGCATCGTTCCGTTTCCGATTGATGCAAAAAAGGTAGTTTTAGTGGATGATGTGCTCTATACCGGTCGGACGGTGCGGGCCGCTTTGGATGCGCTGATGGATCTAGGTCGGCCGAGTATGATTCAGCTGGCGGTGTTAATTGACCGCGGACACCGGGAGTTACCGATCCGAGCCGATTATATCGGTAAAAATGTGCCCACTTCCAAACGGGAAGTGATCCAAGTAAAGCTACAGGAAGTGGATGGCGCCGAGAGTGTGGTCATCTTGGAATCCTGATTCTTAAAACGCAAAAACTCCTTTGATTGATGATTCAATCAAAGGAGTTTTTATGAGGGGAGAAAACGCTTTAAGCAGGCGTCTTCATATGAACTGAAAATGGGAGGAATTAATAATGTCTTCAGAAAAACAAGTCATTGGTTATCTACCGGATGAGCAACCATCCTTTTGGAAGCTGCTTTTGTATGCGATCCAACAAGTAATCGTCATGTTTCCCGCTACGGTTACGGTAGCCCTCCTCACCGGGTTCCATGTTTCGACCACGATTTTTGCCAGCGGTTTGGCGACCATCTGCTTTATTTTAGTGACCAAAAAGCAATTGCCCCTATATTACGGTTCTAGTTTCTCTTATCTACCGGCCATTGCTGGACTGATGGCCTCAGAAGCGCTGGCCGGGTATACTCTGAACGAAAAAATTGCCGTTGCCCAGTTTGGGATTGTGATGTCTGGTTTTGTTTCGATTGCGGCCGGGCTGATTGTCAACAGGTTTGGAAAAGATTCCATCGATAAAGTATTGCCGGCTACCGTTACCGGCCCGATTGCTATGGCCATCGGTCTTACTTTAGCAGCGAATGCCATGGGTGATGCGGCAGCCATTCCGGCTAATTTACCGGAAGCGGCGAAAGCAATGGCTTCAAACTGGGCTTGGGGAATCTCCCTGCTCACCTTACTTTCGACCATCTTGTTCTCCGTCTACCTTAAGGGGTTTTGGCGGCAGTTGCCTCTTTTATTAGGCCCGATTGTCGGCTGTCTCACCGCGTTTATCGTTCGTGCCTCTACCGGCCTAGATTTTTTCAAATTCTTACCGGATACGGTCAATAGCAGCCTTTTTGCTTTACCGCTCTTTACCTTACCTAAACCTTCCTGGGTGGCGGTGGCGGCCATTATGCCGATTGCGATTGCAACCATTCCCGAATCAACGGCCCACGTTTATCAGCTTGATATTTACGTTAATGACCTGGCTCGAAAGAAAAAAAGCGCCAAAAAATATGATATCTCTAGTAAACTGGGGCTTAACCTGATTGGCGACGGGATTGGTGATATTGTGGCTGGTTTTATCGGCGGTCCGGCGGGGACCAACTACGGAGAGAACATCAGCGCCATGGCGATTACCAAGGTGTTTTCCATTCCGGTGCTGATTGCGGCAGCTTTGATGGCCATGATTATCTCCTGCTTCACACCATTGATTAATGCCATCTATGCCATTCCTACCCCTGTCATTGGTGGACTGGAGATTTACTTGTTTGGTGCCATTGCCGCCCAGGGAATTGCGATTATGATGGAGAAAAAGGTGGATATGTTCAGCGCCAAAAACATTGCCGTGATCGCCACCATTATGGTGATTGGGGTTGGCGGACAATATGCCTTCGGCGGGAACATTCCCTTCTTCGGCTTGGAAATACCCTGTATTGCCGGTGCCGCTATCTTCGGTATCCTCCTCAACTTGGTGTTGAGTCTGGGTGAAGAGAAAAAATAAACAACCCCTGCCGCAAATCTGGGCTAGAGGTATCAATATCTAAGATCACACTTCATAATATAGGTATAAAAATACCTTATGGAGTGTGATCTTTTGATCAGTTCGATGTCTAACGGTTCCTTTTAAATCCCGGCCCAATGGTGGATCTCTTCGGCGATCTCTGGTAACGGCACTTGTTTAGCAGCCCCTTTATTTTCCCATGCGCGCAGGGGCATTCCATAAATGACGGAAGTTTTTTCGTCCTGAGCGATGGTATAAGCGCCGTTATCACGCATGGCTTTTAGCCCGTCGGCCCCGTCGTTACCCATTCCGGTGAGAATCACTCCCATGGCGTTAACTCCGGCAACTTCTGCGACGGAATGGAGCGTATGATTGATGCTGGGGTTATAGATCGAAACATCGAGTTTTGGTCCCAGCTTTACCAGGTATTTGGCACCACTTTTTCGGATCGTGAGATTTTTATCACCAGGCACGACCAAAGCCAGACCGGAAGTGATCTGTTCGCCATCCTCTGCCTCTTTGACTTGGATCCGCGTCGTATTATTAAGCGACGCGGCAAAAGAGGTGGTGAACATGGCCGGTAAATGTTGAATAATCAGGATCCCGGGGACATTAGGTCGTAACTGCTGGCAGATTTCGGTGATGGCCACGGTTCCTCCAGTTGACGCCCCAATGGCGATGACTTTATCGGTGGTCACTTTTAGCCCTTTGTTGTCCGCCACCGAGAGGGGAGGGGGGGCGACTTTTGGTGATGAAGGGAAACGGCCCACCCTAGCTTGGGTGGCCGTTTTGATTTTAGTGATGATTTCGTCTTTAAGTTTCTCCATGCCAATGCGTAACCCCAAGGTGGGTTTAGCGATAATATCAACGGCTCCTAACGCGAGAGCTTGGACAGCCATCTCACTGTCTTCTTGGGTCCATGAACTGATCATGACCACTGGGAGGGGACGGAAGTGCATTAGCTGTTTTAGAAATTGCAACCCGTCCATATTAGGCATCTCTATATCCAAGGTAATAACATCCACTTCGGTTTTTTTCAGAATCTCCATGGCTTTTAACGGATCAGCAGCGGTGGCGATGACTTTTAGATCTTGGTTTTGATTAATAATCCTGGTCAGAAACTGGCGGATAAAAGCAGAATCGTCGATCACAAGTACCCGGTATGGAGGTTTGTTTTTCATGGAGATACCTACCTTTTCCTATAAATTGATTTACCCAAGGGTAGCCAGTAGTGACGAAAGTCAGGGTCAATGGATTCGGAGTGACCGAGCAAAAGGTAACCACCGGCGTTTAACCGGGAATAAAAATGGTCAAGGATTTGCGCACGGGCCTCTTTTGATAGATAGATAAAGACATTGCGGCACATGATAAAATCCAGATGGACTGTGGCCGGAAGGGAATTTATATCCATTAAATTGGCCAACCGAAAGATCACATCTTTTCTTAGCTGCGGGGTAATCTGGAAGTGATGTTCGGACTGATGGGGGAGGAAATACTTGGCCCGCCATTTTTTCGGTACAGAATCCACCTTTTCGGTCGAATAAATACCCGCACTGCCGATTTTCAGTTGTGCAGAATTGATGTCGGTGGCCAAAACCTTTATATCCCAATCCGTACCTAAGGTTTCTCGGCAGGTGATCGCTATACTATAGGCTTCTTCTCCGGAAGAACAGCCGGCCGACCAACACCGCATTTTTTTGGTTCCTTTTTTTGTTTCCGCGAGTTGGGGGAGGAGTTTCTCCGCCAGCAGTTCAAACTGAATGGTTTCTCGATAAAATTTCGTTACATTGGTCGTTACTAATTCACAAAAGAAATCTCGTTCCAACGGCTCCTGCCGGAGGAGGGTCAGGTAGGCTTGATAATGCTCAATACCCAGTTCGGACAGGCGTTTATTTAGGCGGTTTGTAATCAGGTATTTTTTCTGGAGCGTATATTTAAAGCCGAGGGTTTCATTGATGATTTGGCAAAGCTCCCGAATCTCCTGATCCGTGGGGGGGGTTAAGGCTAGTCTATTTAAACTTGGCTTCATGTCTCCTCCGCATATTAACGAGATTACTCAATATTCAGCGCCTGCCTGGCAATGTGCTGGTGATTAAGGATGAGCCCGATTTTCCCGTTGCCTAGCAGCGCGGCACCGGCAATTTGGTCTTGCTCACCCAGGGCTTTATTAATCGGTTTAATCATAATATCTTCCAGTCCGATTAGCTCCTCAACGATAAAACCGACGCGACCACGTCCGTAATTGACGATCACAACGGGAATTCTACTTTTGTCCTGATTCAGCGGGAACTGAAAATAATTACCTAAGTCTACTAAAGGGATGGTTTCGGGGAAACGATAATAAAGGCTTTGGCCACTGATTTTGTGGATTTCGGTTTCTTTAATGACAATGCTTTGGACAATGTCGGTTACCGGGATGCCGAAGATTTGTCCACCGATTTTAACCATAAATGATTGAATGATCGCTAAAGTCAAAGGAACTTTTAGCAAAAATGTTGTACCTTTACCCGGTTTGGTACGGACATCGATTTCGCCTTGGATTTTCTGTAGATTAGTCTTAACGACATCCATCCCCACACCGCGCCCGGAGACTGCGCTGACCTTTTCGGAGGTAGAAAAACCAGGCGCAAAGATCAGGCGGATGGTCTCTTCAGGGCTCAAAGAATCACTTTCGGAGATGATCCCGAGCAAGAGTGCTTTCTCCCGGATTTTCTCCAGGTTAAGTCCGCGACCATCTTCGGACACACTGATCACGATGTGGCTCCCTTCCTGTCGTGCGCTCATCGTGATATGCCCAACGGGATCTTTCCCTTGGGCTTTGCGTGTTTCTGTATCTTCAAGCCCATGATCCACCGCATTACGGAGTAGGTGAGTGAGGGCATCAATGAGCTCTTCAGCGATGTGTTTGTCGATCTCCGTATCTTCTCCGACAAAATGCAACTCCACTTTTTTCCCCAACTTTTTAGTGAGATCGCGGACAATTTTCGGAAAGCGGGCAAAGAGATGCCGTACAGGAATCATCCGCAGATCCATGGTGTCTGTTTGGAGTGTAGAGACGGTCTGCTCCAGCTCCTGGATACATTTAGAAAACTGTTCCCAGGTGGATTTTCCTTGATAACCGTTTTCGTAAAGTTGGGAGAGGCTGGTCTTTAGGGTAAGAAGCTTTCCGATTTGATTAATGACCTTATCAATGCGATCGGAATTTACACGGATAGTTTGAGCGGCGGAACCGTGATCCCCGGGTTCGCTAATCTGATTAACGCCGCTTTCGGCACCTTCTTTTCGATACTGCCATTCACGGATGGAGATCCCTGTGACCTCTTGGTTGATGGGATAATTGATGATGTGATTTTCGTCCTCCGTAGTAAAGCGGTGTTCGGCAAAGATTACCACTTTGAAGGTGGAATAATTCTCATCACCCATCCGATCCTCAGTAGGTGCTGTCGTGAGCACGGTTCCGTAGTTGCGAATAAAGCGAAGAAAAATAACCACGGAGACGCTACGCATCTTTGCCTCCGGGGTGAAGTCAAGGTTGATTTCATAGACGGTTTTTCCCTCTTCTTGCCAGGCATTGACCTTCGCTTTATCTTCTGGAGTGAGGATCAGAGGGGGATCAATAAGTTGTGTTTGCCGATCGGAGGAGTCACTTTTTTTTAGTTGTTTGAGCTTTTCCAGCCATTCCGCACCATTAAAAGTAGCAGTCCCGATCTTTTTCTCAAGAAAAGCACTAAAGTCGTCGGTAAAAGAGAGTAATAAGTCAATTGCGCTGTTGTCGAGGGAATACTGTCCGTTTCGAACCGCGGAGAAAAGATTTTCAATTTCATGCATGACTTTTGATACTTCAGTAAGTCCGACCACTCCGGAAGAACCTTTGATATTATGGGCAAGCCGAAACAGTTCGTCGATAAATTCCTCTTGCCGATCAGTGTTTGTTTCAATGTCTAGTAAGATCTGCACTAACCTTTCAATTTGCTCGCTGGTTTCAGCGATAAACGCGGTTATAAGGTCTTCATCAAGAAGAAGATTGTCATGATCGGTCATTTTTTCAACCCCTTAAACTAAAGCAATTTCTATATTTCCTGGTACTCTTTAGAACTAAGTTCTTCCCTTTAGGTGACCTAGAAGTGGTCAATCCGATCCTCGATAAAGCGGTTATTCATTTGCACCGAAGTTCCGGTCACTTTTGCGGTTGGGCTTAATGGGTTTCGCGCGGAGGTTTTTGTCAATCCCCGGCTATTGTCGTCAAGTTTAAAAGTATCAACCAAATGACGAAGATTTTCCGCTTCCGCGTTTAAGGATTCACAAGAAGAAGTTAGTTCTTCAACCATCGCGGCATTTTGCTG
>DOID01000167.1:26176-28670 GCA_003511465.1 Bacillota bacterium | reverse complement strand
GATCCGGCAGCTCGCCCGGCTAGGTTACGAACTTCCGCCGCCACAACAGCAAAACCGCGGCCTTGTTCGCCTGCCCGGGCGGCTTCAACCGCTGCGTTTAAAGCGAGGAGATTGGTTTGGAAGGCAATGTCGTTGACAACTTTAATGATCTCGGCAATCTGTTTGCTACTGGCCGAGATATCCGCCATCGCCTCAATGGTTTCCTGAACCGATTGTTTTCCATTCATAACAATTTGCTGAGTAGTTTGCGAAAGCTGATCGGCTTGTTTCGAGTTGTTAGCCACGTGTTGAATTGAGGAATTCATTACTTCAATGGTGGCAGCGGTTTCTTCTAAGGTGGCTGCTTGTTCCTGAGTACGTTGGGAAAGATCCTGAGTACCGGTGGCAATTTCATGGGATGCCTGATTAACCCGTCCCGAGGAATCTGCAATCTGAACCACTAAGGCACCAGTTTGCTTCACCATTTTATTCTGTTCGATAACCAGGTCGCCCAGTTCATCGCTGCGGTTATTCCCGATTTGAACAGTGAGATTTCCTTCAGCGATTTCGCGCATCCCTTCACTGACCCGAATAATTGGCTTTGCGAGGGAGTCGGCAAAGGAAAAGCCAAAGATGACCACGACTAGACCAACGAAACATGCGAGTCCGGCCAAGATATATTTGAGCGTTTGGACCGATGAAAAGACCTCGTCATAATTGATGGTAATGGCCATGCCCACCGGATAGTCACCTAGTTTAACCACTTTCAGGTTACTCAAGACTTGGTTGTCCAAGTAATTACGAAAGATTAAATCCTGCTCGAAATTTTGGTCTCCCCGGCGTAAGGCAGCTGTTAGCGCGTTGGTGCCCTCATCTTCAATCCTGGTTTTGAGGATTTCCATCCCTGGGCTTGATTTGGGCAATGTTAAAAGCTGGGCGCTGTCATTAACGAAGAAGCTGTCAGCCGTTTCTCCAATGTTGGGTAAACCCTCTAGTAACATCTCGGAGATTTGATTACTGTCAAAATAAGCGCCGAGGGCACCAATCAGTGCACCGTTGACATAGTCGTTATAAATCGGCGCAGAGATGACAATGATATTGCTTTGGGCAAGATCGGAATAGAAAATTTCAGAAGTAGTAACTTGCCCGTCCAAGCTACGCTTAATGTAATCGCGGTCCTTTAAATTCCCATTGAGGAGGCGATCATTGGTCGCACTAATAATTTCCCCTTCATCATTAACGATAAAAAGATCCCGGTAATTATTCTCGGTCTTAACTTTTTGCAGCAGCGCCGAGACAACCGTTTGATTTTGATATTCCCATTCCGCTCCGCCTCTGAAATAATAATATAAATTAAGGTTTGAGTAAATATCCTGGACGGAAGCGATGATACCGACGGTTTTTTGCTGATTATCGAACCAGGTCTCCAATAGATGCTGTTTTTCACCGGTAAAAACATCAAATTTGCTGCCAATTTCTTTTCTAAGCATATTATCGGTGGTAATATAGGTGAATGTGTTTACCGTTAACACCGGAAGCAATCCAATGAGCAGGAAAAGAGCGATTAATTTCGGTCTTAATCTTAGATTGGTTAACAACTTCATGGTCTAACCACCTCATTGCATTTTTATGGTGAAGTCGAATCCGCTTTTATGTTACAACAATAGTAAATTATAAGAAATTCATGTTTTCGACATCATACTACAAACATCGGTCTTGAAAAGGGCATTCTTTATACTATTCATAAAAAAAACCGCTTTAGACCTAGATATTTTGAATTATGTAATTTTTTACTTTGGAGAATACTAGGTGATAGACTTTAGTAAGCTTTTTGCGTTGTATCCATTAAAGAAGATTCTGGTACAATATATAGTGTTTGACTTGAGTTGGACTATCAATATATTGTACCAGAATAGATGAATCAAATGACAACGCAAAAAGCCCAGTAAAAGCGGAGAAGGGGAGAGGTAGAGAAATATTCACGAAAGTTTTTGCGGAAAAATAGAGGAATTAGTACCAGGTACCAAGAACAAGTAATAAAGATTCCTTAGAGGGTAGGCGGTTCCAAATCTTGATCGATGAAGGGGGAGAATCATTTGCTCGATATTACGGAGATCAAAAAGGTATTACCGCATCGTTTCCCCTTTTTGCTCATTGACCGCGTTCTTGAAGTGGAGAAGGGTAAAAGGGTGGTTGCGATTAAAAACATTACGGTAAATGAGGTGTTTTCCCAGGAGTATTACGGTGGACTTTATCCAATGCAAGGCGTGCTTCAGGTGGAAGCCATGGCACAAACGGCCGCCTTCTTAATTTTAAACTCGGAGGAAAACAAAGGACAGTTGGCTTACTTTTCCAATATTGAACGGGTGCGCTTCCGGACCCCGGCCTTAGCCGGTGATCAGCTCCGGATCGAGGTTGAATTGGTGCGCTTACGGGCTCGTGCCGGTCGGTTTAAAGGTTGTTGTTATATTGGGGATAGAAAAACCTGCGAAGCGCTGTTCAGTTGTATGCTGGC
>DOID01000167.1:23655-25986 GCA_003511465.1 Bacillota bacterium | reverse complement strand
TACGGTGTTCTGCACCGGTGCGGATTAGTTTTTTGACGAGATTGCCGGCACCAGTGACGAGCCGTAAAAACGAGCGGGGGGTAGAGGGGTCGGTAATTAACCGGATCCGTTCATTCTCTTTTAGGATCCGGATTAATGACTGGGTGTCAGTGGCCGGTTCGGAGAGAATTACTCCCCCACGACCTAAATCGGGAAGACGGTGAAAATCCGAACCGGAGATCATTCTTAATTTATGCTGCCGGGCAAAAGCAGCAGCCAACGTATTATTGGAGTTTTGACGCGGATTACCGTTATAAACTTCAATCCCGTCAACCAGCTCCGGCGCTACGGGGGTTAGCCCCGGCCGAAAGGGATGCGCTTGGTAAATCAGGATTTCCTCGTCGGCGGGTAACTGCTTACTGAAGTTCCGGAAGTTTTTAATTCCTAGCTTAAATAATTCCGGGTATTTTTTCAGGAAAGACTCGTCCAGTCCAAAGATTAAAAACTCCCGTGGTGATTCGGTGAACTTAAGTTCAATGCCTAACCAGACTTTCAGACCGATTTTTTCCCCTTCATCTCGTGCACTCCGGTAACCCCGGAGAAAATGATCGATCTGCGCGGACCAAGGAAGATTTTTGGCGTATTTACGGAAGAAACGTTGGTTATAATGGTCGGTAATGACAATTCCGTCATAACCGGCTTTTTTATACAACTCGGCCACCAAACGACCGGCTGTTCGTCCGCAACAGCTGGATTCCCGAGTATGGACATGAAGATCAACACGAAAAGGATTCATCAGTGTGCTCCTTGAAGAAGACTTCTACTCATATTATTGGTATTAAAGCGGAAGAATAAGCAAGAAAAGCTGAATAAAAAGAAAAGAGCCACCTAAATAATGGGTGGCGAAAAAAATTTTATTTGAACTATTGGATAACCTTAATGAAACCGTAAGTAGATACACTTCCTCTGACTGCCGGCGTGGTCAAGAGGGAGGCGAGCTACTCTAGCCGTAGGGCCCATACGTCTGAGACGCTCTGTGTCCGTCAGTCGCTTTGCACTGAAGAACGTATTCATATATTACCATAGAAATTATCCAAAAGCAACAGTTTGTGACAAAAAATTTTAAAATAATTTTTTGAGTGAGCGACTACTTACCCATTCTTTACATAAAGGGTTTGGGTGGGGTAGGTAAAGTTGATCCCACGTTTGCTGAATTCGTCGATGATCTTCAAGTTAATCTGTTCCTGGATATCCATATAAGCAATATAATCCCGGGTCAGGACATAATAAACCACGTCGAAGTTGAGACCGTAATCGCCAAAACCGCTAAAGTGGGAGCGGTTTAGTTCCGTATCCGGCATGCTGGTAATGATTCCAGCGAGGATTTGCGGGATCTCCTTGACTAAGGTGGCTTCTGTTTGGTAGCTCACTCTGAGTGAAAAGGAGATCCGCCGCCTGAACATGCGTTTATAATTGCGCAGGCGGGAGCTTGTTAAATCCGTGTTCGAAAAAATTAGTTCTTCGCCGGTCAGACTCCGGAGGCGGGTGGTCTTCAGGCCAATATTTTCCACTGTTCCAGAAAAGGAATCAATTACGATATAATCCCCGATTTCAAAAGGACGGTCAATATAGATCGTAAAATAGTTGAATAGATCGCTGAGGAGAACTTGGGAGGCCAGGGCGATCGCGATCCCACCGATGCCAAGCCCGGTAACCAACGCGGAGATTTGAACGCCTAAATTGTCAAGGAGAATGACCACCGTCAAAGCCCACACCACAAAGGTAAGGATCTTCGAGATGATTATAAAAATGTAGCGCTTACTCGAATCAGTTTCCGGCTTTTGGAAATAGTATTCAAGGCCGCGGGAGAATAAAGCCAATATAAAGCGGATGCTGAAAATCACGGTTAAAGACAGACTGACATGATTAGCGATGTTCGTCCAGAGGGGAGAAAGGTTTAACCGGTAAAGGCTTACGTAAAAAACACCCACATAGATTAGGGGTAAAAGATTTTGTTCGCTGGATTTGAGTAAGAAGGCAAGGAAATCCTTGTTGGTGCGCTCTGCCCACCGCCGTAATTTTATGAGCAGGAGCTTTTTGAAAGAGCGTAAGACGAGGGAACCAACCACAAAAATAGCTAAGGTGATCAAATAATCTCCTAAAGTGTTATGGAAAATGATATATCCCATTATTTTTGTCCACAAACCGCTCACTTCCTCGTCCTGGGTTATTTCTAATATCATACCATAATATTTTTCGTGTGGGGAGCACAAATAAATGGGAACGCTCCCGTGGGAATTTATAATTTTCCCAAAAGCCCTTGACAAATTGCTGATTTCGAGGTATCCTAAT
>DOID01000167.1:12919-23403 GCA_003511465.1 Bacillota bacterium | reverse complement strand
TTGCCGTGAGTTAGCCACCCTTCTTTTGTTGAGTTTTTGTTTAGAGTGGATTAGTTAAAGTAGATCTAGAATTAATATAGTATTATAGGCTATAAAATGTCTTTTTCTCTCATCATCTTGACATAAACCAGCAACTCTTTACGGGAGGTAACGTTCAGCTTCTGATAGATCCTTTTGTTATGGGTTTTGATGGTGTTAATTGAGAGATATAGGATCTTAGTAATTTCCTGAGCGGTGTATCCCTCCATATAGAGATCGAAGACAGCCCGTTCGGCGGGGGAGAGGGTCTTAATATTTTCGACAAAGTCATTAAATAGGGTGGAGACCTCCGGGGTATTCTTCGGCGGTGCGGATGGAGGATCGGCGGCGTCTTGGGAGGCTAAAAAAGCTATTAAATCATCGATTTCGTGAATGTTGGTTTTTGCATATTTCGAAGCCTTGTGGGTCTTGACTTGTTCCAAGGCATCGACGACCGGCGCGACGGATCGGCGGCTGATTAATGCCGCCGCGCCCATACTAAAGAGGAGCAGGAGAAGAAGGAAAATGATCATTTGCCGGTTCTGTTTCCTAATCGTTGCCGTTAAGTCTTCCTCCGGGATGAGGACGGCTAAAACCCACTGCTGTGTAGAGAAGGCAGCTGTCTTCGGGTAAAGGTTTATTACTTGGTGCAAACCGGCAAAAGTTGAGCCGTCGGCTGCCACATAACGGGAGATCCCGTTTCGTGTTTTGAGCGCTATAGTACCCTTAATTTGTAAAGGAAGGACGCTATAGTTTCCGGCGTAGATGGCTTTCGAGGCGTCAAGAGTAGACCCCTCGAAGGGCGCGAGGAGGGAGAAGACCCGGGTGTAGGTGGAGTTGTCAGGGGTGTTTTTTAGTTTGAATAACATTGCGCTAACTTCGAAGCCACAAACACCGATCACAACCCCATCAGACGTAATAAGTGGTACGCACAATAACATGGCATGTTCGTAATTGCCAACTAATGGGGAGCAGGGATGCCAGTAGTATAAACGAGACAACGGAAGATCATTGTCCGCCGCGGCTTGCATGGTCGTGAAAAAAAAGTCGTCAGGCGCGACGGTGAACTCCATTTGCCATTGGGGTAGTAAACTAAGGTTATTTTGTCGCCCAATCGAAGCAGGGCCGCGCATAAAACGGGTTGCCGGAGTGGCAAGGTTAATGATGTTGGGCTCCATATTTTTCAAGAAAAGTCCGGCACGGGATTGTTCAGCATAGCTCAGCGCTTGATTGATGGTGGCATCTAAGGTTAGGAATACCCCGCTGCTCTTATTCTTTTCTAACGCGGCGATCAGTTGTTCCATCGCCTCGCTGAGGATTACCTCTAACAGCTGGGGATTGGCCTTAAGCTCAGAGGGGTTCAATTCAGCGGTCTCTAATCTTTTTTCGATTTGTTCCGTTAAACGTTCAGCCAGTAAAACCCCTTCGACGGAGAGGGTGCTAAAATCTCGCATAATATCTTGGGCAATGTGTCCAAGTTCGTTCTCTAAAAAGACTTGACACTCCTTAGAACCAACCGAAAAGGCTCCTGTAGAGAAAAGAATCAAAAAGATCCCTGCCATCACGGCAAACAAAAACAGGATAAAAAAGGTAAAAGAACGCCATTGTAAGGAAAACCCATTCTTATTGAGTAAGCGCATTTCCATAAACAACGTTCTAAAAATACTTCTTGGCTTGGCCATTGTTGCGTACCTTTCAATCGGTTATTTATTGACTAATAAAGTCACGGTAAAGCTCTTCGCTAATTTGTGGAACCGTTTGTTTGCCGCCCAAAACTCTAGCCCTTCCTTTGCCCATGGCCTGCTTGAGTTTTTGCTCGTAGGCTTTGCTTAAGTCATCCAATTGTTCATAGTTGGGTGGAATGAGAAAGGTATATTCACTATACATGCGAGTGGCTGCTTCTAGTAATCTCTTTAGAGGTAGAGTTTTTGCCGTATTAATCTCATTTTTCATATTGTTGTCAAAAGCTTTTTTGGTGACAGGAAGATAACCGGTGGAGGAGACAAAACGCATATTCTGTTCTGGTTGGGTGAACCATTTCAAAAATAAAGTAGCGGCATATTCTTTTTGGGGCGTAGAACGACCAATACACATTCCGCCGCCGCGTTGGATGGCAACCTTTTTACCACCAGTAAAGACAGGGTAGGGTAAGATGGTGTAGGTGGTGGGTTCGATGGTATTATCCGGGTATGTAATACTATCACCATAGAAAAGAATCCCCGCGGTCGAGCCGGTCGAACAAACAATTTCCCCTGTTCTTGACAGCTCCGAAGAGTAACTATTGGTTACAGTATAACCACCGGTCAGAACAGGCTCGACGGCAAAGTCCCAAATCCGTCGAAAATCCTCGGAACGGACATTCAGATGCTCCTTATACACAAAAACGGTGCCTAATTGGGCAAGGCCAACTTGGGCGATATTGAACCAGGAATCGGCGGTGTAGAATGCTTTGCCGTCATTGGGGATATTCGGGGTCAGGGAATCAGTCCATTGATGATATTTAACTGAAGCTTCGGCGATTCCCTCGAAAGTGCCAAGGCAGTCAAGGGAAACGCCGGTAGCGGCGGCAAAACGATTAAATAAAGTCTCATTGACAAAGAGAACCTCGGTGGATTTGGCGATGGGGAAAACATAGAGTTTACCATCGGAGAGTCGACCTTCTTCAATGAATTGGGGCAGATACGCGTCTAGTTCCTGCCGGGTGAATTGATCGTCCAAAGCGGCCAGTAGCCCTTCTTCAGCGAGGATGAGCGCTGTTTTGGGGTAAGCAGTTACCAGATCAGGCATTTCCGGGGCACCGGGATCATCGGCGGCAATCATCAAAAGCTTATTTTGAATATCGTTTGTTGCTGATATGGAGGTCACACTTACGATGACTCCTTTTTTCTGACCGATGGAGGTGTTAAACTCGTCGATCAGTTCGTCCATTACGCTTTGCATCTGGCCTCCATAGTTGTGCCACATGGTGATCGTCACCGGATGCTTCGGATTCAGCTTTACCCCGTTACACCCCATGTTTGAAAGGGTGATTACGAGGACAAGGAGCAGCAGAATGATTCTCTTTTGCAAGGGAACTGCCTCCAATCGCTTTATGATCAAAAGTTCACATTCGATCGATAAAAAAACGAGTTAAGTCGGGAAATCACCCCAATAAATCACCCTTGGGGTGATTTTTATTTACACCCCTGTGTTGTATAGTGAGTAAAGAAACCTAATTATATTTTAGCAGCTAATGGTTCTAAGTCAATAAATAACGGTCTTCGATCAGCCATTGTTTTGTCGTCAATAAGTAATTTCCTAGAATAAAGGAGGAAGGGCTAAATGGGTCATCCTGTTTATATGCGTAATAAACAGCGCGCCCTGGTTCTGTCCGACCATTATTTACCGTGTGGGATTGAGCTGTTGCAACACGTTGGCAATGACCAGTTTTTGCAGATCTTAAACCGTTCTTTTTTGGCGCTAATTTGTTTGAAATTAGGACGAAGGAGTGAAGCGCTAACCATTGCCGAGGAGGCTTTTCAGGATGCTCTGGCGCAGGGTGGGGTGCTTGCACCCATTTGTGAATTGCTGCTAAGTTCAATCTTAATGGAGACTGGAGATCAGCTTAAGGCTAAAGAACGGCTAGAAGAATCGGTGGCTTTATTGGGAAAACTAGCTTTTGAAGCACCGCTGAAGAAAAGTAATGTTAGCGTACTAGGAACGATTGCCTCCATCAAGCACGGGGATTTTGGGCTCAAACCAGAAGCCGTTCACCGCGAAAGGATCGACCAATGCCTGTTTAGAATCCGAATGTTTGGACCAATTCGGGTCTTTCATCAAGAAGAGGAGATTGATGCTGCCTGTTGGCGGACGGTTAAATCCCGTCACCTTTTGGCCTACCTTGCCCATCGGGATCAACCGGTCAGTACAGATCAGATCATGGAGGATCTGTGGCCGGATCTTGATCCGCAGCGCGCTTCGGCCTTGTTTCACACTACCCTTTATTATTTACGCCGTCTTTTGCAGCAGTTTTCCGATGAAGAGCTAATCATTCGTGGTTCTAAACGCTATCAGCTTCGACCGGGGATGATCCTGAGCGATCGGTTTGAATTCAAAGCAAAAGCCACTTTTGCTTTAGGCAAACCAATGACGAAAGCCTTAGCCGAGGAGTTAGAAGCCACCATCCAGCTGTATACTGGTGACTATCTTCTGGATCTCGACTACCAATGGGTGATCCCGGTGCAAGAAGAATTGAAAAATTTATATATCGAATTAAAACAGAAGTTAGCCATTTATTATTTGCAAAATGCAATGTATACCCGATCGGTGCTTCATCTCAAACAAATCATGGATTTAAAACCATATTCCGAAGAAATATTACAGCTACTGCTAACGAATTATGCGGCTATGGGCGATCAATTGGCGGTAAAGAAGCAGTATACGGCATTTACTGCGACCATTGCCGAAGAAATGGGGATGCAACCCTCTTTTGAGTTGGTACGTTTTTATAAAGAAATCAGTATGGTTTAGCCTTGTTTTTTATGCTAAAAGCGACGCCGGTAAACATCAGGAAGGGGAAGATGAACGCTGCGGCTAGTCCTATTTTGAGATTGTTACCGAATGCTGCGGAAACCATCCCGACCAGCGTCGGTCCAGCCGAACAGCCTACATCACCCGCCAGGGCCAGCATGGCAAAGAGCGCACTACCACCTTTGGGACAATTTCTTGTAGCAATACTCAACGTGCCAGGCCAGAAAATCCCAACCGATAAACCACAAAGTGCGCAACCCAAAAGACTAAGCAAAGGTAGGGATGAAAAGGCAGCCAGTAGATAACTGATAATACACAAAACGCTGCTAGCGAGCATAAACTTCATCAAGTTATATTTTTCACTTATTCTGGCGTAGAAGACGCGCGCTAATCCCATCAACACAGCAAAGAAACCCGGTCCCGCCAGGTCACCGATGGTTTTGGAGACCCCAAGTCCGCTTTCGGCAAAGGCTGAAGCCCACTGGCTCATCGCTTGCTCGGAAGCCCCGGCGCAAATCATCAACAAGATAAAGAGCCAGAACACTTTGGTGTTAAACATGGCACTTAAGGACATCCTTTCGTCCTTCTCGACCAGAGGGGCGAGGGGAACTTGCGAAAAATAAACGGCATTGAGCATCGGAACTACTGCCCAGATTAATGCCAGCAGCTTCCAGTTTTCGACTCCCGTTAAGGAAAAAAAGATGGTTGAACCCAGAATCACAAAAACCGAACCCCAACAGTAGAAGGAATGCAAGAAGCTCATGTTTCCGGCCTTGTTTTTGGTGGGACACGCTTCCACAATGGGGCTGACCAAAACCTCAATTAAACCGCCACCGATGGCATAACAAAAGACTGCCAGTAACAAGCCGCTATAGGGATCCGTAAACAACTGGGGAAATAGCCCCAGTCCAAAGAGGCCAACGGCAGCAAAGAGATGAGCAGAAACAATGGAAATGCGGTATCCGATCTTATCAACAAACAGGATGGCAAGCAGATCAACCAAAAGTTGAATGCCAAAATTAGCCGTGACCAGGAACGTTATTTTTTCGAGGGAGATCTGGTAGTTTGTTTGAAAGGTGATAAATAAGAGCGGGGTAAAGTTATTAATAATCGCTTGGGTAATAAATCCCGTGTAACTTGCCAGTAGGGTATGGTTATAATTGCCGCGGATGTTCAATTAATTTCCTCCTTCAGTCAGTGGGGCTTTTTGCGGTTGCAATTTCATGATTGCTTTATAACATCATTAAGTAGTCATTCACCCTGGCTACCGCCAGGACGTTATAATTATATCCTCAAGTGACGAAAAATGCCATTTATCATTGTGATTTCTTTAATGAGCGGCTGTGGGAAAAAGGAGCCGTATGTCTATGCAGGAGTGGAGTTACTGGAAAACGGGAATATGGAGGAGGGGGAGCCGGGAGATCCGTTACCAAGTGGTTGGGGGAAATGGGGACAAGGCGCTACAGAAGAGCAACTCGGCCATATAACCTACATTACAGACTCAGAAGACGATAATAGTTATATAAAAATCGATACAATAACTAAAGAAAATAATTTTATATATGCGTACCAATCAATAGAGAATAATATCCCTAAAGGGAAAAAGCTAAAGCTAACGGTTAAAATCAAGACAGAGAATCTTACCGGCGGGGGTGCGGCGATCGCTATTCGGTGTAATGTTAAGGGTAAAGCAGCTCAATTTGTGTCAACACAATGGAAAATTCCGATTGAAGGAACAAAAGATTGGACGACCTATACCGTTGAATTAAATGAAAGGGTCCGCTCGGATATTGAATCGATCACCGCATTCCTTCTCTTTACATCCGATACTTCCGGAACCGTCTATTTCGACGACGCCTCCTTAATTTATTAGTTGAATTCTGTCGACTGCTTGAAAGGACCCGCCACGAAGGTGGGTCCTTTTATCGTCATTTAGCTGCCGTTTTACCGAATGGAAAATCCAAAATCAAAAAATAGAAATAAAATTTTTGGAACAGGCAGGAAAAAAATGATCCAAAGCGAAACACTAAAATATAACTTTTAAAAAGTCTTTTCAAAACCGACAAAAGAAGTTGTAATACAAAGTAAAGGCAAAGTGATAGCTGTGCGCAAAACGATCAACCAGGAATTGATGAGGAATACCAATAAAAAACTGATTTTTAAGTGTATTAAAGATAACTTAAACCTTTCAAAAAGGATTATCGCAGAGAAGTTAGGTCTTAGTACGACAACAGTAGCAACGGTTATCAATGAGTTGGAAAGTGATGGTAAGATAAAAACTTGTGGCACCGCCAAGTCAACCGGGGGACGGAAATCATTACTTTACGAAGTAAACCCTGCTGCGGGGTATGCCACGGGAATTGACATTCAAGTTGATCGGATTATCTTTGTCCTTCTGGATTTTGCCGGGAATTTGGTTTCTACGAAGGAAATCCCGTTGACGGATAAAAGCGAATGGGTAGTTGCTACTGTGTTGAATGATGTAATCCCGGAATTTGCCCAGGAAAATAAGATTTCCATGGATGAAATACTAGGAATCGGCTTGGGGGTACCAGGGATCGTCAATGAACGATCGGGGGTTATTGATTTTGCTCCGAACTTAGAATGGGAAAACGTCAACCTCCGTTCTTTGTTGAAATGTCAGGCACCGATTGTTGTAGAAAACGAAGCGAATGCCGCTGCTTTGGGAGAGAAAGGATTTGGGGTCGGGCGCAATGTTTCCGATATGATCTATGTTTCGGTGGGAATGGGCGTTGGTTGTGGCATCATCATTGAAAATCGGCTTTTTTCCGGAACTTCCTTTAACGCCGGGGAATTTGGACATATGACCGTGGAGTACGATGGACCGGCCTGTAAATGTGGAAAGCGCGGATGTTGGGAGGTCTTTGCCTCGAATAAGGCGGCCTTAAATCGCTATAAAGAAAAGAGTGGCCTTGCGCTTAAGGATTTTGATGAGTTTGTCCAACGGCTGATCGCCGGAGAAGAGCTTGCCCTTGCGGTCGCGGATGATATCGTGAAGTATCTCGGGATTGGGATTGGCAATATCGTCAATGGCTTAAATCCACAAATGGTAGTATTGGGAGGCAAACTGACGGAGGCGAAGGAAGTAATTTATGATAAAATTTTGCAACAGATCAAATGCTTTACCCTTAGTAAATCCCTGACCGAACTGGAAATCCAGTTTTCCGCACTCAACAGTAAAGCCTCGGCGATGGGAGTGGCTGGGATAGTGCTGGATCAAGCTGTTGAAGGCCTATAAAAAGCAAGACTATTTTTTGTGGATAAGCACTATATATTTAATTAGGTAATTCCTTAAGATTTGATGAAAGGAGGTAGGTAAAATGGGTTATCTGATCGGCTATGATGTGGGAAGCTCCTCAGTAAAGGCCAGTATGCTTGAGGCGGAAACCGGCAAAATAGTGGCGACTGCCACTTCGCCGGATGGTACTGAATTGGAGATTATGGCTCCAAAACCCGGCTGGGCAGAGCAACATCCTTCGGTGTGGTGGGACCATATAAAACTAGTGACGGCAAAAATAAAGGAAAAAGCCGGTGTTAGTTTAGAAGACGTGGTTGCGATTGGTATTTCCTATCAAATGCATGGCTTGGTCTTGGTTGATCAGAAGCAGGAAGTGCTGCGGCCAGCGATCATTTGGTGCGATAGCCGCGCAGTAGAAATTGGGGATCAAGCCTTTGCGGAAATCGGTGAAGAGACTTGTCTTCAGCAATTCCTCAACTCACCGGGAAACTTTACGGCTTCTAAATTGAAGTGGGTGCAAGACAACGAACCGGAGCTTTACCGGAAAGTAGACAAGGCCATGTTACCCGGGGACTTTATTGCCATGAAGCTGACTGGGGAGGTTAAAACAACCCCGTCCGGGCTTTCCGAAGGGATCCTCTGGGATTTTGTCCAAAATGATCTGGCCCAAAGGATTTTGGAGTATTACCAAATCGATCCGAGCCTATTACCGGAAGCGGTCCCGACCTTTTCGATTCAGGGCGAGTTAACGCCGCAGGCCGCTGAGGAGTTAGGATTGAAGCCTGGGATTAAAGTCGCTTATCGGGCTGGGGATCAACCGAACAACGCCTTTTCCCTTAATGTGCTAAATCCAGGTGAATTGGCGGCTACGGCCGGAACCAGTGGTGTGGTGTACGGGGTCATTGATGAGGTCAACTATGATCCGAAGTCGCGGGTCAATACCTTTGTCCATGTCAACCATAGGCTTGACGCCGCCCGCTATGGTGTGTTGTTATGTGTGAATGGAACGGGTATTCTGAACAGATGGATGAAGAACAATTTTGCGCAAGGCCTCTCCTATGTCGAAATGAATAAACTTGCCGCCAAGACTGGGGTAGGTGCGGACGGACTTTCTATTCTTCCTTTTGGCAATGGAGCAGAGCGCACCCTGGAGAATAAAAACATCGGCGCTACTTTCTATGGTCTTGATCTCAACACCCATCAGCGTGGTCACGTGCTCCGTGCCGCGCAGGAAGGGATCGTTTTTGCCCTCAATTATGGTGTGCAGATCATGTGTGAGATGGGGATGGCGATTCGCACGGTGAAGGCCGGCCATGCCAATATGTTTCTGAGTCCGCTCTTTAGCGAGGCTTTTGCCTCCGTAACCGGCGCAACCATCGAACTCTATAATACCGATGGTTCCCAGGGCGCTGCCCGCGGCGCCGGACTGGGCGCTGGGGTCTATGACGACTATGAACAGGCCTTTGTCGGATTAGAATCACTCCAAACAATCAGGCCGAACCAAAGTTTGGTTCCAAAGTATAAGGAAGCATATGAACGCTGGCTGGAGTTTCTGCAGGAACGAATGTAATAGCTCTGAAATTAAAGGAGGAGAAATTAATGAGTGGAAAGTCATTGCATGCTGTCTGCCGCTGGACCTTTAGTCCCGGTAAAGGAGGTTTTGTTCCGGCTGATATGCGTCCGGCGTGGGACGCCAAGAGACTCAATTCTGCCGAGGTTATCGGGGTCGTTAAGGAAAAAATTATGCCAAGAATGCCGGATCATGTCCAATTAGGTTACGAGGTCCATTATGATACGGAGATCAATGAAAATAATGCTGCTGAAGTAGCAGATGCCCTCGTCGACGCCGGAATGTATTTAGCGATGATTACCCCTGGCGCGCACAGCCACTTCGGTTACGGTGGAATTGCTTCCCTTGATCCACAGGAAAGAAAAGCTGCGGAAAAACTGGGTTTAAGCACTGTAGATCTGGCCTATGGCACGATGCGTAAAGCCTGGCACCCAGATCCAAAGCTGGCGCCGAGCTTGGTGTTGTGGAATGGATCCTACGGCTATGATCTGGCTTCGGTCGCCATCAAGCAAATGTACCAAAACTTAAAGGAAAGTATTGCCGGACTATGTAAGTACGAGGAAAAAGCCGGCGGCTTAATGTACATCGGGATTGAACCAAAGCCCAATGAAGGTCACCCTGCCATGTTACTGCCGACCGTCGCTTCTGCCCTATTGCTCTTTAACCGTTTGGAGGAAGAGTATGGAATCTCTAAGCAGAAAAAGGGTGTCAACAAAGAGTTTGGCCACTCTGAAATGATTGGTCTTGACCATGTTTATGATACGGTGGAAGAACTAGACAATGACGGTATGGTTCATATGCACCTGAATAGCCAAGGTTATAATGATGGCATTATCCTGGGCGGACCTGGAAGATACGATATTGACCACGGAACCAGGGTTAATGGAATGAATATTGCCATTGCCGGTTTAATTGCGGAGGCTGGATTTAATCGCTGGAAAGGCCATGACATGCAGGTCAGACCGTATGATAATGAAGAGCAAGGGATCGACCGGATCATTAGAAGTATTATCAGCTGGGAAGCCTGCGCTCAGGCTGCTGAAGAACTTGATACCAAAGCCTTGATGAACTACCTGGCAGCCCGGGAGACCGCCAAAGCAGAGGATCTGATGAGAGCAGCAGTGGTAG
>DOID01000167.1:4809-12732 GCA_003511465.1 Bacillota bacterium | reverse complement strand
CGATAAAAAAAAGAATATCTATAATAAACGTTTGTGAAACTTTCGGAGGTTTTCAATGGTAACAATAAAAGACATCGCACGACGCGCCGGAGTAAGTCCTAGTGTGGTATCAAGGGCTTTGAATAACAAGTACGGCGTAAAAGAAAGCACTAAAGAATTGATCGAAGCAATCGCTAAGGAAATGAACTATTACCCTAATGCGGCGGCACGCAGGTTGGTTACGCGAAAATCAGGAATGATCGGAGTGATGATGGCTGATATTTCCGAACCCTTTTATGCGCAAATTATCAAAGGGATGGAGTATGTAGCCAATCAGACCGGGTATACACTGTTGTTCTCCAATTCTTACGATAATTTGGAGAAGACTGATGTTTTGCAGAAGATGATCGTTGCGGAAAATGTGGATGGCTTAGTGATCGTCGGCAGTAATGTGCAAGATAAGAATTTCACCTGGTTACTCCGGAAGAAAAAGATTCCCTTTGTGCTGATTGAGCGTAATTTAGATGATGAAAATGTGAATTGTATCTGGATTGACAACAAAAAAGGGGCTTACCTAGCCACTAAATTCCTGTTCGAAAAAGGTCATAGAGAAATTGCCCATATTACGGGGAACTTACAGAATCAAGTAACGATGGAACGTCTTGCCGGTTACAAGACGGCAATTAGTGAATTTGGTTTATCGGATCCTGATCGTCGGGTGTTTCATGGCAACTATGTTTGTCAGGATGGCTACCAAGCAATGCAAGACATCTTAAACATACATCCAGATTGTACTGGGGTTTTTGTCGCGAATGATAGCATGGCCTATGGCGCACTGCAAGCAATCCATGAAGCTGGTTTAGTAGTGCCGAGAGATTTTGCCGTGATTGGTTTTGATGATTTGGAGTTCTCAGCGTTTACTAATCCACCGCTGACCACTGTACGGCAACCCCGTTATGATATGGGCAAAAAATCTATGGAAATATTAACCAGAATTCTCCAGGGTGAGGAAAATAACGGAATAAACCTTTGTCTTCCCTTTGAATTGATTATTCGAAACTCTGCGTAAAATTATCATCTTTCCACAAACGTTTGTCATAATATCAGATTACTAGGGAAAAGCAGAAGGTTTTATTGAAGGAGGTGAGGAGGAGACGATTATGTTTCTTCCGCGAGGTGGTGCGGAGGCTCTCGGGCTTTATCTTAAAAAATACTAGGGAGGGATTATGTTGTTTAAGTCCAAAAAAACTATTTTCTTGGCGATGCTTCTCGTCGTTGTCATGGTAGTGGGGATGTTATCCGTTTCAGCCGCCAGCAAAACAAAATTGGTGGTGTGGGGTAGGGATCTTCCGGATGATGATCCGGCTCATGCGTATATTAAAGCGTTGCTTGATGGCTTTAAGGCGCAGAACCCTGATATTGAAGTGGAATACCTTGCGCTAGGGGATCCGGGTCTAACGGATAAGACCAAAGTCGCGATGGCTAATAACCGCGACCTTCCCCACATCTTCCAGAGCTGGGGCGGTTCTTTGATGGGCGAATATGCCGATGCCAAACGTTTACTTGATTTGACCAAGGAATTGAAGAATATTCCTGGTAGCGCCGCTGCTCAACAGGCCATGACTTGGAAAGGTAAGATCTACGGGGTGTCCCCCTTCTTTGCTATCGCCGGTTTGTATTTAAATGAAGATATCTTTGACAAATATAACCTGAAAGTACCAACCACGATTGATGAGATGGAAAATGTAGCGGATAAGCTCATGGCTAACGGTATCCAACCGTTTGTGGTCGGCGCTCGGGATAAATGGCCAGTGCTGGCGATGTACATGTATCTGGTGGACCGTTTCGGTGGACTCCAGGCCTTCAATGACGCTGCAGCAAGAAAAGGCCGTTTTGATAGTGAACCCTTTGTCAAGGCTGCACAGTTGTATCAGAATTGGGCCAAGAAAGGCTACTTTGGCGACATGCCGTTGGGTGAAGCAGACGGTGACGCCGATAACCTGATGTATACAGGACAAGCCGCTATGCGCGTTACTGGGTCCTGGAAGTGCGCCCAGTATTCCGATTCAGAGCTTACGGATCAAAAAATCGGTTTCTACGCCTTTCCTGAGATGAAGGGTGGAATCGGTAAAGGTACCGACATGATGGGTATGCCTGATATTGGGTTTGCCGCGACCAGAGTTGCAGCGAAAAATAAAGATGCCGTTGTGCGCTTTATGAAATACGCCATGAGTGTTGAAGCTTGTTCGGCTGAACCAGGCCGGATCTGCTCAGTGCCTGGTGTGCCAGCCCCCTCTCGTATGACTGAGATGGCTTCTGCCGTCTTTGCACAGGCCGAAGGAATCCAATTCTGGTGGGATCAGGATTTACCAATGACGGTTACCGCGCCGCTCAATGATACCCTACAGCAGTTCTTAATGCCCAATACTGATGTGAAGAAGCTCTTAACTAATTACGAAATGCTGGTAGAAGAGAACTTAGGTCCTGCGAAATAAGGAAATAAGTAAATGGATAAGCGGGGGCGTATCTTTCCCCCGCTTATCCTGGGATTTGGAACTACCCGAAATTTATTGGCCTCATGGTTTCTTGTTTAGCTTTGTTCCTCCAATATATTTTAGTGCGTTTTCAGTTGGCAAAGGTTAAAGATGTTTGTTATCAATGAATCGTGGTTATGAGCAAACTTTTGCTATGACAACCCAAAAAGTTCAAGCGTGAATGCGAACGGAAGACAGAATGAAAACCTCTCGACTTCGTTTTTGATTCTGATTAACCATAATGTCCCAAGATTTGGAGGTGTTTTCGATGAACATGAACGTCAAAGCATATGCAATGATGCCTGGCAAGAAAAAGATGAAGACGCGGGACTGGAATGCCCTACTCTTCAAATCAGTGCTCCTTTTACCTGCCATCTTGTTTCTAGCCGTATTCATGTATTATCCGATCGAAGAAACTTTTCGGCTTTCAATGACACGTTCGACCGGCCTCGGCCCGACTCAGTTTATTGGGTTCCAGAATTATGTCCGGCTTTTTCAGAATGAAGAATTCCTCATGGGTTTAAAAAATGCTCTCTTGTGGGCTTTTTGGAGTGTCTGCATCCAGATTCCTTTAGCCTTTTTTATCGCTTTTTCCTTGTCCGTCTATAAAAACAAAATCACCAAACCGTTACGGGTGATCTATTACTTGTCAAATGTTCTACCTTCGGCGATCACCGCCATGCTAGGAAAGTTTATGTTTGCGCCAAGAAATGGCGTGATGGCTACACTCTCCGCTAAATTTAAATGGGAGTGGTTAGGGAAGATCGATTTTTTAGGGAATCCAGATCTAGCATTCTGGTCCATTTTTGCCGTAGCAACTTGGGCTTATTCCGGATTTTATATTGTTTATCTAATGGCAAACATCGAACAGATCCCTAAAGATATTCAAGAGGCTGCCCAGTTGGATGGGGCAACGCGATGGCAATACGCCAGGTTTATCGTTCTCCCCATGACCTCCTATGCCCTGCGGATTGTGTCCCTCTTATGTATCGTCGGGAGCATGAAACTATTTGACCTGCCTTGGCTGATGACGTCCGGCGGACCGGGTTATGCTACCTCCACATTGGGAATTGTCCTGTATAAAAACGGTTTTCTTAATTGGCAGTATGGTAGGGGTGCCGCTGTTGGTGTAATCATCTTCTTGCTGTCATTATTCTTCACTATACTCCAATTTTCTTTACAGAGAAAGGATCGTGATGCGTAATGAAGACAAAAACCGCAAAATTATCCCTTGGGGCGGAATCCTTTCCTCATTACCGTCCAAAATTGAAGGAGATCTTAGTGACCTTGATCCTGGTTTTACTGGCCTTGACTGTGATCTTACCTTTAATCTTGCCGTGGATGTTTGTCTTCAAAACGCGTTTAGAATTTGCCTACAATCCATGGGGCTGGCCGACAGAGCTTCGTTGGCTAAACTTTGTTGAAGCCTGGAAAGTAATCCGGATTGGCCAAGGCCTCTTAAATACGTTATATGTTTGTTTGGGCGCGATTGTTTGTACTGTACCGTCGGCAGCCATGGCGGGATATGTTTTCGCGCGGTACCGTAGTAAAGTCACGGAAGTGCTCTTTTACTTCATTTTAGCCGGTTATTTTGTGCCGGTGCAGATGGTCCTAATTCCCCTTTATCAGTTATGCGGGTTGATGGGGATCACCGATACGCTTCCGGGGTTGTTTTTACCGATGACCGCCTTTGGGATTCCGTTCTGGACAATCATCTATCGTTCCTTTTTTGTTAAACTACCCAATGAACTGGCAGAAGCGGCGAGGATCGATGGCGCTGGACACACCAGCATTTTTGTCCGGATCATGTTACCACTGGCTAAACCAGCGACCGTCCTAGCTACCCTGCTTGTGTTTATGGGGGCATGGAGCGATTACTTATTAAGCTTAATTATGATTAATAGTGCAGATCGCTATACCATGCAGTTGCGGGTATCTCAGTTTTTGAATGCATATGGTGCCGACCATATGCCAAGGTATGCAGCTGCTGCCATTATTGCCGCCGCACCGACCGTTATTTTGTATATGATCGGTCACCGGTGGATTATCCAAAGCACACTGGCCGGAGCCATTAAAGGATAGTATTTTTTCGAGAAACGCCCGGTTTCGGCCGGGCTTTTTAAGTTTATAGTGGAACAAGTATACATCACGAGGTAACTGGAGAATAACGAAGGAGTTGATCGGATTGGTAGGTAAACTAAGGTTTTATACTAGAATTTTATTAACTCTTTGCCTCCTTACCGTGTGTACGCTAATTAGCGGATCTGCCCTTGGAGAAGGTGTAATGGAATATGGTTTCGAGGAAGGTGATGGCCAAGGGTGGATCCCCAGGGGCGATGGAGTACAGATCGCAGTGGTTCGGGAGGCGGCCTACTCCGGCACATATAGTCTAAAGACGACAAACCGGACCGCCAATTGGCACGGACCGAGTTTGGACCTGACTGGTGTCCTCCAAAAAGAGGTGGTCTATGAGGTTACCGGTTATGTCAAGCTCATGGGGACTCCCGCCGCTACCACTAACTTTAAGATTACCATGGAACAGAAGAAATTTGGTGCCAGCACCAGTTGGACGACGGTGGCCCAGGCATCTGTTAAGGATACAGAGTGGGTTAAGCTCAGCGGAGAATACTCCTATGCTGAAGATCTGGATACGCTTCTTTTGTATATCGAGAGTGAAAATGCCGCTGACGCCTATTATATTGACAGTGTTATCATCAAAGGGATGGGCTTAGATACGGCGACGGGTGGATCGATTGAACAGGATCTCCCGGCTTTAAGTGACGTTTATGCCGATTATTTCACAATCGGTGCCGCGGTGGAGCCGGAACAACTGAACAAACCCGAAAGCGAACTCCTCAAGAAACACTATAATGTCATTGTGGCGGAGAACGTGATGAAACCGGTGAGCATTCAACCGCAGGAAGGAAACTTCAATTGGGCGGGTGCCGACCAAATTGTGAAGTTCGCCCGAGAAAATAGCATGGAGGTACGCTACCATACGCTGGTTTGGCACCAACAGTGCAGCGACTGGTTTTTTCTGGATGAAGACGGGAAAGATATGACTCAAGAAACGGATCTGGCAAAAAGAGCAGCCAATAAGGAACTGCTTCTCAAGCGCTTGGAGCAGCACATCACGGCGATTGTCGAAAGATACAAGGATCAGGTGAAATACTGGGATGTGGTCAATGAAGTGATCGATCCGGCAGAACACGACGGTATGCGGAGGAGTAAGTGGTATCAAATCTCCGGAACCGATTATATTGAAACCGCTTTCCGCACCGCACGTAGGGTGGGCGGACCTGATATTAAGTTGTACATTAACGACTTTAGCACCACCGATCCGACGAAAAGAGATTTGCTCTATAACTTTGTCAAGGAACTATTGGAAAAGGGAGTGCCGATTGACGGCGTTGGCCATCAGGCTCATGTTGATGTTGAAGCGCCCTCCGTTGCGGCGCTGAGCGCCTCCATCGAACTTTTTGCGGGGCTTGGTTTAGATAACCAACTAACCGAGATGGATGTAAGCGTTTATACAAATGATCAAACCTCATACCAAACGGTTCCCCAAGAACTCATCGTCCGACAGGGGCACCGTTATCGAGAATTATTTGCCGGGTTAAAAGAACTGAAGGATTACATCAGTAATGTAACCTTCTGGGGAATTGCCGATAACCATTCATGGCTGCATAACAGACCGATCCCCAGGCGGGACGCTCCCTTTGCCTTTGACCAGGAATTCAAAGCAAAGCCGGCGTACTGGGGAATGGTTGACGCGGAGAAATTACCCATCCTAACCCAGAAGCTGAATGTGTTTATGGGCAAGAAGACCATCGACGGAGTTGAGGAGACGGCCTGGAAGACTGCGCCTTGGATTAGGATGGCAATGGGTGATCAACAAGCCAGGTTCAAAGTGGCTTGGGATCAGCGGCTGATCTACGTTTTCGTGGATGTGCCGGACACCACGGTCGACAAGGGCGATCAGATAGCGGTCTTTATTGATCAAAACAATGATAAAACTGCTACCGTGCAAAAGGATGACCGACAGATCGTCTTGGCAAGGAACGGAAAGCGGGCGCGGGGTGCTACTTATCGAGTGCAGGAATATGACGGTGGTTATCGGTTAGAAGCCTCCATTTCCACACAGGAGTTTTCCTTCGACCAAGAGATCGGCTTTGATCTGCGGATTACCGATGCCGCGCGGGAGCGTGAACCGGTGGTAATTAGTTGGAACGACCTTACGCACAGCCAGAATCGGGATACCTCAAAATATGGCGTCCTTCAGTTGAAAAGGGAAATGAAACTGATAGAAGCCCTTCCCGGTACTCCGTTGATCGATGCGGAGTATGATCCCATCTGGTTGCAAGCGAAGACGATCGCCACCGAAACCGTGGTTCAGGGGACCAAAGAACAAGCCACAGCTTTGGTACGGACTTTATGGGATGAGGATTATCTCTATGTCTGGGCTGACGTGACTGATCCGTTATTAAATAAAGACGGTACCCAGCCCCATGAACAAGACTCGATGGAGTTCTTTATCGATGAGAATAACGCCAGAACGATTACGTATGAGGCTGATGACGCCCAATACCGAGTGAATTTTGATAATCTACAAACCTTCGGTTCCAACGGTTCGGATGCTCGGTTCCAGTCCGCGACGAGAATTACGGCGGACGGGTATATCGTGGAGGCGGCGATCCCCTTCAAGACCATTAAGGGTGAAGCGGGAGTGGTCATTGGGTTTGATACCCAGATTAACGATGCTGATGCCAGCGGACGCAGGCAGAACGTGGTAACCTGGTATGACCCGATTGGTAATGATTATCGAGACACCTCGTATTTTGGCTGTTTACTTTTGTCGGGTGGGAACGAAGCAGAGTAAGAACCACGATAGATATCAGTTGGGGGTAGATGAGATGGTACCATTTGTGTTGGATTTGGATTACCAGTGTTGGTTACAGTACACACCGATCCAGAATAGTAGCAGACGCCAGGATTATCAGAACTGGTGTAATAACCTGGTGATTCCCGTTACTACCCCAGTAGTAAATTCAGCCCGCGAAGAAGTGGTTTATGCCTTAAAAAAAATGGTCTCCATTGAACCGATTGTTTCCGAGGCCCCCCTCCAGAAGAAGTTTGTTCTCTTCGGGATCTATGGTGACAGTCCGTTAGTAGATGCGGCTTATGGTCCGGAAGAAGCAACCCTTGACCAAGAAGGGTACCTCATCAAAACCCTACGTCGTGAGGGCATGGAGTATCTGGTTATTACCGCCCTCACCGACCGGGGGCTCTTATATGGGAGTTATCATTTTTTAAGGTTACTCCAGACGGAGCAGGACTTATGCGCTTTACAGATCAGGGAAGCACCGACTAATCCTTTGCGCCTCATTAACCACTGGGACAACATGGATGG
>DOID01000167.1:0-4628 GCA_003511465.1 Bacillota bacterium | reverse complement strand
TTGACTCCCTATTTAACAAGGGTGCGGGATTATGCCCGTTTATTAGCTTCGCTGGGGATTAATGGGATTGCCGTAAATAATGTGAATGTGCACGAAGAAGAAACTCGTTTTCTCAGTCATCATCTGCCGAAGGCCAAGATATTGGCGGAAATCTTTCGCGCTTATGGGATCAAGGTGTTTTTGAGTGTAAATTTTGCCGCGCCGATGCAACTGGCTGGGCTGGCCACCGCCGACCCACTCGATCCCGAGGTGAAGGCCTGGTGGCGGCAGAAGACGGCCGAGATCTATCAGCAGATCCCGGATTTTGGGGGCTTCCTCGTTAAAGCCGATTCTGAACACCGGCCTGGTCCATTTACTTACCACCGTACTCATGCGGAGGGTGCTAATATGCTGGCGGAAGCGATCAAGGAATTCGGGGGCTTAATTATCTGGCGGTGTTTTGTCTATAATTGTCAACAGGATTGGCGTGATACGGCGACCGACCGGGCAAAAGCAGCCTATGAACACTTTATGCCTTTAGATGGACAATTCGCGGAGAATGTCATCCTGCAGATTAAAAACGGACCGATGGACTTTCAAGTCCGAGAACCGGTCTCTCCTTTACTCGGTGGCATGGAGCAGACCAATCAGCTTTTGGAGTTGCAGATCACCCAAGAATACACCGGCCAACAAGTGCACCTTTTCTACCTGGTGCCCCAGTGGAAAACAGTGCTTGAGTTCGACACCTACGCCCGGGGGAAGGGCTCCTTTGTCAAAAAGGTGGCAGATGGTTCCTTGTTCCAGCGGAAATTTAACGGGTTCACCGGCGTCGCCAATGTCGGTACTGATCAGAACTGGACAGGGCATCCCTTGGCTCAGGCGAACCTTTTCGGTTTTGGCCGTCTGGCTTGGAACCCCAACCTCTCCGTCCAGGAGATTACTGAAGAATGGGTGAAATTGACCTTTAGCGGCCAGCAAACCGTGGTGGAGCAGATCTCCTCCATGCTGGAGAGGTCGGGGCGAATTTACGAGAACTATACGGCGCCTTTGGGAATTGGCTGGATGGTAAATCCTGGTCATCATTATGGACCGAGCGTTGACGGTTATGAATACTCCCAGTGGGGGACTTACCATCGGGCCGATCATACCGGGATTGGAATTGATCGCACAGTGGGAACGGGAACCGGGTATGCCGGGCAGTATCACCCAGAGAATGCTTTGTGTTATGAAATTCCGAAAACTTGTCCGGAGGAGTTGTTGCTCTTCTTTCATCACCTGCCTTTTACTTATCGACTGCAGGATGGAAAGACAATTATCCAGCACATCTATGATACACATTTTCGCGGCGTGGAGCAGGCTAAAGAATTGCAAGAGTGCTGGATAAAGCTGAAAGGATACCTCGACGAGCAGCGTTACACTGCTGTCTTGGACCGGCTAATTCTCCAGAATGAACACGCCAAGGAATGGCGAGATGTGATCAATACGTATTTTTACCGTAAAACAGGGATTCCAGATCAATTAGGGAGACAGATTTATCAATAAAGAAGATCTATATGCACAAGGAGGCTTTTATCATGGTGAAAAGAGATGAAGTGTTACCAGTATTCCAAGACCCCAACAGGACAATAGACGAAAGAGTACGCGATCTGATCTCCAGGTTATCCCTGGAAGAAAAGATCAGCCAAATGCTTTTCTTTTCCTCAGCCCTTAGCCGGGTAGGTATTCCGGAATATAATTGGTGGAATGAATGCTTACATGGGGTAGCCCGCGCCGGAGTGGCCACGGTCTTTCCGCAAGCAATCGGGATGGCGGCCTCTTTTAACCAGGATTTATTGTATGAAGTGGCCTCAGCCATCGCCGATGAGGCTAGAGCTAAACACCATGAGTATGCCAGGAAAGAGGAGCGGGGGATCTATAAGGGGCTGACTTTTTGGACGCCTAATATTAATATCTTCCGTGATCCCAGGTGGGGACGGGGGCAGGAGACCTACGGAGAGGATCCTCATCTGACGGGTCGATTGGGAGTGGCCTTCATCCGTGGTCTGCAGGGCGATCACCCAAACTACTTAAAGGTGGCCGCTTGTGCCAAACACTTTGCTGTGCACAGCGGGCCGGAATCTCTGCGGCATGAGTTTGATGCTGTGGTCAACCCGAAGGATCTCCGGGAGACTTATTTGCCAGCCTTCCGGGAAGCGGTAATTGAGGGGAAGGTCGAGGCGGTAATGGGCGCTTATAACAGAGTAAATGGCGAGCCGGCTAGCGCCTCACCTACGCTGTTGCAGAAGATCCTCAGGGAAGAATGGGGCTTTAGCGGCCATGTTGTTTCGGACTGCGATTCCATCGAAGACATCCATAAGTACCATAAGTACACTTCATCGCCGGAGGAGTCGGCTGCTGCGGCCGTGAATAACGGCTGTGACCTCAATTGCGGTCGGATCTTTGCTTCGCTTCTAAAAGCTGTGGAGCAGGGTTTGATTACAGAGGAAACTATCGACCGGTCGGTGGCTAGACTGTTTGAGACCCGGTTTAAACTGGGCATGTTTGACCCACCGGAGCTGGTACCCTATGCGAACATTCCCTATGAAGTCAACGATTCACCAGAACACCGCAAGCTCGCTTTACAGATGGCCTGTGAATCGATGGTCTTGTTGAAGAATGAAGACAATTTGCTCCCTCTAAATAAAGGGAAGATTAAATCTATTGCGGTCATCGGGCCGAATGCCGATTCCAAAGAGATTTTGCTGGGTAACTATTTCGGTGTACCTTCCCAGTATGTTACACCCCTCGCTGGGATTAGAGCAGCTGTCGGGCCAGAGGTGAAAGTTAATTACGCGGAAGGCTGCGACTTAGTTACCGATGGGCCTAGTTTTTGGGGAGAAGCGCCGACCAGCGGGTTTGCCGAGGCGATCGCTGCCGTAGAACGAGCGGATGTGGCCATCGTGTGTCTGGGTCTTTCCCCGCAACTGGAAGGAGAAGAAGGGGCGGTGGCTAACTCCGACGGGGGAGGGGATCGGATCAAATTGACCTTGCCGGGGATGCAGGAGGAACTCCTGAAGGTGGTATCGATGGTGGGTAAGCCGGTAATTTTAGCGCTTTTTAACGGGAGCCCGGTGGCGATTAATTGGGCCGCAGAGAACGTTCCGGCCATTATTGAGGCTTGGTATCCCGGGGAAGAGGGCGGAAGAGCCCTTGCCGATGTGATCTTTGGTGACTACAACCCGGGTGGTCGGTTACCGGTCACCTTCGTGAAATCTCTTGACCAGTTACCGGCTTTTACGGATTATACGATGAAGGGCCGCACTTATCGCTATATGGAAGAAGAACCCCTATACCCCTTTGGATATGGGCTTAGTTACACTACTTTTGCTTATACCGACTTGGCACTGGCTAAACCCGCTTTTAAAATTGGGGATGACCAGGAAGTAAGGATCTCCGTCCAGGTGGAAAACATTGGACCGGTGGCTGGGGACGAAGTAGTCCAACTCTATCTTCGGCACGTGGGGGCCAGTGTCGAGACCCCCAACTGGGAGCTTCAAGGATTTAAGCGAGTCGCTTTGGCCCCCGGTGAGAAACAAGCGGTGGAATTCATCCTCCAACCGCGGCAGTTGGCGGTAGTGGATGAGCGTGGTGCCTTCCGGTTGGAAGCAGGGGAGATCCGGTTATCCATGGGCGGCCAACAACCTGACGCTAAAAGTCGCTCCCTAACAGGCGCTAAGGTTTTGGAAACGAATTTAGTTTTATCCGGTCCGGCGTTGTTCTTGGAGGAGAATGAATGAAGCTGATTTTGCGTTGGTTCTCCGGTGGGGATGATAGTGTCACCTTGCAGCAGATTAAGCAGATCCCTGGGATCGTCGGTGTGGCCACCAGTCTGTCGGATGTACCCGTGGGCGAGGTATGGCCACTAGAGCGGCTCATTGCCCTTAAGGAAGAGATCGCCACCGCTGGCCTTGAGGTGGAGGTCATTGAAAGTGTCAATATCCACGAGGATATTAAAAAAGGATTGCCTACTCGGGATCGGTATATCGAAAACTATATAAAAACCTTAGCTAACCTTTCGATTATTGAGATCAAATGCTTGTGTTATAATTTTATGCCTGTCTTTGACTGGATCCGCAGTGATCTGGCTTTTAAATTAGCCGATGGCAGTTCTGTGATGTCCTACCGGCAGGAAGAAGTATTACGGATGAACCCCTTAAACATGGCCGAGTCCATGTTCAGTAAGGCCAAAGGTTATTCGCTACCGGGCTGGGAAGAGGAACGACTGGCGACTATGGCTCGGGATATTGAGTATTATCAGAACGTGACCGTAGACCAGTACTGGGCTAATCTACAGTATTTCCTCGATGCCGTGCTGCCTTATGCGGAAAGATACGATATTAAAATGGCCATCCATCCGGATGACCCGCCGTGGCCGCTTTTTGGCCTTCCCAAGGTGATTACCAATGCGGAGAATATCCGGACTTTTCTCGCCCTCAATGATAGTCCAGCCAATGGACTGACCTTTTGTGCCGGTTCGCTCGGTGCCAACCTGGACAATGATCTACCGGCCATGGCCAAGGAGTTTTCCGCACGGGGCAGGATACCCTTTGCCCATCTGAGAAATATTAAGCGCCTGTCGGCACAGGATTTTGACGAAAGCGCCCATCCCA
>DOID01000051.1:1435-3840 GCA_003511465.1 Bacillota bacterium | reverse complement strand
AAAAACCTTGATTATGAGATGGCCGCGCCCCTCCATGGCCACTTGCGAACCCGCGGGGTTCAGCTTTATTTAAATACCGCACTGGCCGCCGTGGAGACTAATGCTCAGGAAAACTGGGCTGTCCTCAGTAACGGTGCGCGGATCAAGTATGATCTAGCTATTGTCGCCGCCGGCACCGCCCCCGAAAACCGCTTAGCGCAGGAAGCCGGATTGACCCTGGGCGTCTACGGCGCGATCCGCGTCAACTCCTCCCTGCAAACTTCCGACCCGGATATTTACGCCGTCGGTGACGCTATCGAAGTGGAAAGCGGCATCAGTGGTGAAAAAACTTATATTCCCCTGGCCGGTCCGGCCAATCGGCAAGGCCGGTTAGTGGCTGATGCCATCGCCGGACGGGAGGTTAAATATGAAGGAGCGATCGGAACTTCGATCGTAAAAGTCTTTGACCTGACCGCCGCCTCCGTCGGGCTCACAGAAGATTTTCTGAAGCAAAGTGGCCGGGAGTATCTGGCTTCCATTACCCATCCTTGGTCCCATGCCACCTATTACCCTGGCTCCTCTCAGCTAGATATTAAATTACTCTTCACCCCTGAGGGCCAGGTCCTCGGTGCCCAGGTCGTTGGTGAGCAAGGGGTTGATAAACGGGTTGACGTTCTCGCCACCATCATTAAAACTAAAGGAACCGTCGATGATCTGTCCAGTCTGGAACTGGCCTATGCCCCGCCCTTTTCCTCCGCCAAAGATCCGGTCAATATCGCCGGGTACGTGGCTGGTAATATCCTCCGCCAGGACATGAAAGCAGTCTCCTGGGACCAGGTCCTTGATGGGAAAAACCGCGACTTTCTCCTCCTTGATGTCCGGGATAAAAGCGAAGTTGAAGCCGGGCACCTGGCAGGCGCCGTCCATATTCCTTTAAACAAGTTGCGACAGCGCCTCCATGAACTACCGAAGGATCAGGAGATTGTGGTCTATTGTCAAGTGGGCTTAAGGGCCTACATCGGTGCCCGAATTCTTCAGCAAAACGGCTTTAAAGTGAGCAACCTCAGCGGTGGCTGGAAGACGATCAAACCAATTTTGGAGGACCGCAAAGCAAGTACGTTAATCCTTGAATGATGAATGATCAAACCGGTTTAATGCTTGGCTGCGGATAACCTACGGTCAAGCATTAACCGCCCAAGGTGACATCCTGGTGGTCGTACCAGGCTAAAGCCTGCCAAAATTGTTCAGGCTTAAAATCAGGCCAATAATCATCAATCACATAGAAATCCGCATAGATGGACTGGACCGGCAGAAAACCACTTAACCTCCGTCGCCCACCCCAGCGGATGATCAGTTCGACTCGGGATATATCTTTCGAATGGATATAATCAGTAATGTTTCTTTTGGCGTCTTGTGCCATCTTCAAAAAACTTAGATCCCACTCCCAGCCATAATTCACCAAAAAATTGACCCTAATCCCCCCTCGGCCAAAGGTTTTTCTGGCGGTATATGGACGCAATTCTTCTGGGAACATGGGGGAATCGCTGTTCCCGATCACTAGGAGGTCGGCGTCTTCCTTGGCTAGCATCTCAACCGCGTGGATACAGGCTTCCGTAAAGGCCTTGCGCTGTCCCGAAGGTCGCTTAGTATTATCGACCGTGAAACCATAGTAAGTTAACTCTTTGATCCCTACCTCCTGACAGAGTTTAAAAAGAGCCAATCCAGGCTCGGTACCGATCATATATCCCTTTTCTCTAGTCATCCCCTTGGCCTCCGCCCATCTTCGGTTACCATCAGGAATGATCCCGATATGCTTAGGTATTCTCAATCCCAATTCACCTCAAGGATATTATTAACCCTTCACCAAGATTAATTCTTCCCCTCCGCAAATCCACTCCCTTTCCATCTCCTGCCAGAAGGTGGTTTTCGTCACCTTACTTTCCTTAATTATGAAGCCTTTATTGGTAATTCTTATTTGCATTAAATCCCTCTGGCCCTCGTCATAACGGACTTAGGGCGAAAACCACCCCTGCCTGCAGGCGCAAAGACCGCTCTCAAGGACCTTGTATTTTTTATGTTAACTTAAATAGCTGGCGGATGCTTCGGTATGCGCCAATTTCCGGCTTTATACGGTCTTGCTCCCTGGTCGACAACCCTCCAGTCCGATGGTATAATCCTCAATCAGCGGCTCCGAATCCTAATTTCTGTAATGCAACTTAAGTAGCGCCGCTCCGAACGACCCTGCGGTGGCTTTCGGGGGCTTGTCGCCCATCCTGGCTTTGATTTTCATCCTTTCAGGTGTCTTGGCGGAAGCCAGGGTGGGACGACTACTATGAAAATCGGAAAGGAGTAGGATTAAATGAAAACCACTACTAAAATGCGGAAAATAGTAACCTATGGGCTACTCGTAATCATGCTGTTTGTTT
>DOID01000051.1:943-1272 GCA_003511465.1 Bacillota bacterium | reverse complement strand
TATGGATTGTCGCAACGTTATGGTAAGCCAGTTTATATGTTAAAAAGCGCCAATGGACTGCCCAGTGATCAAATCTTGGCTGGTAAAGAGCTCTGGATTCCCGATGAGCATTCGATACCGCCAGCCCAAGCTGGCCCGACCCAAAACGCCAACCACCATGACGTGGTTCTCCTCGCCCGGCTCATTAACGGGGAAGCCCGGGGCGAATCTTTCCAGGGTCAAGTGGCCATTGGTGCCGTGATTCTCAATCGGGTAAAAGCTGAAAAGTTCCCAAACACGATCGCCGGAAATGTCTACAAGGCCGGAGAATTCGAATCGGTGGCCAACGG
>DOID01000051.1:0-766 GCA_003511465.1 Bacillota bacterium | reverse complement strand
CGGTTGGGACCCCAGCGGAGGGGCGCTGTACTTCTACAATCCGGCGAAGGTCTACAACCCTTACAATTGGATCTGGTCACGCCCGGTAATCACCAGCATTGGTCAACACGTTTTCGCCTTATAGGGACCAAAGACCGCGATCGATCCAAAAAAGAGGCTGTCCGTTTGGACAGCCCTTTCTCCACTATAAAACCGCAAACCGCTCTTTTCTTGAATTATCCTGGGATAGATACAAGCCTAAAAGCTTGATCAGGGCTTTTGGCCTTATTGTTTGATTCAAAAAGCTCTACAAATAAATTGACAAAGCTGATCGATCTCTATATAATGGGGTTAACCGGTTAAGTAAAGGTGTGATTTTTTGTCCGTTACAATTAGCGATATTGCTAAAGCAGCCAATGTAACCAAAGCAACAGTTTCCTATGTCCTCAATAATAAACCAGGCGTCAGTGAAGAAACTCGGGAGAAAATCCTCCAGATTATGAAGGAGATGGACTACCATCCTAATGTCGCAGCGCGCGGTCTAGCTGGGAAGTCCACTGGGATGATCGGATTAGTCATTCCAGATATTAGTGACCACTTTTATGCCCAAATTATTCGTGGTGTTGAGAACACCGCCAATCTCTACAATTTTACGCTCAACCTCTGTACGACCCATGCCATTGCTAAAAAAGAAAAAGAGATGGTCGACCACTTTACCAGTGGACGGGTCGACGGTGTCATTCTAATGACATATTTTTTGGATCTTAGCTATATTAATAATCTAAAA
>DOID01000084.1:3361-3923 GCA_003511465.1 Bacillota bacterium | reverse complement strand
AGGTGGGAACGGAAGAGCACTCCTTCATCACTAACTTTGTTCAGCTTCGCTAAACTGAAAACCTGAAACCCACCGCTGTCGGTGAGAATCGCCCCCGGCCAATTCATAAAGGTATGTAAACCACCGGCTTCCCGGATCAATTCGTGCCCCGGTCGCAGATAAAGGTGGTAGGTGTTACTTAAGATGATCGAGGCTCCCATTTCCTGTAGCTGAGCGGGGCTCATCGTCTTAACCGTAGCCTGAGTCCCTACGGGCATAAATATTGGCGTGGTCAGTTCTCCATGGGGCGTTTTCAGTTTACCGATCCGGCCCCGGTGTTCGCCGGATTTATGGACCACCGTAAATTCAAACATCTGAATCCTCCTGGTTCACGCGCTGGGCGTTGTTAGAGCACGAGCATGGCATCGCCAAAACTGAAAAACCGGTACCGCTCCTGAATTGCTTCGCTGTAGGCAGCCAGGGTACGTTCGCGCCCGGCAAAGGCGGAGACTAGCATTAGCAGGGTAGAACGGGGAAGATGAAAATTGGTGAGCAGCCCATCCAGGACTTTAAATTGATAACC
>DOID01000084.1:0-3139 GCA_003511465.1 Bacillota bacterium | reverse complement strand
ACGGAAGTGGTCCCCACCGCAATCACCCGGTGACCGGCAGCTTTCGTAGCGGCGATCGCCGCGGCCAGCTCGGTACTGATCTGGAAATACTCGGTATGCATCTGATGCTCTTCCACCACCTCGGCTTTGACCGGCCGGAAGGTGCCCAAACCCACATGGAGCGTGAGATAAGCAGTTTTAATCCCCGCTGCGTTGAGCTCCTGCAGCAACTCCGGTGTAAAATGCAAACCAGCCGTCGGCGCGGCCACCGAACCCTCCGTCCGCGCATAAACCGTTTGGTAGCGGTCAAAGTTTTGTAAGGGAGTCTTGATATAGTGGGGGAGCGGAACTTCCCCTAATTTCATGATGGACGCCCGTAAATCCGCCCCTTGCCGGTTAAACCTTAAGATGCGCCCCCCAAAGGCGGTCCGCTCTTCCGCCAGTGCCGTCAATTCGCCATCTGCGCCAAACGCCAGGGTCTGTCCAGTCGGGACTTTCCGTCCCGGGCGGACCAGCGCTTCCCACTGATCGGCGCTGCGCGGAGAGAGTAACAGGACTTCAACTTTCCCCCCACCGGGCAGACGACGCCCCCATAAGCGGGCGGGGATGACCTTGGTATCGTTAAAGACCAACAGATCCCCAGGCGAAAGCCACGCACCGATCTGTGAAAAAAGTGTGTGGTGGAAACTTTCCGCCCTTTTATCCACCACCAACAACCGGGAGTGATCCCGCTCCGCCAACGGTTCCTGCGCGATCAATTCTTCCGGCAGTTCGTAATCGAAATCCGACACATGCAAGCTGGTCCGCTCCTTCTTTTCAATAGGGAATTCCAAGAATCATTTAGAGAGTTCCCGGTCCGTATAACCCAATTCCCGGAGGGCCGGGAGGGAGTTCCGCCAGTCTTTTCTGGTTTTTACCCACAAATCCAGATAGACCGGTTTTTCCAGCAAATCCTCAATTTGAAGCCGAGAAGACTGGCCGATCTGCTTTAACAGATTACCATCCCGCCCGATGACGATCTTCTTCTGCGAATCTTTTTCTACTAAGATACTGACTCGAATATAGACCTTACCGTTCGGCCGCTCCTTCATCTCCTCCATGATCACCGCGGTAGAATGGGGGATCTCTTCCTGGGCTAAAGTCAAGACCGCTTCACGGATATACTCGGTAACGATAAAAGACTCGGGACGGTCGGTGATCATTTCCTCGGGATAGTACTGGGGACCCTCAGGTACGGCTGCTTCCAGCTGTGTTAAGAGCTGAGGGAGACCATCGCCGGTCAAGGCAGAGATCTTTACCCATGGCCAGTCTCCAGCCTCGATCTGGGCGAGGAAATCCCCGGGTTGGCTAGCCGGTTTAAGGTCACTCTTATTAAACGCCACGAGCACGGGGAGATGGCTCTTCTTGAGCGCTTCCGCCACCCAAGCATCGCCTTTACCCACCGGTTGCGTGGCGTCCACCAGCCAGAGGACCATATCAACCAGTTTCAAGGTGTTTAAGGCGGTTTTATTCATTTGTTCCCCTAATTTATGTAAGGGTTTATGAATACCGGGAGTATCGTAAAAGATCAATTGTGACTGTTCAGTGGTGAGAATCACCCGGATCCGTTCGCGGGTGGTTTGGGGTTTCGTCGAGACAATCAACAATTTTTGACCGGCTAAAGCATTCAGTAACGTGGATTTGCCCACATTGGGGCGGCCAATAATGCCAATAAAACCAGAACGGTGCTCCTTCATCCCATCGCTCCTCATACCCATTCTTACTGCTATTTTGCTCCCTCGGCGTCTAAATAATCTTTATTAAAGGCATAGGGTAGATAATCTTCCAAGCTGCCGCTGCGACTTTTCCCCTCCAGATTGGCCAGGATTAAGGTCAGCTGGGGCGCGAACTCCACTAAAAATTGCCGACAAATGCCACAGGGCGATCCGGGCTCGGGACTATCGGCAATCACCGCCATGGCCAAAAACTCCGTTTCTCCTTCGGCAATCGCCCGGACGGCAGCCACCCGTTCGGCACAGATTGAAGCCCCATAGGAAGCGTTTTCAACGTTGCATCCGCCATAGATCCGGCCACTCTTCGCCAAGAGCGCCGCTCCCACTTGATAACCGGAGTAAGGCGCGTAGGCCTTTTGCCGAGCTTCTGCGGCGGCAGCTAGTAAGCGTCGGTGTTCTACTTCGCCCACCCGGTAAATGTTAGTTTCCTCTGTCAAGCGAATCACCCCCATTTTTGATAAAGCTGAAAAATTAGAAAGGTGACCAGTACCCCCAAGACGCTGCCGATGATCACTTCCGTAACATTATGAATACCGCCTTCCACCCGGCTTTGGACCACCAGTAAACTGAGGAGGATCGCCAGGGTCGCCACTAATCCATCTTTACTAATCAGAATAATGGCCGTGGCCAGGGCAAAAGCTACGGCAGCATGGCCGCTGGGCATCCCCCCGGAAAGCGGTCGTCCGGTCCCGGTCCATACTTTGAAAACCACCACGGAAAAAACCACCAGACTAATGGCGATCAAAGTCAAGTGCGCCGGCGAATGGGTGATACTCTCGATCACTTTCGGCAAAACCGGATTCAATTTCGGGAAAAAGACTAAATAACCCGTGACGATCGCATTAATAGCAGCCAAGAGAACCGCCCCGGCGGCCACGTCCTTTGCAACGCGCGCTAAAGGATGATAACGGGGCGTAATCAGATCGATCGTCGCTTCAATCGCCGTGTTGAGCGTTTCCGTCACTAAAACAAAGATAATCGCGATAAAAACAAATAATAATTCCACTTTGGTCAGATGCAAACCTAAACTCAGGCTTAAAACGAGGAGTGCCGCCAGGGCGTGAAGGCGAATGTTTCTTTGGGTCTGAAAACAAAACACCAACCCATCGATGGCCCGGTTAAAACTTTCAAGGAGGTTTTTATTCTTCATTGGCCCGGCCCCAACCTTCTTCCGTGAGAAACTTCTCCTCTTCCATCCGCATCCGATGCTGCTCGTCTTCATTTTGATGGTCATGGCCCAAGAGATGAAGGAGCCCATGGAGGACTAAATAAAGGAGCTCCCGCGTGAAGGAATGTCCATACTCCTCCGCTTGGCGGACCGCAAAAGGCAGGCAAACCACAATATCACCTAACAGCTCCGGCAGGGGTTCAGCAAAGTCATCCACATT
>DOID01000154.1:1533-3965 GCA_003511465.1 Bacillota bacterium | reverse complement strand
CTGGACGTTAGAGGGGAGATGAGCCTTGCTTCCAGACAGAGGCTGGATCCTAATTCCTTGGGGGGCTATAGAGCAGAAGAGGAATTGATTCCAAAGGTTAGTGTGGGATTTACCAAGAAATTTGACCATGGCGAGATTGATGATCGAATCAGTGTGACCGGTGAGTTTTATTACAACCAGGCTGGGTATGATGTGAACATCTTTGAAATACAGCAGACCGCTCCTGTAGAGGCTAAAAAATTCTTCCTCGATAAATATTACGAGCCTTTTATGACCAATAAGTATTATGTGGCCTTTTTCACCTCGGTTAATAAGTTTATCCGATCTGAGCTCACTTTTAACCTCAATGGCATCATGAACTTAGTGGATAATTCAGCATTGCTTACTACCGGGGTAAGCTACCGTCCGGCCTTGGCCGATTATGCCATCGACCTTAACCTAAAGGCTGGACTGGGCGATCGGTATAGTGAAGCAACCTTAATGGGGGAGAAGTTCAGCTTGGCTCTGGGAATGAACCTCTTATTCTAATCCCTTGTTCAGCCTTTAATTATGTTTATGTCATAAATTTTATAGTTCAAACCAATCGTTACAACAAAAAGCTGCTGCCTTAATGGTGTTGCAGCATTTTTGTTATTGGCCCTTATCTAGATGAAACAAATACTTCAATTTTTTATTGAATTTATCTGGTTCTTGTGGTATTATTTGGCTTATTGAACATACGTTTGGAAGTTCTAGGCTTTCCTTTTGATGAGGGCGGATTTTTGTGGTAATAGGGGATGGAAGAGTTTGCTTAATCTAGCAAAGAGGCGGATGCAGCTTAGACAGACGATGGCTGTAATGAAAGCCGCAGTAGTGACCTCCTACAAAGAAGCGATGGCTTACCGGAGCCATATGGCGGTTTCGATTTTTGTCGGGCCGGTCTTCTTTTTGACCCAGGTCTTTATTTGGCGCGCGGTCTATTCGACCCGGACGACGCTGAACGGGTTGACCTTGGAACAAATGTTAACTTATTATGGGATATCGGCGGTAATTGGCTATTTTACTTATGATTCGGCGGATTGGGATCTGCAATGGTTGATTCGGACCGGTGGCTTCCTCACTTTTATGCTGCGGCCGGTCACCTATGGCTACTACGCTTTAGGCCAGAAGATTGGCCATCGGATAATGGCTTTTTTGGTGGAGATTATTCCGATTTATCTCATCTTCATTTTCTTGTTTCGGATCAACTTGATTCCGGCGGCGCCGGGTTGGGCGGTTCTTTCGATCCTGCTCAGTTTTGTGCTGATCTTTCTAACCAATTATTCCATTGGTATTAGCGCTTTTTGGCTCACGAAAACCGATGGACTCCGGCGGGCGTTCCAGACCATGCGGGATCTATCGGCGGGCTCCATTATTCCATTGACCTTTTTCCCGGAAGTTATGCAAAAGATCCTCTTCTTCCTGCCCTTTCAATTCATATCCTATGTGCCAACCCGGGTGTTTATCGGCAGTTATGAACTGGCTGGTATGAAGCTGACCATCCCGGAGGTGGTCGGCTTACAGTTCGGCGCGGTGCTGGTGATGTTTGGGGTCTGCAAAATCCTGTGGCATTTTGGGATTAAGCGCTTTACGGGGGTGGGGACATGATCGCTAATATCCGTCTTTACCTCCAAGGGATCAAAATCGCTCTGGCCGGTAGGATGGCTTACCGAGGCGACTTTTTCATGAGTATGCTGATTATGTTACTGGTGGAGCTAGGCGCGCCGTTTATTACATTCTTGATTTATGAAAACGGGGCTTCCTTTCCCGGTTGGACCATGTATGAAGTTTTACTGATTCAAGGGGTTTTTCTGCTGGCCAGGGGAATTGCGTTCCCCTTTTATTTCGGGATCGTGTGGAATACAATTAACCGGGTACGTGACGGTACCTTTGATCTCTTGTTGATCAAGCCCAAGTCCACTCTTTTCATGGCGATTGTCACTGCGTTTGATGCGGAGGATCTCGGTAAATTCTTCGGTGGGATCATGCTCTTTAGTTTGGCCCTCAAGCGGGTTCCCCCGCCGGGGCTGGGGGAATGGCTCCAATTTAGCGCGATCTTCTTGGTCGCACTGGTCACTCTTTTTGGGTTTGCGCTAATCTTAGCGGGACTGGGGATCATTTGGATCGGAAATTTCCGGGTCTATGATATCTTTTTTACCATCATCAATTTCGGGATGTACCCGACCGTAATATTCTCCAAAGCCGTGCAAACAATTATTACCATGCTCATCCCCATCGCCATCATGGGGTACATTCCCGCCGCGACTCTCCTAGGGAGACCGGCGGCTGGTACTGGACGGGCGGTGCTCGCCAGTATTGTTTTTCTCTTCTTCAGTCTGGGTTTTTGGCAGTTGATGCAAAAAAAATATACCAGTGCAGGTGGTTAAGATGTTAATTACAGTGGAGAATCTCAC
>DOID01000154.1:0-1368 GCA_003511465.1 Bacillota bacterium | reverse complement strand
GTGCGGAAACCCGTCTATGTCCATGCGTTGAAGGGGATTTCCTTTAACATTGAGCGGGGGGAGTTAGTAGGCTTTCTCGGACCGAACGGGGCCGGTAAATCCACGACCTTAAAGATCTTAACCGGTATTCTGTACCCTTCGGCGGGAAAGGTCAACATCATGGGCTATACCCCCTGGAAAGACCGGAAGAAGTATGTCGCCAAAATCGGGGCAGTGTTCGGACAAAAGTCCCAGTTGTTATGGGATATTCCTCCGGTGGACGCCTTTTATTTGAATAAAGCGATCTACTCCATTCCGGAGCGGGTTTTTAAGCAGACCATGGATGAGATGGTGGAACTCCTGGAGGTGGGGGAGTTGATCCGGAAACCCACCCGCCAGCTTTCCCTAGGGGAGCGGATGAAGTGCGAGTTTATCATGGCCATGCTCCATCAACCGGAGATTGTTTTTTTGGATGAACCCACCATAGGCCTTGATGTCATTGCCAAGGATAAGATTCGCCAGTTTATTCTGGAGATGAATAAAAATGGCGTGACTTTCATCCTGACCACCCATGACTTGAGTGATATTGAGCATCTGGCCCAAAGGGTCATTGTGGTCAACCACGGGGAGAGGGTTTTTGACAATTCCCTCAGGACCCTCCGTAGTCGTCTGGGGGAAAAGAAAATAATCTCCGTCTCCACGCTTAACCCCCTCCCTGCGTTAACCCTCCCGGGGATTACTATTACCAAGCAGATCTCAGCTCATAATGTGGAATTAGAGCTGGATATGGCCGTCTGCGAGCTGAACAAGTTTATTGCCCTCGTGAACAAATCCAGTACGATCCGGGACTTAGCAGTCCAGGAACCGCAGATTGAAACGATTATCAAGGAGTTGTATCAGGAGGAGTAAACATGATTCTTTTTATGGCACTCTTGCGGTTGAGTTTTCTCAAAACTTTTCAATACAGGGGTTACGTTTTCATCAACCTGATGAGTACTTGTATTCAAGTCTTTGTCCAGATTAGTTTATGGCTGGCCCTGTTCACAGCTAATCCGGTGGTACAGGAGACCACCTTAAATGATATGATTAACTACCTGGCCTTAACTGGTCTGCTTGCCCTGACTAAATTGGAAGGACCCGGCCAACTCCTTAGTCAACGGATCATCAACGGCTCGATTGCCATCGACTTGATCAGGCCTTATAAATTGAAATCCTGTTTATTGTCGCAAAGTATCGGTGAAAATCTAGCCCGTTTTTTGCTGTTTGTTTTCCCCGTGTATACCGTGGTCCTCGCTATTTTTGGCTTACAACTTCCGACTTCACCCCTGCATACGCTGGTCTTCTTCCATGCTGTCCTCAACGGTGCCATCATCTCCTTTTACTATTTCT
>DOID01000064.1:8468-11484 GCA_003511465.1 Bacillota bacterium | reverse complement strand
CATGGCAATAACCGGCCGGATTCTTTTCCGCAGCTGAAGAATACCACCAGGACTATCTGGAGAAGAATCCGGCCGGTTATTGCCATGTGGATTTCACTTCCTTGGCGAAGAACCAACCGGAAGCAGCGCAGCCGACGGAATACCGTAAACCCGATCCAACAACCCTAAAAAAAACACTTACCCCACTTCAGTACAGGGTTACCCAACTTGATGACACGGAGCCGCCCTTTGCCAATCCCTACTGGAACCAAGATGAACCCGGCATCTACGTGGATGTGGCCACCGGAGAACCGCTCTTTAGTTCCAAAAATAAATTCGCTTCTGGTTGCGGCTGGCCCAGTTTCACCCGACCAATCAACCCAGAAAGCATCACCTACCAAACCGACCGCCGCTTTGGCATGGAGCGGGTTGAAACCCGTAGTCGAATTGGTGATTCCCATCTCGGTCATGTCTTTGACGATGGACCGGTGGACCAAGGGGGCCGCCGTTTCTGCATCAACAGCGCCGCCTTGCGTTTCATCCCCCTAGAGCAGATGGCGGCAGCAGGTTACGGCGCCTATATTCCGTTGGTAAAAAACGAGTAAAGTTCTATAAACACTGATGGCTTTTTTTGTAAGCTTTTGATACAATAAGGCAACAAAAGCTTGCTGAAGCTTTTAACAACGGAAAAAGCCCTGAGATGGAGTGAGCCCCCTTGGCTGAAATTTTCCTCCAATCGATCTTGATCGGTTATTCCGGTGCCATGATGCCTGGCTCCTTGCTGACTTATACCCTCGATCAAAGTCTCAAACACGGTTTTAAAGCCGGGTTATTGATCTCCAGCGGCCACATCTTACTCGAATTCCTGCTGGTGATCCTAATCTTATTCGGTTTTGGCCAGTATTTGAGCGCCGCCCCCGCCCAAATGGTCATTGGCGTATTGGGCGGAATCCTTTTACTCTTTTTAGGCGGAGGGATGATTAGAGACAGTTCCACCGGAAAGCTGACGATTAACCTGCAAACGAACCCCCAAGAAAAAGGGGGGAATATGCTGATGGGCAGCGCTATAATTTGCGCCACTAACCCATATTTCTCACTATGGTGGGCCGTTGTCGGCCTCGGCTTGATTATGAAGGCCTATAATATCTTTGGGTTCATCGGCGTGGTGCTCTTTTATGGCGGACATATCATCGCTGATTTTTCGTGGTATCTCTTCATTTCCTGGCTGGTCGGCAAGACAAGAGCCTTTATCAGCTTGAAGGTTTATAAAGTGCTCATCATCAGCTTGGGAGTTTGCCTCCTCGGCTTCGGTGTCGGCTTTATCATCAATGCGTTCAGATTGATGAAGACTGTCGCTTAGCTTAATAAAAAACGACCGGCGTTAATTCCGATCGAATTTCCGGCGTTGCCGGTTCGTTTCGTAGAGGATGATGGAAGCGGCGCAAGCAACGTTAAACGAAGTGATCGCGCCGTACATCGGGATTCGAACCAGCAGGTCACAGCTTTCTTGATAATTATTACTTAACCCATAGGTTTCATTGCCGATCAGCAGTGCCGTGGGTTTGGTAAGATCCGCCTCATCCACTGGCAGAGCGGCTTTGGCCGTCGCGCCGACAATCTGAAAAGCGGGGAACTTTGTTCGGACTTTCGCCAGCCAAGGCAGGACTTCATGGTGGGAAGGCAGTCTAAACGTGGGGACCGCAAAAAAAGTACCCATACTGGCCCGGATCGTTTTCGGATCGTAAAGGTCAACCGCATGGCCGGTGATGATTAGAGCATCTACTTTTAAAGCTTCACAGGAACGGATCAAGGTCCCTAAATTTCCGTGACTGGCGGGCCGGTCAAAAACCACCACCAAAAGATCGTCCTGCAAACGAATCCTGCTCAATTCATGGGGAACCATCCCCACCACGGCGATCAATTCGGATGTCTCCGCTTCCTTCTCGCTTAACTGGACCATCAACTGGTAAGGCAATTCTAAGTGAAGCTCTGCCTGGGACTGTCTTAAGATTTCCTCCGCCCACGCCGAGAGGGGTTTCTCCCGCGAATAAACAAACCATTGGATTGGCCAGTTGTATTCCAGGGCGTAATTAATAGCTTTAACCCCTTCGACAAAAAACTGTTGATATTTATTCCGTTTTTCCCGATTTCTTTTAAGCACCTCAACCCGTTGAAAATCATTGTTGGCGCTAAAAATCCTTTTGGTTTTCGGCTTCATCAAAAATCCCGCCTACGCCATCAGCAGCAGACTAAGGGCCATGACACCCATGCCCAAGATCAGCCCGTAGATGGCTAAATGATGCTCGCCGTATTTTTCGGCAGCCGGTAGTAGTTCATCTAGGGAAATATAGACCATAATTCCAGCTACCCCCCCAAAGATCCATCCAAACAGGGCCTCATTAATAAAAGTCCGCAGCAGCAAAAAGCCTAGGATCGCGCCCAGCGGTTCGGCCAGACCCGACATAAAGGAGTACAAAAGTGCCTTCCGCCGCCTCCCGGTGGCATAATAAACGGGAACCGCCACAGAAATCCCCTCCGGAATATTATGAATGGCAATTGCCACCGCAATACTAATTCCCAAGGTTGGATCTTTGACCGCGCTGACGAAGGTAGCAAGTCCTTCGGGGAAATTATGGATGGCAATCGCTACCGCCGAAAAGATCCCTAATCTTAGTAAAGCAGGGTCACCATGCTTCAGTTCTGCCACATCTTCTTCATCATGCAGATCATGGGGGTTTTCCAGACTGGGCACGACTTTATCAATCAAAGCAATCAAGGCGATCCCGGCAAAAAAGGCAATGGTGGTCGCCCAATATCCTTTAATCGAGCCATAGACCGCTTCTAAAGAATTCCGGGCTTCCGCGAAGAGCTCAATCATGGAGACGTAAATCATTACTCCAGCCGAAAATCCCAACGCCACCGAAAGGAACTTCTTATTTGTTTGTTTAGCATAAAAGGCAAAAAGGCCGCCGATTCCCGTCGAGAGACCGGCGAGGAGGGTTAATCCAAAAGCAAAGAGTAGATTGTCTGTGTTGAC
>DOID01000064.1:5988-8305 GCA_003511465.1 Bacillota bacterium | reverse complement strand
TTTTGCGTTGTCATTCATCGCTTACCTTCGATACAAGCACAATACCTTATATTACCCATTCAGTCAATAAGGCCCGTTTCTCATAATGCTTATATAAAGCGTGAAACTCCCCACTATAATTTTTGTGCCAGGGTTTTTTCTTCCCACAAAAATGAAGGACAACTGTATGCCGCATTATATAATCCATATCGACTTCCCCTTTACTCAAGACCCGGCTGTATTTATAGAACCTTGTATCATAATTAAACTCAATCTCATCCAGTTTCATAATGTGTTTGGCATAAAGGGAGTTCAAAATATCCTGATCCGGGAGGATTAAACGATTTTTGTTTTTTTCCACAAAAGAAAAAATCTCCTCCTCTTTAATCAGCTCCCTTTGTTGAGCTAGGTTCATTAGTAAGACTCCCGAATTATAATACTCGTCTATCTCGTACTCCGTAAACCGGATCTTATTAAGATCCGTGACGAGTAGCCGGTCATGGTAAGCCGCCGCATACATCCAGCCTGATAGATCCAGATCATATAGCTTTTTAATACTATTGATGATCAGGATATCGGGATCAAGATAAAGAATCTTGTCCATCTCGGCAGGAAGATACTTAAAGGCCAATAGTCGATAGTACATCTCCTTCGTGTAGTGTTTCACCACCGGCGCATCCGCAAAATCATTCTCCGCGACGGTGAGCACCACCAACCGGTGTCCATGTTGGTTAATGAAACACTCAAGGTCACTAATTTCCTCCGGTTTAATGCTGGAGTGTAACAAGTAGATCGAAAATTGTTCCTCCGCATTGTTGGAAAAAAGCGAGTAAAGCATCACCTTGAGCGGTTTAAGGTAGTTAGAGTCTAAAGTTACCAACAAATTCACTGGTTTTCCCACACTTTCTCTTCTTGTTCTTAAGCTTTCCCCTAATTTTTTTCCACGATCAAAAAAGAAAAAGAAGGTATCCTTCCAAAGGTACCTTCCTTGCTTTACCTGTAAAAGATCAAGTCAATTTTACCAGAGGTACCCCGATACAGCCGAATACATGTTCAAGACTACATTTATTATACCTTCTTCTGCGCTTTAGCTCAAGACTGACTTGTGTTAAAAGATCAGGTTTGAATCGAATAAGGAAAATTACTCTTCATATAGGATTTTACGAGTTTTTATAGAAACAAGCATCAAAACCACCCCAGAACTAAGGAGGAACGTTACCATGAATAGTGTCGATGCCCGGATCCAAGAACACCGGACAACACGGGCTACGCTGGTGTTCAAGCATGCGGATCAGCGTCCCCTCGCGGGAGAAGAAATTGAGATCGCCCAAACCAACCACCAATTCCTTTTCGGCAGTAATGGTTTCTTTCTTTTACCACTTGTTAATAACGAAGTAAATGATCAGGAAAGAGACCGGCTAAGCCGGGTTAATGAGCAATTCATGAAGCTCATGAATTATGTTACACTCCCTTTTTACTGGGGAAGATTTGAACCAAATCAAGGACAACCGGACACGGAAAGATTACTGAAAACCGCCCAATGGTGTGTTGACCATCAACTTTTAGTGAAAGGACATCCCCTTTGTTGGCATACGCAGACTGCTCCTTGGTTGCTCCAGATGGATAATGAAGAGATCTTCCAAGCACAACTTGGAAGAATCCAGAGGGAAGTGTCGACTTTCGCTGGCATCATTGACACCTGGGATGTGCTCAATGAAGCGGTGATCATGCCGATCTTCAATAAATACGACAACGGGATCACCCGAATCTGCCGACAATTAGGCCGAATCAAGACCATTAAGGCCATGTTTGAAGCAGCACGCCAGACAAACCCGAAAACTGTTTTACTCTTAAATGACTTTGATGTTTCCCCCGCCTATGACATTCTGGTTGAGGGATGTCTGGAGGCGGGTGTAGAAATCGACACCATCGGCATTCAATCCCATATGCACCAAGGTTATTGGGGTGTAGAAAAAACCGAACGCATCCTAGAACGATTCGCCCGGTTTAACCTGCCGATTCATTTCACCGAAACAACATTGATCTCCGGTCAGCTCATGCCACCTGAGATCGAGGATCTTAACGACTATCAAGTCAAAGACTGGCCAACCACTCCAGAGGGAGAAGAACGCCAAGCCCGGGAAACTCTGCTCCACTATAAAACACTGATGGCCCACCCACTCGTCGCTGGCATCACCTGGTGGGACCTGATGGATGGCCAATGGCTCAACGCACCCAGCGGCTTGCTCCGGAAAGACGGTTCCGCCAAACCGGCTTATGAGCATCTACTGCGTTTGGTCAAAGATGAATGGTGGCTGAAACCGACCCGCTTCCAAAC
>DOID01000064.1:3501-5716 GCA_003511465.1 Bacillota bacterium | reverse complement strand
CCCATTACTAACATCCCGAGGATCAAGCCATAGATTGCGATATGGTGCTCCCCGTATTTTTCGGCCGTTGGCAGCAACTCATCCAGGGAAATATAGACCATAATCCCGGCCACCCCGGCAAAGACCAAACCGAACATGGTTGGACCAATGAATTGCATCAGCAGAAAATAGCCAATCACCGCCCCTAACGGCTCGGAAAGTCCGGAGAGTAAAGAGTAGAAAAAGGCCTTGCGGCGATTTCCCGTCGCAAAATAGATCGGGACAGCAACAGCAATGCCTTCCGGGATATTATGCAAGGCAACCGCCACCGTAATACTAATCCCTAAAGCGGGATCTTGCAATGCACTGATGAACGTGGCTAGTCCTTCCGGGAAATTATGAATGGCAATGGCTAAGGCCGAAAACAAACCCATTCTCATCAACGCTGGATCCTGTGTTTTTGTCTTCTCCATCTCCTGCACATCACGCATCTGATGGGGATTTTCATACTCGGGCACAAATTTATCAATTAAGGCAATTAGCGCAATCCCACCAAAAAAGGCCGCTGTCGTGATAAGAAGTCCTTTTGAGGAACCATAAACCATTTCTAAGGAAGACCGTGCTTTCGCAAAGATCTCGATCATAGAAACATAAATCATCACCCCGGCGGAAAACCCCAAGGCCGCCGATAAGAACTTCTTATTCGTTTGTTTAGTATAAAAGGCTAAAATGCTTCCAATTCCCGTGGATAGACCGGCCAGTAAGGTGAGGGAAAAAGCAAAAAACAAGCTTTCTCTAGTAATATCCATCATTCCACTCCAATCTTTTTACTCCAGCTCAAAGGCACCGGTGTAGAGTTGATAGTACCTACCTTTCTGCGCCAGCAGTTCCTCATGGGTCCCCCGTTCGATGATCCGGCCTTCCTCCAACACCAGAATGACATCGGCATTTTCCACCGTCGAGAGGCGATGCGCGATGACAAAGACCGTCCGTCCTTCCATTAAAGTGTCCATCCCTTTTTGGACAATCGTTTCGGTGCGGGTGTCAATGCTGGAAGTCGCTTCATCCAAGATCATCACCGGCGCGGCGGCCACTTCCGTGCGGGCAATGGACAGGAGCTGCCTTTGTCCTTGCGAGAGTCCTGAGCCGTCCCCTTCCAAAACTGTATGGTACCCCTGGGGCAGCATCGAGATAAATTCATGGGCATTGGCCCGTTTCGCCGCAGTATAGACTTCCTCATCAGTAGCGTCCAGGCGGCCGTAACGGATGTTCTCTAGGACCGTTCCGCTGAAGAGGTTAGTATCCTGCAGCACCATTCCGAAGGAACGGCGGAGAGCGCCTTTTTTAATCTTGTTGATGTTGATGCCGTCATAACGGATTTTTCCGTCATCCACATCATAAAAACGATTAATTAGGTTGGTAATGGTGGTTTTTCCGGCCCCGGTCGCCCCCACAAAAGCTACTTTCTGTCCCGGCTTGGCGTAGAGCGAAACATTGTGCAGAACGTCTTGCTCGCCATCATAGCTAAAATCTACATCAAAAAAACGGACATCACCTTTCAGCTCCGTATAGGATACCGTTCCGTCCTGCTGCGGATATTTCCAAGCCCAAATCCCAGTTCGTTCCGGAGTCTCCCCTAAAGTTCCGTCCACATATTTACCGTGGACGAGCGTAACGTATCCATCATCCTGCTCGCTTGGTTCATCCAGCAGCTCAAAGATCCGCTCCGCTCCGGCCAGAGCCATAATGACAGCATTAAGTTGCTGTGCAACTTGGCCGATCGGTCGGTTAAAGGTCCGGCTAAGCTGCAGGAAACTGGCGATCGCCCCGAGCGTTATTCCGCCAACCCCCCCAATCGAAAGCGCGCCACCGGCAATCGCCACAAAGACGTACTGGAGATGACCGAGGTTGCCCAAGACCGGCATTAGAATATTGGCATAACTGTGGGCTTCCGCCGCGTTCTGGCGCAACTCCTCATTGAGCCGGTCAAACTCAGCTTTCGCTTCTTCCTCATGAGAGAAAACCTTTACCACTTTCTGACCATGAATCATTTCTTCAATATAGCCGTTGGTTTTCCCCAGCGCTGCTTGTTGCCGCATAAAGTATTTCCCGCTGTTTGTCGCGATCTGTTTAGTAATGGTTAAGCTTAAGCAGAGCGAAAGCACGACCACACCGGTGAGGATGATGCTGGTGGCCATCATCGCCGAGAAGACGCTGACAATCGTCACCACCGATA
>DOID01000064.1:584-3266 GCA_003511465.1 Bacillota bacterium | reverse complement strand
TGGGCGAACATGGCGTCCCGGATCTCTTTTAAGACCCCCTGGGCAATCACTGCCATCATCCGGCTGAAAATATAAGTCGCCACGATCCCAACGAGAAAAATCCCGGCCATTACGAGTAAAGCCCGCCCCAATCCTCTAAAAACCGGGTCCGCCATGGCAAGGAGCGGGGTAATATAATCATCGATTAAAACCTCAAGAAAAAGAGAACCGGCCACCCCGGCCAGGGAACTAAGGAGGATACAAACCAGGACCAAAAGAAAATAGACTTTATATTTTCCGGTGAAAAAGGAAAAGAGCCGTTTGATCGTTTTACCCTGTGCTTTTGGCTTCTCCCGTGGAGTCGAGAACCTCCCTCTAGGCGGCGCCATGGTCATCCCCTCCTTTACGTTGAGAAGCATAGACTTCCCGGTAGATCTGGTTAGTCTTCATTAATTCGTCGTGGGTCCCGACCGCTACTACCCGCCCCTGATCCATCACAATTATTTGGTCAGCATCCATCACCGAAGCCACCCGCTGGGCAATGATGAACTTTGTAGTCTCCGGGATCATTTCCCGGAAAGCCTGTCGGATTAGGGCATCGGTCTTAGTATCCACTGCGCTGGTTGAATCGTCGAGAATCAAAACCTTAGGTTTTTTCAGCAATGCCCGGGCAATACATAAACGTTGCTTCTGTCCGCCGGAGAGGTTAACACCGCCCTGCTCCAGATAGGTGTCATACCCGTCGGGAAAGGTTTGGATGAATTCATCAGCTTGCGCCAACCGACAAGCCTGCCGCATCTCTTCATCGCTGGCTTCGGGGTCACCCCAACGGAGATTCTCTTTAATCGTGCCGGAAAACAACACATTCTTCTGAAGCACCACTGCCACCTGCTCCCGTAACACCCGTAGATCATAATGGCGAACATCCACCCCACCCACGTACACCGTACCTTGCGTCACATCATAAAGACGGGGAATGAGTTGCACCAGCGTTGTTTTTCCACTCCCGGTTCCCCCAATGATCCCCACCGTTTGTCCTGATTCAAATGCCAAATTCACATCAACCAGACACAACTGCTCCTGCTTTTTCGTATAACTAAAACTAACCTGTTCAAAGCGGACGTCTCCGCTTTTTACTTCCAGGATCGGCTGCGCAGGATTATTTAGATCGCTCTCTTCGTTCAGCACTTCGACAATCCGTTCGGTCGAGGCTCTCGAGATGGTGATCATCACGAAAACCATCGAGAGCATCATTAAGCTCATCAAGATCTGTAACGAATAGGAGAACAGACTCACCAGTTGCCCGGTGGTCATGGTCGTCGCCACGATCATCCGCGCCCCCACCCAGGAAATAAAGAGTAGACAAGTATAGACGGCAAATTGCATCAAAGGAGCATTAAAAGCTAGGATTCTTTCAGCCCGAGAAAAATCAGCATAGATGTCCTGCGAAACCTGATTAAACTTCTCCTTCTCATGTTCCTCCCGGACAAATGATTTTACCACCCGAATACCCCGCAGGTTTTCTTGCACTACCCGGTTCAACCGGTCATAAGTCTTAAAGACCCGTTTAAAGATGGGAAACGCTTTCCGGGCAATCAGGTAAAGACCCACTCCCAAAATGGGAATGATCACGACGAAAACTAGGGAGAGCCGGGGGTTAATGTAAAAGGCCATAAACAAGGAGAAGAAAAACATCAGCGGACTACGGACCGCGATCCGAATGACCATCTGATAAGCGTGTTGTACATTGGTCACGTCCGTCGTCAGGCGCGTGACTAAACTAGCCGTGGAAAAACGGTCGATATTATAAAAGGAAAAGTCCTGGACCGCATAGTACATTCTTTGGCGCAAATTAGTGGCAAAGCCAGCCGAAGCACGGGCGGCATAAAGCCCAGAAAGGACGCCTAGGGCTAAGGCAATCAACGCCACGACAACTAGGGTCCCCCCCAGTTTCAGAATGACATCCATGCGTCCGGTGACGATCCCGTGGTCAATCAGATCGGCGATTAAGAGCGGGATTAAGACATCCATCACCACTTCCCCGGCGACAAAAAGCGGTGCCAAAATTGATTCTTTTTTATAAGTACCCACGCATTTTAATAATTGTTTAATCATCTAGGACCCCCGTTTTTATAAAACTTCACACCACTACTCATCATTTAAGGTTTTATTTGTCGACTGCTTCCAGATTACCCTTGATTTTCTCAATCAGCATGAAGAAGCTATCAACCTCTTCTGCACTCAATCCGCGGCGCAATTTACTTTCGACCTCCATTAGCTTTTCCATAATTTGCGCATGGAGGGCCATCGCCTTCGGCGTTAAGATCAGCCTTTTCAGGCGGGCATCAAACTCTACCGGTTCTCTGGTGATCAAACCATTCTTCTCCATCAGTTGTAGTATCCCCGTTGCAGTGGAACGCCTGATCTTAAATTCGCCTTCGATGTCCCGTTGAAATATACCTTGCCGGTCCGGATCATCCATATGCTTGTAAAGATAGCCGATGATCCAACCCTGCACTCCAGTCAACCCGGCCAAACCGATTTCATTAGCGCTCTCATAAATACTTCGTTTGATTAAATTAACCAGCGACTTAACCTCGAACCCAATTGTTTTGGGAGGGGACAAGTCAACACCTCCGAATTGTTAGGATTCTAACATTATAGCACGGGCTGATCGCTTTGTCATCGTAACATGACCTAATT
>DOID01000064.1:0-297 GCA_003511465.1 Bacillota bacterium | reverse complement strand
GAATCCGACGCATGGACAAGATTTTCCGTCTTCGTAACGGCAAATTGTCCTCTGATCGTACCCGCCTCCGCCTCCGCCGGATCAGTCGCCCCGTTTATTTTTCGCACCGTCTTGATCACATTTTCCCCTTCAATAGTCATCGCACACACCATTCCCCTGGTTAAATAATCAACCAGCTCGTGAAAGAAAGGCTTCTCTTTATGTTCTTCGTAATGTACTTCCACTATTTCCTGGGAAGGTTTCACCATCTTTAAAGCCGTGATTTTTAGCCCTTTTTGTTCATAGATCCCAATAATC
>DOID01000101.1:5569-6406 GCA_003511465.1 Bacillota bacterium | reverse complement strand
GTTTTCATTCGTTCACAACTAGTTGGTAACCGATACCATAAACCGTTTTGATACTATCTTTATATTTCCCCAGCTTTCTGCGGAGTCTCTGGATATGCATGTCAACCGTCCGGGTGTCACCGTAAAAATCAAAGCCCCAAACCAGATCTAAAAGCTCCTCCCGACCAAAAACCCGCTGGTTATTTTTCATAAAAAGCTGAATCAGCTCAAACTCGGTCGGGGTTAATTCGACTTTTTTATCGTCAATATAAAAAAACCGTTGATTAATCGCCAAACGGAAAGGACCGATGCTTACCTCTTTGACCGGTCCGGTTTTGGGGGTAACCCGCCTGAGCACGGCCTTCACTCTTAACACCAGCTCTCGATTGTCGAAGGGTTTTGTAATATAGTCGTCGCCCCCCAGCTCCAGCCCTAATAACCGATCTTGCAATGAGGTACGGGCGGTTAAAAAAATAACCGGGATCTTCTGCTCTTTAATCCGGCTTTGTAATTCAAAGCCGCTGATCCCCGGCAACATGATATCAAGCAAAATCAGATCCGGCTTTTCTTTTTCTAAGGCGAGCAGGGCAGACTCAGCATCTGAGAAGGTAGCGGTCTTGAATCCTTCTAGATGCAGGTTGATCCTGATCAGATGAGCAATGGCCCGGTCATCTTCGATGATGAAGACTGTCAACTGGAACACTCCCTAACAAAAAGCTTATATCAATTGATGCGGAGCACCCTTTCTTCCCAACCCTTTAGATATTTGGTTTTTAATTTCGCCGCTAAGTAAAGGTCATAATCCAGGTTAATTGGGATCTCCGCCCAAGGCTTAGCGCCCAAAGGAGTCATGACATC
>DOID01000101.1:3508-5287 GCA_003511465.1 Bacillota bacterium | reverse complement strand
ATACTCACCAAGGGCTGTCTTTTGGGCCACGGTAAATCCGGTGGTGGTATACTCGCCAACATTTTGATCAAGTCGTCGGAAATAGGCAAAGGCTTCATCCTCCCCCCATAATTGGATCAAAGAAGCCAATAGGGTATAACCGGTTCCCGATGTCCTGGGGTCAGGGAGGATGATCTCTCCTTTAAAGCGCGGATTTAATAAATCTTCAAAGGTTGACGGTTTTTCCACCCCTTGCCCTTCAAACTCTCTTTTCCAGCGGTTCTCATTGATCCCAATTGAAATAGCGCCCAGATAAATACCGGTCCAATAATGATCCGGACTGCGAAATTTTTCGAAAATGTGCTCAGCAGGAGACGGCACATACTTCTCCAACAGTCCCTCATTGGCGAGGAGTTGATGGGCGTCCGCCGTACCGCCAAGAATAATATGGGCCTGGGGCGCGGAGGCCTCTTTGATCACTCGAGCCACCAATTCACCCGTGGGAATCCGTAGGTATGTATAATCCACATTGGTGCGCGCTTGGAAAAGATCAAGTAACCGACGCCCTTCTTCCTCATGAAACGAGATATAGACCACTAGCCTTTCTCCCGTTAAATCCGGATGTTCCGTTGCCGCCATTCTTACACTAAAAGTTGCCACCAGCATACTAAGGATAAGGGCGAAGGATCCTCTTCTTTTCATCACAGCGTCCCCTCTTATTAAAGCTGGTAACAAGACCATCAGCTTTAATCACATTTAGTGCTTTTGCGTTACCGCTGGGTTCCAAGTAAACAGCTGGTAAGCACTATATATTGAATTGGCGATCAAAAAAGAAAATCCTTCCGTAACTAATTATTTACGTAGCTCTTTTAATCGTTCTACCAAAGCGAGGGGGTTGGTATAATGGATTGCGGTTATGCCCAAAGCCTCTGCCGCCACTACGTTTTCTAAAGTATCATCAATAAAGACCGTCTCCTGAGGTAAAGCGCCTTCATGGGCCAGAATGTATTGAAAAAATTCTGCGCTCGGTTTAGAGTACCCGATTTGATTGGAGGCATAAACGGCATGGAACAATTGGTAATCTCCGCGGTTTTCGAGGTAACGAAAATGGGGTTCCACCGTGTTCGTGCCGCAAACCACCCGCGCTTCGGTTTTGAGTTTTTCAATCACCCCTACCAACTCCTGGTCAATTTCGGGTGTAAAGTATTTACCGAAGAGCTCTTCCCGAACTACTGTACCATAGGCCTGGGAGAACCGTCGCCAAAACTGGGCGACTGCAATCTTCCCGTTGGAAAGATGGAGGAAGTTCGGGCCGGCAAGGCGACAGAAGCTTTCCCTTGAGATCTGAAGTTCTTCCGCAATCTTAGGTTCAACATCAAAGTTACTGAGCACGACTCCGCCCATATCGAAAACATATATTTTATTCGCCTTCATTTTTACTCCTTAAAGATCGCTTTTTTCGAAAAAGGATGTTTAGCCTTTAACCGAAGAGTAAAGGTTACTACTGATAAAATACTTCGACATTGTGAAAAAGAGGATGAACATGGGAATACTGGCAATGACTGCAATCGCCATCATGATTCCTTCATCAGTATGGGTCTCAGCCATATACTTGGTAATATACTGTGGGATTGTTTTCATCTCTTCGGTTTGTACGACCAATAAGGGCCACAGGAGACTATCCCACTGGGACCTGAAAGTAAGGATAGCCAGGGTGGTGATGGCCGGACCGCAGTTGGGTAAGACAATCCGGCTGAAAATCCAAATTTCACCGCCGCCATCAATCCGCGCGGCATCTAG
>DOID01000101.1:475-3329 GCA_003511465.1 Bacillota bacterium | reverse complement strand
GTGGTCAGGAAAGGCAGAATCAAGCCAAGGTAGGTGTTTTGCAGTCCCAGGTTCATTGTTACCATATACAATGGAATCATAATGACTTCGAAGGGAATCATCATCGTCGCCATCATGAGCAGAAACACCACATTCCTCCCTTTAAAGTTGAATTTGGCCAAGCCGTAACCAGTCAGCGCCGATAAGAGCACCGTAGTGATACTTACCGTCGTCGCGACCAGCAGAGAGTTGAAAATGTTCCGGATGAACAAGAAAGAACCATCGGCGCCGCATAAGCCGAACCAGTAGTTTTGCCATTCAAAAGTCTTGCTGATCCACGGGTAAGGCATCTTCATAATCTCGGTTGCCGGCATCGTTGAAGCGGTAAACATAAAGAGCAGCGGAATGAGAACAAGAAGCGCAAAAGTCCACAAAAAAACATTGACTAATTTGTCCCAAACCCCTCGGACTTGGTGATCCTTAGACATAAAAACCCTCCTTCTCACATATAGGTGACAGTATCTTCCTTTGACACTTTGAACTGCATCCAACTGAGTACAATCATAATCAGGAAGAGAATCACACTCATGGCGCTTGCGCGGCCGATGTTATGATCCCGAATTGCGGTATTATAAATATTTAAGGTTATAACATTGATCGGTTTGGTCGGTGCGCCCGAGGTCGTAAAGAGATATTGGGTACTAAACGTCTTCAAACACTGAATCAGCGCCATAACCGAAACCAAAAGGGTTGTTGGTTTAATTAAGGGAAGCACAATTAGCCAGAAATCCTGCCACCGAGAGGCCCCGTCAATTTCGGCTGCTTCATGAATACTCTTGGGAATACTGCCCATCCCCGCCACAAAGATGATGGTAAAATAACCAATGTATTTCCAAAAATAAACGATGATCGTGGACAGCCTTAACATATTCGCGGAAGCCAGCCAGTTGTGGTCAGTACCCGGCGTCTGCGCCAGGAAGTTTAGGAATTGATTTGCCAAGCCCCGGGGATCAAAGATGAGCAGCCAGATCAAAGCCGCCACCACTGAGGATAACAAGGCTGGAGAATAGAAGACCATCTGTAATAACCGTTTAAAGCGCTTTCTAGTTACAATTAAAGCGCCCAGTGTTAAACTGAAGACTACCAACAGGAAGAACGTTCCTAGGGTAAAGAGCCCGGTCGCCTTCATCGAGTTCCAAAAGTCGGGCGACTTAAAAAGATACGCATAATTCTTAAACCAGATCAGCTCCGGCGGTTTTAAAGAGAGCAGATTCTTTTTGGTTAGGCTCATATAAAAGGCATTAAAAATCGGATAAAAGCTGAAGACAGCAAAAAAGAGCAAGGCTGGTGTAACAAAGATCCAACCCCATCGGGCCTTTTTCCGTTCCATACTCCACTTTTTTTGTTTTCTCTCGTCTGGAGAGAGGATGGATCTCTCCCCGCTGGCAACCGGCTTCATGGTTTTCACTCCTTCAAAGGCTAAAAATGGTCTGGGCCGAAAGGCCCAGACCATTAACCCTTTTGTTAATCTTCGTCAAGGACCTCTTGAATCTTCCGTTTTAAGGTCGCCAGAGCTTCTTCACTATCGGCGTTGGTGAGCATTACTTCTTCAACAGCTTCTTTAATATACCGTTCAAACTGGGACCCGTTCTCGTGAAGGAAAACCGGTTTTGCTTTCGCCATATCATCCATGAAGACGTCGGTGTAAGGTAGACTCTTAAAGAGTTCCGATTCGACTAGGTCTTTGCGCGGTTGGATGATGTTTACTTCAGTCAGATATTCCACGGGATGACTAAGCATATAATCAATGAACTTCCAAGCAATCTGCTTCTTTTGTTTGGAAATTGAATCATTGACCATTAGATAATGACCGTAGTACGCACAACGGACGTCTTGGGCGGCGTCTTCAAAGACCGGGAAGGGGACGACCATCCATTCGCCGCTATCGTAAAATTCCGGATTATCCACTTTGATGCGGCCTTCTTGATAAAAACCGCTCAGGCACATGGCCATATCATTGTTGTCGTTATCAAAAATCTTTCTGGCATTAACATAAGTCGGGCTGCCGAGGTTTCGCCCATGGGGCCCCCATGCTTTCATGAAATCCAGCGCCTTAATCCAGGCCTGGTCATTGACGATCGCCTTTTTCCCATCGGCGCTGAGTAAATCCCCTCCTAGTTGTTGTACCATTGGGATAAAGGAGACCAGATAATAGGGGTACCGGAAATCGAATCCCCGCCGCGTAATAATATCACCATTTCTGAGCACCAGTTTTTCAGAGATATCCGCCATCTCTTCCCAGGTCTTCGGATAGTCCTTCTCCGGATCTAACCCGACACTCCGGAAAATCTTTTTGTTAATAAAAATACTCCAATTGGTAACCTCCAGGGGCAACCCATAAATTTTCCCTTTCATTGTCACCGCATCAAAAGTATTATCCGCGTAATCGTCTTTGAGCGCCGCCCAGTTTTTGTAACCTAATAATTTGTAATCAACAGGAGCGACCCGATGGTTCATCATGTAACCATATTCTTGTTCAATCGGAAGGTTAAAGAGGTCCGGACCGTTATTAGCCGCAAAGGCCGTGAGCACAATATCCCCCATCTTACTTGCCTCATTGACCACCCGCTTGATCTCCACATCCGGATGCATCTTGGTAAATTCAGCAATATACCTGTTTTCAATCCTAGTTCGATTATCATCAGTATGGGTCCAGTAGGTAATTACTGTTTTTCTTGCGGAGAAAGTACTGCATGAAAAGATGAAGAGTACAATGAGTAAAGACCAACCTAAAGTTTTTTTCATTTTGTTTCCTCCTTTTCATTGGTTTTGTTCTTGGGAATTACCATTAGGTAATTCCTGATCTTTATTGTAA
>DOID01000101.1:0-216 GCA_003511465.1 Bacillota bacterium | reverse complement strand
GCTTTTCCTTCAGATTTGACTCGCGGCGTTAGCAGCGAGTAGGGCTAGGCGCGAGGGAGGACGGAGCGCAGATAATACTTAATGTATATCGAGCACCGCCCGCACCGAGTAACGACGCCATGCGAAGCTGATCACGCCGCCTGCCAACCATCCGGCAAAGAAATATCGTCCCTGCAAAAAGTGAGATTCTCGGGCTCAACTTTTTGCATCCTATCT
>DOID01000042.1:11108-14553 GCA_003511465.1 Bacillota bacterium | reverse complement strand
TTCTTTGCCGGAACTTTTTAACATTTTCCAAGGAGATTTTAATACTTTGCCACGGATCGATCTCAATGTCGTCCTGCTCAATAATGACCCACTCAAAATCTGCTTCGGCGCAAATTTTGTATATACCGGCATAATCAATGATCCCTGTACCAACTTCGGTCATTTTTCGCTTGTTTTTCTCCATATCCTTCAGGTGTACCGTTTTAACCCGTCCAAGATTGTTCTTAAGATAATGTTCGGGGTCCATCCCCGCATACTTTACCCAATAGCAGTCCAATTCAAGGGAAAGGTTTTGCGGAGAGGTTTGCTTAAGAATAAGATCGATCGGCCTTTCTCCATCAAGATTAGCGATAAACTCATGGGCATGATTATGATACAGCAAATTTAAACCGTATCCGCGTAATCTCTCTCCGACGCTCTCCAGTACTGCGCAAAGACGCAACCAGTCGTCCCGGTGATCCGAATTGTAGTAAGCCAAAGTAACATCTTTACTGCCGATTGTCGTGCTGTAGCGGATCAGGTCATCAAGGCTGGTTTGAAGTCCTTCCAGCCCGGTGTGGGTACCGATTGGCTTTAAGCAGTACTTGTCGAGGAGTTTTTTCAGATCATTTGCCGCCAGATCATAAAAGGAGTGAAATTCAACACCATCATAGCCGGTATTTGATAACGCCGCGAAAACCCTTTCCAGATTTTCGTTGCATTGCTGCCGTAGGGAATAGAGCTGCAAGCCGATTTTGGTTTTCATCTTATTTTCCATCCTTATCCTGCCTTTACGCCCACCACATACCGGTGGGTTTGGGTTCGGCGATCATGACCTTTTGCAAAAAGGCCACGGCCTTTACCAAACCCTCGGTTGATGTCATCAAGCTATCCTCGTGCTCAATGGAGATAACATGGTCGTACCCGGCCAATCTCAATTCGCTGCAAATCGCTTTCCAGGTCTCCTCCCCGTGTCCATAGCCAACCGTTCGGAATAACCAAGATCTCTGGTCCTCTCTGGTAAAATGCTTAGTATCCAGTACCCCATTTTTACTGGTGTTATATAAGTCCAGCTTGGTATCTTTCGCATGGAAATGATAAATGGCTCCCTTAAGCTCTCTGATCGCCGCAACGGGATCCATCCCCTGCCAGAACAGATGGGAAGGATCAAAATTCGCGCCGATCACATCACCAACTGCAGCCCGCAAGCGTAACAGGGTTTCGGGGTTATAAACGCAGAATCCGGGGTGCATTTCCAGAGCGATCTTATTAATGCCATGCTTTTTGGTGAATTCAGCCGTTTTCTGCCAGTAGGGAATCAATTTTTCCGTCCACTGCCATTCAAGGATTTTCAGAAAATCATCAGGCCATGGGCAAGTCACCCAGTTTGGGTATTTTGAATGCTCACTGTCACCGGGGCAACCGGAAAAGCTGACAACAGTATCAATGCCAAGTTCAGCAGCGAGTTGCACGGCAGCTTCATACTCCTGGTGAAACTTCCGGGCGATTTCTTCCTGGGGATGGACTGGATTACCATGCACCGAAAGGGCACTCACGATCAGATCATGTTTCTTAACGGTCTCCTGAAATTCTGTGATCAGGCTTTTATCCTTAAGGTACTTTACTGCGTCGCAATGGGCGGTTCCCGGAAACCCGCCACAGCCGATTTCAACCGCTTCTACCCCTAAACCTTTCAAATACGCCAGGGCTTCATCGAGCCTTTGGTCGCCCAGTAAAACAGTGAAAACACCTAATTTCATTTTTTAACCTCCCCTTCACCGATCAAGATTAATGATGATCAAAATAAACCGGTTGGCCTGTTTTTGCCGACTGATAAATGGCCTCGAGAATTTCCGTGACAACAAGCGCCTCCTCAGGTTTGACCACAAGCTCGCCTTTGCCAAGAACCGCATTGAGGAAGGAGCGTTGCTCTAAGACTTCAGGCTTGCAACTGGAACCTGCATAAAAGGCGACACCGTCAGTTTTGAAATCAGGCTTGGTCACATACTGGTATCCATTTTTAACCCCATTAATTCTAAGGCCGTCGAACATATCGGCACCAGCTTTCGTACCGCATAACAATGTGGCCGCCTCCAGATTTTCGAGAGAGTTCAAAGCCCAACTGGCCTCAAGCATAATCGTGGCACCATTTTCCATCACCACAAAACCGAAGGCGCTGTCTTCAACCGTAAATTCCTCCGGGTTCCAATCCCCCCAAGCATTAGCGGTGTTTCTTTGGTTATTAAGCTTATGATAGACGGTCCCTACCGCGTATTTCGGCTGATAATTGTCCATCATCCAGAGGGTCAAGTCCAGGGCATGGGTACCGATATCAATCAGCGGTCCTCCCCCTTGCTCTTCTTCATTAAGGAAAACACCCCAGGTGGGTACGGCTCGGCGCCGAAGGGCCCTGGCCTTTGCAAAATAGATCTCCCCGAGCGCCCCTTTTTGACACTCTTCTTTCAGGTACAGGGAATCAGGACGAAAACGGTTCTGATAGGCGATGGTCAACACTTTATTATTGGTTTTCGCCGCCGCCACCATTTTTTTCGCCTCCTCGGTGTTAATGGCCATGGGTTTTTCGCACATAACATGCTTTCCCCCATTAAGAGCGGCCACCGAGATTTCACTGTGGCAGCGGTTGGGAACGCAAACATACACCAAATCAAGCTGCTTCTCTTCTAGCAGCTCCCGGTAATCAGTATAGAGCTTAGCATCCTTGACGCCAAACTCCTTGGCGGCCTCCGCCGCCGTGGCTGGCACCAGATCGCAGAAAGCAACCATCTCCACAAGCCCGGTCTCTCTAATTGCCGGCATTTCCTTACTTCTGGCGATTCCGCCACAGCCAATAATTCCTGCCCGTAATTTACTCATCAAAACCCTCCTCCTTAACCAGCCCCTCATTGTCTTCTATTGAAATCATATCTGCTTTTTGATAATATAGATAGCAAATACCTCTCATTTTTTGGACAAAAACTGATGTTTAAAAAATTCCTGAGGGTAGGGTTACAATGAGCGCTTTTTTCGAAGTCACTAGGGAGCTTGATAGCCAGATCGCTTTGGAATTAAAGTTTAACGACAGTTGCCCGCCACATTTCCATTCCAACCTGGAGCTGTTATATGTGATCAATGGTGAAATTGATATCAATATTAACGGACAGGTTCAGACCTTAAAAAAGGGTGGGGTTTCAATCGCCAACAGCTATGACATCCATGCCTACACCAACCCTTTAGACGCCAGAACCTTTGTCCTGATCATCCCGACCGCGCTGGTCCGTAGCTACACAGCAATGCTTCGTTCCAAGGTTTTCATGACCCCATTTATTGCGGAATCGCAACAAACAAAACTCATCTATAGTATCCTGCAGCACTTACACAAAACAAAAGGAGCGGAATCCGAATTATTTAGTAAAGGATGCGCCTACAGTATTTTAGGGGTTTTGTTAGACTGTAGTACGCTCATTGA
>DOID01000042.1:8730-10905 GCA_003511465.1 Bacillota bacterium | reverse complement strand
GCCAGACATTTTGGCTACAACAAAGACTATCTGTCGCGTTTCTTCAATTCTTACCTCCGTTGCGGGTTCAATCGTTATTTAAACGGCATCCGCGCCCGGCACGCCGCTTATTTGCTGGAAAACGGAAGCACTAATCTAACCGAAATCGCCTTCGCCTCCGGCTTTAATAATTACCGCACCTTTAACCGGGCCTTTAAGCAATCCTTTGCGATGTCGCCCTCCAAATATAAAAAAATGGTTTCAGAAAAGAAGCTGCCTTTTTTCTAACCGGACCCGAATTTACTGGAGCCGCCACACCGTTGCCTCATAGGGCCGGAGCACTTTGCCCATCCCTTCCTGATAATTTGAGAGCAAGCGCACACCTACGGGCTTATTTCCTTGACGTTTCCTGCATTTTCGGCTGAGATTGCACTCCACGTAGAAGTCCTCTTTACCATCCCGACGGTAGTAAGTAAAAAGATCCCGCGTCTTTTTGTTCACGAACGTAAGATCACCATAAATCAGCGCTGGGTGAGACTTCCGCACTTGGATCAGTTGCCGGTAGTAATTTAGGATTGAGTCGCTGTCTCCCATCTGAGCTTCCACATTACAAACTTTATAGTCCTCATCCATACCGATCCAGGGCTCCCCGTCGGAAAAACCGGCATGTTTAGCCTTCGTCCACTGCACGGGAGTACGGGCATGATCTCTACTACCGGCTAATACTCGTTTGAACGCCGCCGGATCGCCCATCGACTCGCGCCATTCGGCATAGAATTTTAGACTCTCGACATCGCGAAGGTCATCGATGGACCGAAAATCCTTATTTACCATACCGATTTCCTGGCCCTGATAGATAAAGGGCGTACCATCAAGGGTAAGCAGCATAGTTGCTAAAAGTTTGGCTAAAACGATCCGAAATTGAGGATCAGGATCAACCTTCGAAACCATCCGCGGGTTATCATGGTTTTCAAAAAAGAGGGACATCCGGCAATGATTCCCGTAGTTTTCCAGCCAGTCGATGATGTATGCCTTATAGTAATTTAGGTCATATTTATAGTCGTCAAACTTGCCATGACCGGCCGTTTCCAAGTGGTCAAAGGAAAAAATCAAATCAAGCTCTTCCCGGTAATCAGCGGTAAGTAATTTCGCCATTTCCAAGCCAATTCCCGGCGTTTCCCCGACTGAAAAAGCCTCATAAGGGGCAAACGCCTCTTTTTCGATTTGCCGGAGGTAATCATGGAGCCTGGGGCCGTAAAAATAATGCTCAACACCATATGTTCCCATCAACGCCCCAATTTTCTCATTACCATTGGGCAGCCCCTCCCGCTTGGAGATGAAGTTAATCACATCCATCCGGAAACCATCGACCCCTTTCTCCAACCACCAGCGGATCATAGCAATGATCTCTTGGCGTAATTCTGTGTTTTCCCAGTTTAGATCGATCTGTTTCTTGGAGAACAAATGCAAGGCGTATTGCTGACGTTCCTCAAAGTATCTCCACGCGCTGCCCCCGAAGATTGAAGTCCAGTTGTTGGGTTGGTCCCGGAATAGATAATAGTCGCCGTACTTGGAATCGGGCTCATTTAATGCTTTTTGGAACCACTCATGTTCATCGGAGGTATGGTTGATCACCAGATCCATAATGAGCTTCATCCCCCGGGCATGAATTTCCGTAAGCAGTTCATCGAAATCCGCCATGCTACCGAACTCGGCCATGATCTTCCGGTAGTCGCGAATATCGTAACCATTGTCATCATTAGGCGAGTCATAAACGGGAGAAAGCCAGATCGCATCCACGCCAAGGTTTTTTAGATAATCCAGTTTTTCTATGATCCCGCGGAGATCACCAATCCCGTCCCCGTTGCTATCTTTAAAGCTCCGCGGATAAATCTGATAAAAGACCGCTTCCTTCCACCAGGCGGGTTGGACTAGACAATCCCGATCAGGCCGGGGAAGATCAGGCTGACTGCTCAGTATTTGGAGTAAGGTGTCCAAAAAGTCTTGATCCACAAAACCCCGGGTGATGAAGGGTAAAGTTTTTAGCTTCAGACCAGAAACCAACGGGTTTTTAATTACCCGATCACTAAGGCCTTTTTGGAGCAGGATTTTTTTGATCAGATCCCGTCCTACCGGATTGGCATAGACCTCCCTGATCCGACTGTTAATCGTCAGCAAGCGCCTCACGCCCTTTCA
>DOID01000042.1:8212-8454 GCA_003511465.1 Bacillota bacterium | reverse complement strand
GCGGTCAACATGACGATCCCGTTGGCAATCGCACCACCTATTTTATTAATGAAAGGCTGTACCGAGAAGGTGATGCTCTCATTGCGGCGACCCAGTTTCCATTGGCCGTACTCGACCGTATCAGCCAAAAACATCAGCATTAAAAGTTGAATAAAGGCTTCGCCAACAAAAATTAAAACCCCGGCCGGTCCGATGAACCGCATTTCCTCCGGGGCAACGAAAAAGATGAGATAGCCCAGCAC
>DOID01000042.1:5526-8067 GCA_003511465.1 Bacillota bacterium | reverse complement strand
ACCACCACCAGATACATACCAATATTGGCACAGATCCGGGCAAAGGAACCGGTCTTTTCCCGTTCCTTCTGGTCGATGGTGAGGGCGGGAAGCATTGACCAGTACGCGATATCATTGGCACCGTAGGTGAAATCCCACAAGAGATAAAAGAGGGCGAAGGTCAGAACATAGGCCAAGCCCGCAAGACCCAAGTCGGTAAAGAGTAATACCGTCAGGATCCCCCCGATTACGCCCCCAATGGCGATCCACGGTTTGAATTTTCCATAGCGGGACTGGGTGTTATCCACGAGATAACCCATAAAAGGATCGTTCACCGCATCGAAAATACGTAAGACGGTTAAGACGCCGGTCATCCACAACATCGTGGTATCGGAAAGATCAAGGATCTCGGTCAGATAGAAGACCAGATACAAGCTAACTAGGGCATAGAGCATATCTCGGCCGACGGTGCCGAGGCCAAAGAAGTACCGGTTCCTTTTGGTGATATTACTCATCATTCTCCCCCTCTACGTTTAATTGTTCGATGATATATAGATTAGAGCCAAAATCACCAAGCATCCGAATGTTTTCGTTATAACCGGTCCCAGTGAATTGATTAGGCAAGGGGATCCCAAAGCTTAAGGCCGCTGCGGAGCACTGGTATGCTTCAACACAATCGGCCAAGCTATAGTGGCGGTTGGCTTGGCGCAGCAAAAAGCCGTCCGGGTTAAGCTCCACCGGAGAAACATGTTTGAGCAACCCCCCAAAGCGGGCTAGGTGTAAACGCTGGGGCCGGGTACGCATCGAATATACTCCCGCATCCAATCCTTTGACGGATAACCGTTCTTCGCCTTCGGCCGCATTAGCAAGGGTCTGGAATAATCCGGCGAGCGCCATGGTTTTGTTCTGGTTGACACATTGCCAGATGACCTTGTTCTCCTTCTCCGCTTTTAGCCTTGAAAAGGTGCCGTATTGGAATACCCGCCGGTACTGTTTATAGAAAGCGATCTGCTCCGTAATCTCCTTTTTCTCCTCGGGGGTAAGGTGTTTTAAATCAAGCTCATACCCCAAACAGCCGAAGCAGGCTACATTAAAGCGGGTGGAGAGCGGAGTCGCCCGCAAAGTTTGTTGGTGGGGGGACTGGGAAACATGGGCGCCCATGCTCGACAAGGGGTAAAAATAGGAGAGCCCAGCTTGGATCTTTAAGCGTGCAATGGGGTCTGTATTATCCGAACTCCAAATCTGCGGACTAAAGCAGAGCATCCCTAGGTCAAAGCGGTTTCCCCCGCTGGAGCAGCTTTCCAGCAAGATCCCGGGTCGGTCGCGGAAAATCCGGGACAATACCTCATAAAGGCCTAAAATGTAACGGTGGTAAAACTCTCCTTGGCGCTTAAGGGCGATGGAGTAGCCTTCTCCGATGTGACGGTTCATATCCCACTTAACATAGCTTACCTTTGCTTCATCAAGGATGGCCCCCACCTTGTCGACGATGTAATCCCGGACCGCTTTTTGACAAAGATCAAGCACCAGCTGGTTCCGGCCTTTTACCGGCTTCTTCGTCGGATGCCCTACCGCGTATTCTGGATGTTCCCGGTACAGGTCGCTGTCGGGATTTACCATCTCCGGCTCAACCCATAACCCAAAATCAAGGCCAAGGTCACGCAGCTGATCCGCAAAGGCCTTGAGGCCACGGGGGAACTTCTTCTTGTTGACGGTATAATCACCCAGACCAGCTTGGTCATGGTTACGCTCGCCAAACCAACCGTCATCCAGGACAAAAAGCTCGATTCCCAGTTCTTTGGCTTTTTTGGCCAGCTGAACCAGCTTACCATCATCAAAATCAAAGTAAAAAGCTTCCCAACTGTTGATCAGGATGGGGCGTTCCCGCTTTTTCCAGTTCCCCCGTACAATATGTTCATTGACAAAATAGTGCATATTATGGCTCATACCGTTAAAGCCCCGACTACTAAAGGTCATTACAGCTTCGGGCGTCTCAAAGCTTTCACCCTGGCCCAGGCTCCACTCGAAACAGTGGGGATTAAGACCCACGGCGACCCGGACAATGTCACGCCCGCTTTTCTCAATATAGCTGGCATGATTACCGCTGTAAATAAGATTAAAACCGTAGACATGACCATGATCCTCCGTTGCTGTGGATGTGGCCAGCATGAAAGCGGGATTATGCCGGTTACTGCTGGCGCCGGTGGTTGAGGAATTAGTCATCATCCCGTACTCTACTGGCCTGCGGTGCAGATGAGCTTCTTTGATCCAACCTCCGTCCAGCGTATACAGGTCAAATTTTAGATCAGGCAAGTCTACCATCATGCTCATCATCCGCCGGATCACCAGTGGTTCTTGGCTTTCATTAGTCAAGACAGCCCGCCGGGTAATGACATTTGCTTGCTCAAACACCGTATAATACAGGGATAGAATGACCTTGGCCGACGTATCCTCCAAGGTGACGGCCAGTGTCTGGTCAGCTCCATACGCGGACGGCAAGGTACCCATGGGAACCGTACCGTCACTGATCTGATGGGATGTATAGACAAAATCGCTGACAAA
>DOID01000042.1:3288-5281 GCA_003511465.1 Bacillota bacterium | reverse complement strand
GCGATCGTCCGTTTTTGCGCCAGGACAGCGGCCGACTCCCCCGCCGGAAGCAAGGGCCCGTAATAGATATGCTCGAGATGACCGAATTTAGTGACCCTAAACAAATAAGTCGTGCTTGCTGTATCCAACCGGAAGACCTGATCTTGCACCAAAATCAAAGGTATAAACCTCCTTCACTTGGATCTAAACTTTTCGCGTTGTATCCCTTAAAGAAGATTCCATTAGTTTCAAGCTCATTCCAGCTAACTGGATCAAAAATGATATTTCTGTTCTTTGACGTATTCATCATAAAGTTCCTGGTTTACCCCGCCGGCTTGGATCAGCGCAGCGAAAAACTTTCCCGCCCGTTTTATGGTTCGTTGCTGGGATTCATAATCTACATGGACAAGGCCAAAGCGGGCGCTTTCTCCTTCAATCCACTCAAAATTATCGCAGAAACACCAGTGATAATACCGCTCAATGGGTAAGTCCGATTCGGCAATCACCTTAAGATGATCATAGAGGTAACGGCAGCGGAAAGCATCCGTATTGTCACAAGTCCCATTCTCGGTAATATAAATAGGCCGCTTGAGCAGACCGTACATTTTAGCGGCGCACCGGATCAAGCCCTCCGGGTAAATTTCCCAGCCCAGATCGTTTTTAGGTGCGTCAGCCCGTACCCCGTCATCAAAGCGGGAGACCGTGGAGCGGGTATAATAATTGATCCCAATAAAATCAACATATTCTCCGCGGCGGACCGCCGCAGGCGCTTTTAGGGGCCAGCTAAATTCCCCAAAAAAGCTGGCTTGGGTAATTAAACCCTGGAAAAAGTAGTCTAAAAGCATAGCGTAGATCCGGTGTAGCAAATTTCTTGGTTTCGCCGGTTCGAAGACGCGCAGATGATGAGCGCAGCTGACTTTGGTATCATGGTAGCCCATTTTCTGGCGGATCTGATGGATCAGTTCATAGGCTTTGATGTGACAATAGGCCAAATTCGCCATGACTGTCAGCGCCTTTGTAAACGACCTTTCCCCAGGCGGCCAGTGCCCTAGAAAAAAGGAATTTGTGGCATAGACATTGGGCTCATTGATCGTGATGTACTCAGAAACAAGGTCACCGAAGGAGCGAACAACAAGTTCGGTAAAGTCAAGGAAATATTTGAGGTTCTCCCTTTTGGCAAAACCCCCTTTTTCCTCAAACCACATGGGATTGGTAAAATGATGGATGGTCAGGAGTAATTTAAGGCCTTTTTCCTGAAGATAACAGATCTCTTCCCGATAATGGGCGATGACTGTTTTATCCACCCGATCAGGGGCAGGGCAGATCCGAGCCCACTCGATCCCGAACCGATAGACGTGAAGTCCTAATGCGGACATCAGATCCGCGTCTTCGCGCCAGCGGTTGTAATGATCGGTGGATCGAGCCGGATCGGTACCATCCTTGATCCGACCACGGCGGTACCAGTCATTCCAGTTATGATCGGAATCGCCGCCTTCAATTTGCGTGGCGGCCGTAGCTGTTCCCAACAAAAAACCCGGTTTCAAGGTGAAACTCATGATCTCCCCTCCAATTAGTTTGCCTGCAGAGTTTTTCTACTTTATCCTGTTATTTCCTGCTTTCATGGCAAGCTAATGTTAGATTCAGATCTTGAATTTCCATCACTTCTCATGTGCGGGTGAAAAACGCAATTAAACCGACACAGGCAAAACCTAGGTCGGTAGCGTACTAACCGTAGGAGTTAAAAAAGGGAAAAGGCAAGGGTAAAGGGGAATTAGGGGATTAGGATGAGGAGAAACAGGGGAATAAAGGTACCAATGAAACTGCCGATTAATACATCGGTCGGATAGTGTACCCCCAGAATCATCCGGGTTAGTCCCACCAGTGCTGCCACACCATAAAAGACCAGCGAACCCGCAGGCACAAAGTGGGCGAGAACCGTAGCGGTGGTAAAGGCCGACGTGGTATGTCCCGACGTAAACGAGTAGTCTTTAAGCGCCGGGCCACCGTTGGTAAT
>DOID01000042.1:0-3108 GCA_003511465.1 Bacillota bacterium | reverse complement strand
CCAATAAGAACCCCACTGGCCTTGTCGCTTCTTTGAGTAAAAAAAGGCCCGCCAACAGCAATGGAGTTGTCGACGTCCCTAATTGGGTAATGGTTAGCACTAAAGAACGCAAGAATTTATAGTCGGTAATCGTGTTTAGCGTCGACAAAACTTTGTGTTCAAACCGCTTGATGCCTAATAAATATACGCTCATATTTCCACCTCCTTTCTTCATGATCATTATACATGAAGAAAGTTATCGGATTTTTAAGGAAAGATAAAGATTACCTAAAATCGGTGAAGATTACCAAAAAACCTTGGCGTTTGTAGCCAAGGTTTTTCTTTATCCTAAATGCATTTTATAAATTGCCTTTGAGCCCGATCTCCGCCGCGACTGCACGCATTCCAGTGATGGTCTCCTTAATAATCTCATCCAGTTCCATTCCGAGGCGCTCTGCCCCTTTTTTAATCACATCACGGTTCACCCCGGCCGCAAAGGCTTTATCTTTCCACTTTTTCTTGACTGATTTAACTTCAAGATCCAAAACACTCTTACTCGGTCGGACTAGAGCAGCGGCGGCAATCAAACCGGTTAATTCGTCAATCGTATAAAGGACATTCTCCATCTTTTCGACGGGTTCAACTTCGGAACAAAGTCCCCAGCCATGGCTTTGGACCGCATGGATGTACTCTTCCGGCCAGCCCTCGGCCGTTAGAATCTCTCTAACCTTTGTACAATGCTCGTCCGGATAACGTTCATAATCCAAATCATGGACCAAACCGATGACGCCCCATTTTTCCACATCTTCCCCAAATAAGGCGGCAAAATGGCGCATTACCGCTTCGACGGACAGCGCATGACGAAATAGGCTTTCATCCTGGTTATATTCCTGGTACAGTGTTAAAGCATCTTGTCTGTTGATCGCTTGGGACATATCCATCCTTCCTCTCCCGTATCGTGACTTTCCAAACTTTATTCCATTTCATTGTCCCGCATCATCCGGGACTTGTCAACCTTACCTGGCCTGTCCCGGCATGAACCATTATAAAAAAGGATAATGGCGCCTGTGGCGCGAAACGCTAATAGAAGCTTTGCATCTAGGAGTGATTAGCATGAAAATCGGCATCATCAGCGATACCCACGGCTCAATTACCGCTTGGGAGAAAGCATACGAAAACTACTTAATCCACACCGACCTCATCATTCACTGTGGCGATGTCCTCTATCACGGACCACGGAATCCCCTACCCGACGGATATAAGCCAAATGAATTATGCACCCGGTTCAACAACCTAGATAAACCGCTGGTCTTTGTCCGGGGTAACTGTGATGCCGAAGTCGACCAGATGGTACTGGACCATCCGCTGGAAGCGCCCTCTGCTCATCTCTTCACCGACCACTGGCGCATCTTCGTCCACCATGGGCACCACACCGAATTACCGGTCAAAACAACCGAGCATTACAACTTAATCATCTCCGGCCATACCCACCTCCCCAGCCTTAATGAAGCCGCTGGGGTGGTCTACCTAAATCCCGGTAGCCCTTCCGTACCGAAGAACGAACCAAAGACCCCGACCATCGCCGTCATCGACGAAGCGGCAATTGTAATTTGGAATATTGACACCGGAGAAGCAGTGCAGAGCTGGCGTAAATAGGAGCTTACTTTTATTTCTGCCGTTCTTTTCGGCCGCGACGATTGGCTTGTTCAAAACCGGCCCGTCGTCCCTTCGATGGGATCCCCCTACTCTTCTGCTTGGTTTTGACAACAGGTTCCGTCCACCCACTGAGCGACGCTGACCGCGTTTGAGAGCCCAGCGCCATCCCCAACAGTGCGGCGGCCACATCGAATGTAGTCAGGAAATTTTCACTTCCGTCCAATCCCGGATCCGCCGTTAACTTCTCAATAATGGAAAGATACTTTTGATGTTTACCTTCAGAAACTGTCTTTTTAATCTCTTTAATAAGGTGATTAACCCTTTTTTCTTCCACATCTAGAATTGATGGCGGCTTCATTAATCTAATCGTCGAGCGAGTAAACCGTTCGATCTCTTTTAATTTATACAATTCACGTCCGAAGACAAAAGAGTAGGCTTTACCGGTTCGACCCGCCCGCCCGGTTCGGCCAATCCGGTGGACATAGTACTCATCATCATTGGGGAGGTCATAATTGAAGACCGCTTCAATATTCTCCACATCAATACCGCGGGCTGCCACATCGGTCGCGACCAAAAGATCCAGCTCCCCCTGGCGAAACCTAGCCATCACTCTGTCTCTTTGGTTTTGCGTCAGATCTCCGTGTAACCCTTCCGCTGCATATCCTCGGGATTGTAGTTTTGCCGCCAGCTCATCAACCCGCCGTTTAGTATTGCAAAAAACCAAAGACAGCTTAAAATTGTTAGCATCAATGATCCTGGACAAAACATCTAGCTTTCCTGCTTCGCGAACCTCCAGATAGTATTGTTCGGTACTGGGTACCGTTAGCTCTTTATGGACGGCTTTAATGTGGACCGGTTCCCGTTGATACTTGTGCGTCAGGTCGATGATGGCTTGTGGCATGGTCGCCGAAAAAAGGATGGTCTGGCGTTCATCCGGCACCTCCGCTAAAATAGTGTCAATATCTTCACGAAAGCCCATATTGAGCATTTCGTCGGCTTCATCGAGGATGAGCATCTTTAAGTCATGTAGGCGGATGGTACGACGCCGCAAGTGATCCATGATCCGTCCGGGGGTACCTATAATGATCTGGGGTCGTTTGCGTAACCCGGCGATTTGGCGTTCGATTGGTTGTCCGCCATAAATCGGCATCAGCCTAATCCCACTCTTGTATTTCGCAACATTCCGTAGTTCCTCCGCGGTCTGAATGGCCAATTCCCTGGTGGGAGAGAGGATCAAAGCTTGAATGGTCTCAGTATTGGGTTCGATCCTTTCTAGTACTGGAATCCCAAACGCACAGGTTTTTCCTGTTCCTGTTCGCGCTTGGCCGATCACATCCGCACCGCTCATAATTGGGGGGATTGCCTGAGCTTGGATCGAAGTCGCCTCCTCAAAGCCCATCGTTTCGATGGCTCTCCCGATTTCCGCTGATAAGTCAAGTTCCGCAAAATTCATTAAATACACTACCTCATTCC
>DOID01000020.1:9916-10231 GCA_003511465.1 Bacillota bacterium | reverse complement strand
TGGTTATATGTTATGATCATTTTGCTAATTAGAGTAGATATTGCGGGAGAGGGCAAACACTGGCGTAGGCTTCTCCGATTTGAGCTAGTTTAACAGAAGAAGTGGTCACTCTTTTTTTAACCATTTACTAAACCGGTTTAGCGCATAATTACTGGTTCGAGTTAAAAAAGAAGGAGGTGAAGCCAGGGATAACACTTTTATGAGCAATATTTATGCGGCATTTCCCCAAAAAAAGGAGGTAAATGTATGAGAAATCCGAGGTTTTGGTTGATTGCGTTGGTCACTTGTTTACTAGTCGTATCAGCGACAGTTGGC
>DOID01000020.1:5943-9795 GCA_003511465.1 Bacillota bacterium | reverse complement strand
CGTATCAGCGACAGTTGGCGCGGTGCCAAAGGAGAATGTGGTGAAACTACCATATTCCGATCGCATCACGAGTTTTGTCCCTTATTACTGGCAATCGCAACACATTTTAGCTCAAGGAACAATCTTTGAGGGACTCTTTGGCTATGCTCCTGATCCTAACGGTTTAGGTGGGGTGAAAGTAGTCCCGGTGATCGCCGAGAAATGGATTTGCTCCGAGGATGGAAAGACCTGGACAATTACTCTGCGGAAGGATAAAAAATGGTCGAACGGTGATCCGATCACCGCGCACGACTTCGAATGGACCTACAAATATATCTGCAGCCCCGATATCCCGGATGTGCCCTTATGGGCGAACCACCTTCAGCATGTGAAGAACGGTTGGACCTGTAAAGCGGGAGGCGCTCCTTTGGATGAGTTGGGAGTAAAGGCTCTTGATGATTATACCATCCAATTTATCCTTGATAACTCGCGGTATGACTTTAACTGCTGGCTAGTAGTGGCCGGTTCGGTGCCTTTGCACCGGGCGACCGTCGAAAAATACGGAGAGATGGAATGGTGGAAACCGGAAAACTTTGTCGGAAACGGCCCTTACGTACCGGTTTCATGGACAGACCGTGAAGAGGCAGTCTTGGTGAAAAACAAGAATTACGTCGGGGAGTGCGGTAATGTGGATCGGTTCATCCTCAAGAACTTTGCTCCTGGCGCCAGTCATATCCAAGCCTATCAAGCCGGTGAGATTGATCTTGCTTGGATTTACGGCTCTAGCGGTGCAATCGGTGATTATAAGTATGTGCAACGTAATAAAACTCTGAAGAATGCTTACCGGGAGACCCCCGGAGACCTTACCTGGTCCGGTTATCAGGTCACGCGGGGCTTCAAAAGTGATGTGCTTGATGATATCCGAGTCCGTCAGGCTTTTGCGTTAGCGATCGACAGAAAGACTTTGGCCGAGAAGGTATTAGAAGGGCGTGCTTTCCCTTCCAATAAATTCTGGGCGGACAATGATCCCATTGGCTCCAGAATGATCGGTGTTGAAGACAACGTAGCCAAGGCCAAAAAGCTTTTAGCGGAGGCGGGTTATCCGGGAGGGAAAGGTCTGCCGCAGCTCAGGTTCTACATTTCTGGCAATATGCCGGAAGTCGAGTATATTGTCGACCAGTGGAAGAAGAACCTTGGCGTAACAGTACTGATTGAGAATATCGAAAATGCTGTTTACTGGAACCAATACGTCTGGTCGAGATGGTCCCCAGACGCAGAACCCGGCTTTGTGCGGATCAATTCTGGGATGAACTCTTTTGAGACCGGTGCCTTGGATAAAAACGCCTGTCAGATTCTATTTACTTTGGGTTTTCCCGCCAGGATCAGACAGAAATCCTATGAAATAGAAGAAGAACGCATCCAGTTCTTGACCAAAGAAGGTGGCTTGACCGAGGCGGAATGGAAACCACTTATTGAGAAAAAGGATAAAGTAGAGGCTGCTCTTAAGGAGATCGCTGCGAACGAACCCAGTGAATTGTGGAGGCTAGATCTATATACCCGTAAACCGACTTTTAATGAGCAGTTTGATGATATCTACAATAAATGGAAAACCGCCAAAACTGATCAGGAAAAGACCGAGCAGTGGCGGTTGGCGAACCGGATGGTTCTAGAGACTGAGCAGGTAAGAGTGATGGAGTATAATGCAAGGATAGAGCCGATCAGGGAAGCCTTTCGGCTTCGCCTGGAGGCGATAAACTCTTCTTTTGATCAAGCCATGGAGATTACGGCGAAGTATTCCCAGATTTTACAGGATCAGTATTATATGGTTCCGCTGTACATGGAAAACTATCAGTATCTACTTCGGCCAAATCTCAAAGATGTTAGCATCTATAAGTTCTCTTGGGGTCCATTAGTCTTCAACTTAAAATACGTTAATCTGGAGTAATGTGGGGCAGAGTCACGGGTATGGCCTTATGAGGGCCATACCCTGACTTTTTTAAATTATAGTATGAGGAGAGTAGAAGTCTATAGCCCTTAATGAAGAGAGCTTTAGTAAATTGGAGGAAGGAGTGAATCAATGACCATCCTTAAGTACATCGGTAAACGCTTGGTTACCATCTTTATTTCGATCGTCGTGATCACGATTATTACATACGGTCTGATGCATGCTGCTCCCGGTAACTTCTTTGATATTACCCGCTTTCAGAATATCTCGGGTTACTCCAGTTCATTATCGCAGGAGAATGTTGAGATCCTCCGTCGCGGCTTCGAAGAGAAATACGGTTTAGACCAACCGATCTGGAAGCAGATTCTGACCTATCTCAGCGGTGCCTTCAGGTTCAAGTTTGGTCCGGCTTTCTCTAATCCGACCAGGAACATTGAGGATATGATCAAAGAAAAGTTTCCGGTCACCCTCACCCTCGGTCTGCTCAGTATCACCCTTGCTATTTTGGTTGGGATCCCTTTGGGGGTCTTGTCCGCATTAAAGCGTAATACCTGGATGGATTATGCGGCCACCTTTGTCGCCATGATTGGTCAGGTCATCCCCGCGTATGTGATCGCTGTTCTTCTGGTGGTACTCTTTTCGGTAATTCTGGGATGGCTACCGACCTCAGGGTGGGGCACAACCAAACAGATGGTTTTACCTGTGATCTCTATCGCTTTAGGGCCGACGGCTTTTATTGCCAGGTTTATGCGGGTCAGTCTGCTTGACATCTTGAACCAGGATTATGTCCGTACCGCGTATGCTAAAGGCGGGACGGATCGGGTTGTGATCATGAAACACGCCCTGCGCAACTCGCTTATTCCCATCGCGACCGTGGTCGGACCTTGTCTGGCTTATATCTTGGCCGGTTCAGCGGTATTTGTAGAGAATATCTTTCGAGTGCCTGGTATCGGGCAGCTTTTTATTGACGCTGCAGGATATAGAGATTATCCGCTCTTGGTCACGTCCACCTTTGTGCTGGCTTTGACCATCATGATTATGAACTTGTTGGTGGATATCATCTACGCGTTATTAGATCCCAGGATCAAGTTACAATAGATGCTTTTTGCGTTGGCTCGATCTATAGCAATCTCGATAAAGCAAAGCACAACGGAAAAAGCCCAATAGGAGGCAAAAAGGATGGAAAACAAAACAATAAAGACCATCGTCCGCAGTAACCAGCCACAGGCCTCATTTGGTCCTGGGGCTCGTGAAGAGAAAAAAGAATACAAAAGCATCAGTTATTGGGGAGCGGCTTGGCGACGTTTTAAAGGAAATAAGATGGCCTTGGCCAGCGGAATTTTTGTGTTAATCTTGGTAATAATGGCCCTTTTTGCGCCGCTAATTGCCCCTTATAGTTATGACGAATGCCACTATGAACACGTCTTTGAGGGTTCGAGTCTTCGTTTTTTCTTTGGCACTGATGACCTTGGTCGTGATATGTTGAGCCGGGTTTTATACAGCCTACGAAACGCGCTATTGGTCGCTTTCGGTTCCCAAACGATCACCCTAGTCCTTGGGGTTTTACTCGGGGCGATCGCCGGTTTTCGAGGCGGTTTGGTTGATGCCTTTATTATGCGGTTTGTTGATATCATGTACGCCTTCCCGACCTTTCTCTTTAATGTGATTCTGGTTACTGTTTTAGGGAGAGGTTTATTCACCATCTTCTTGGCGATTGGTCTCGTGAACTGGGCGGGGTTAGCGAGGCTGGTTAGAGGACAGATTCTCGCTTTGAAAGAAGCGGAGTATGTTGAGGCAGCTAAAGCCCTTGGAGCAAAAGATAAACATATCATTGCCCGTTATTTATTACCCAATACATTAGGTCCGATTATCATCAGTTTTATGATGGGTATCCCCACGGCGATGATGACCGAGAGCGGACTCTCGTT
>DOID01000020.1:0-5800 GCA_003511465.1 Bacillota bacterium | reverse complement strand
ATGCCCAGTTTTGGTAACCTCCTTAACTCCGGGAACGGAATGATTTTAGGTTTTCCCCATCTATTGATCTGGCCTGCGCTTTGTTTTGCCATTATCCTTCTTAGTTTTAATTTTTTAGGCGACGGCTTACGAGACGCACTAAATCCAAGGAGTGAGGTGTGATATGGCGCCATTACTTAGTGTTAAAAATCTCCATACCTACTTTTACCGGCCGGATGGCGTGGTCAAAGCTGTTGACGGGATCAGTTATGATCTTGAAGTCGGCGAGACCCTGGGGATCGTCGGTGAAAGTGGCTCTGGTAAGTCGGTCTCCGTTCTTTCAATGCTTAGGTTGATCCGAAAAAATGGCCGCATTGAGGAAGGGGAAGCCGTCTTCGATGGACAGGATCTGCTAACCCTTGATAAGGAGGAACTCCGCACAATCCGCGGGAAGGAGATCAGCATGATCTTCCAAGACCCCATGACTAGCCTGAATCCGACTTTCCGCATTGGCAGGCAGATGATGGAGCCTCCGCTCTGGCATAACTTGCTTGGGTCACAAGAAGCGCGTCAAAAAGCCCTCCATCTTTTGGAACGGGTTGGAATTCCCGAGCATAAGTCACGCTTTTTTGATTATCCGTTTCAGTTTTCCGGTGGGATGCGCCAACGGGCAATGATCGCCATGGCCTTGATCTGTGAACCCAGATTAATTATTGCCGATGAACCTACCACCGCTCTTGATGTGACGGTTCGCTCGCAAATTCTCAATCTATTGCAAGAGATGAAAGAGGCGCTTGGGATGAGTATCATCATGATCACCCACGATTTTAGCATGGCCAGTAATTTCTGTGACCAGATCATTGTTATGTACGCCGGAAAGATTATGGAGAAAGCCTCAACCATGGAGTTCTTGTCAAATTGCCTCCATCCGTATTCCCAGGGGCTGATCAGATCGACTCTGGACCTTGATACGATGGATGTAAAGTTAAACCCGATTCCGGGCTCTCCGCCTAATCCGATCTATCCACCGTCCGGATGCCGTTTTCATCCCCGTTGTGAAAGACGGCAACCGATCTGCGCTGAGGAAATCCCTGCTCTCAGAGAGGGGGGCGCAGATCATTGGGTCTCTTGTCACTTTGCGGGAGGAGGCGTTAAAAAATGAGCGAATTATTAAAAGTGGAAGACGTAAAGAAATATTTCCCCCGGGGTAATAAGATTTTGAAGGCTGTTGATGGGGTATCGTTCACTTTACGCTCTGCTGAGACCTTGGGTCTTGTCGGAGAAAGCGGTTCCGGTAAATCAACTTTAGGCCGGACAATTCTGCGGTTACACGAACCCGACGCCGGTCGGGTTGTCTTCGATGGTGAGGAATTGTCGTCCCTTAATAAAGAAGAGCTGCGAATAAAACGGCGCCATATGCAGATCATCTTTCAGGACCCTTTGGCTTCCTTGAATCCGCAGATGAGTATCGGGCAGGCGATTGAAGATCCATTGGTCATTCACGGAATCAGTTCTGCGCGCGAAAGAAAAGAAAGAGTGGCTGAATTACTTAAGATCGTTGATATCAGCCCGGAGTTTATTAATTCTTTTCCTTATGAATTCTCCGGCGGTCAACAGCAACGGATAGGAATCGCTAGGGCGCTGGCGTTGAATCCGAAATTCATCGTCTGCGATGAGCCTGTTTCCGCGCTAGATGTTTCTATTCAAGCCCAAGTGATCGCCCTCCTCCTCGAGCTCCGTGAACGTTTTAACCTGTCATATCTTTTTATCGCCCACGACCTGGGGGTCATTAAGTATATCTCAGATCGGATTGCTGTTATGTACCAGGGTCAGATTGTGCAAATCGGACCCAAAGAGGAAGTCTTTAAAAACCCAGCCCATCCATATACCCAGGCCTTGATCTCTTCAGTACCGAAGATTCCCTGGAACGGTAAACCAACGCGGCATTATAAGACGCTAAAAGGAGAGGTCCCTTCGCCGATCGATTTACCGCCTGGGTGTCGTTTCTGCTCTCGCTGTCCGATCCCCTTACCAATCTGTGGGGAGATCGCTCCTGAGGGTAAGGAGATCTCCACTGGCCATTGGGTGGCCTGCCATCGTTCTTGACAATCAGAAAAGTTGACTGATCAGTATATTATAGTCGGATGGGCATAAAACCAATAGGGAGTCGCAGAATGAGATTATAATCTATAAGAGGCATCTTTTGTTGATTTAAGAGTTAGGAGTAGGATAATGGCTAAAATTACAATGCAAGACCTTGCAGAAAGATTAGGTGTATCTCGATTTACGGTTTCCCGCGCCTTAAGTGGGGGAAGTGGGGTAAGCGAAGAAACACGCCAACGGGTAAAGAAGATGGCGGAGCAATTAGGATATATTCCCGTAAATTCGGATCGATTTAGAGATCACTTTAAAACCCGCAACATCTTATTTATGATCCGAAAAGACCTCCTTTCCGATCAGCACTTTTGGCCAATGGTAATCGCTGGCGCTGAATCTGCGACCAAAAAGCGTCGACTGAACTTAATTATTTCTGTGATTGAGCCAGAAGAAGAGATTGACGGAAAGCTACCACCGACTTTCTTGCAGCAAAATATTGATGGGGCTTTGGCTGTTGGCGAATTCCACCCCACCTTTTTGGCGTCATTGAGCAAGCAGAAACAACCGGTCGTCTTGGTTGATGTAGATGGGAGCGAGTACCCAGATACGGTGGTAACCCATGACATGCAGGGTGGGGTTATGGCTACTAACCATCTGATTGATCTGGGGCATCGTGATATCTGTTTTCTTGGAGATACTACTTTAGCCAATAGCTTTTACCGGCGATACCAAGGTTTTTCCCTAGCCCTCTCGCAGGCGGGCCTTGTCAAAAGACAGTTATTACCATTAGGTTATCAGGGATGGAATAATTCGGAGTATAAAGAGCGGTTGGTAGAGGCGGTAAACACTATAACCGGGTTTGTTTGCGCTAATGATCTGTTTGCCCTGAATCTGATCGGTTTTATCACTGATGCCGGAAAAAAGGTACCGGATGATATTTCCGTGGTTGGCTTTGATAATATTAATATTGCCGCAAATAGCAGTCCAGCATTGACCACCATTCATGTGTTTAAAGAACGGATGGGCGAAAGGGCCATAGAATTACTTGAATGGCGAATTAAAAGCCCTTCGGCACCAAAAGAGACGATCTCGATTGGGGTAAAGTTTATACAAAGATCCTCAACCGCCTATAGGTAGTCGCTCACCCTGGCTAACAACAGGACACATGTTTAGCTTGTTAATGAAAAAGGAGGAAACCTTTATTAATGAGGATAATCGATCTTAACGGGTGCTGGTGGATGCGGGAAATGGGTGCCGAGGAATGGATTCCAGCAAAGGTACCGGGAACAGTTTTCAGTGACTTATTAACCGCCGGGCGGATCCCTGATCCGTATTACCGGGATAATGAGGATATAGTGAAGAAATTTGCGGAACGCGGTTTTGAGTATAACAGAGAAATAGTGGTTGACCAGGAGTTACTCTGCTGTGATCACGTGGTCCTGTCTTGTGAAGGATTGGATACACTGGCGGAGATCAGCATTAATGGAAGGCCGGTCGCCAAGACAAAGAACATGCACCGGAGATATGAGTTTGAGATAAAAACCCTGTTGAAATCCGGAGAGAACCAGATCACGATCATCTTTCGCTCTCCGATCAACTATATCACCACCGAACAATTGAAGAACCCTTTATGGGGTTCAAGCGATGCGCTCAGCGGGTTCCCTCATCTTCGTAAGGCCCACTGTATGTTTGGTTGGGATTGGGGACCACAATTACCGGATGCCGGTATCTGGCGGGATATTTTCATCCGCGGGGATCAAGAGGGTCGGTTGGTCGAGACTTATATTACCCAGCATCATGAAGACGCGGGTGTCTCCTTGGATCTCATGGTGCGAAAGCTCCTGTGGTCAAAAGACGCTCTCACCGTTTATGCGGAGATACTAACGCCTACAGGAGAGACCATCGCGAAAAGCGTTTCCTCAACGCTTTATGAGGATCATCTTTGCTTTAGAATCTCCCATCCGGAGCTCTGGTGGCCTAATGGTTATGGGAAGCAACCATTATATGAGGTGAAAGTAGCTTTAAAAAATAACCAAGGGTCACTGTTGGATTTAAAAAGGTTTACGATCGGTTTGCGTAATTTACGGATAAGAAGGGAACAGGATCAATGGGGAGAATCGTTCGCCTTTGAGATTAACGGAGAGACCATCTTCGCCATGGGAGCCAATTATATCCCAGAGGATGCTATTCTTTCGTGGCGCTCGCCAGAGCGAACGGAGAAGTTGATCCAAGATTGTGTGGCCGCGAATTTTAACATGTTAAGAGTCTGGGGAGGCGGTTTTTACCCTGATGATTATTTCTATGACCTCTGTGACCGCTATGGGTTAATTGTTTGGCAGGACTTGATGTTCGCCTGTGCGGTTTATGATTTATCTGAAGAATTCGCCGAGGAGATCAAGGAAGAAGTCGAGGATAATATCAGGCGGATTAGAAATCATTCCTGTCTCGGCCTGTGGTGCGGTAATAACGAGGTTGAGGCTGCTTGGGCCGAATGGGATTTCCCCAAAACAGTCAAGCATCGCCGTGATTATCAGCAAATCTTTGAGGTTTTGCTGTCACAGACTGTCGCAGAGACTGACCCTAACACCTTTTATTGGCCTTCTTCACCCTCTTCAGGTGGGGGTTTTTATGAGGCAAATAGCGAGGATAAGGGTGACGCCCATTATTGGCGGGTTTGGCACGACTTAAAACCTTTTGCAGACTATCAGAAACGGTATTTTCGTTTTGCATCGGAGTTTGGGTTCCAGTCATTTCCGCATTACCGGACAATTGAGAGTTTTACCTTACCCGAAGACCGGAATATCTTCTCAGAAATCATGGAGAAGCACCAGAAGAACGGGACTGGAAATGCTAAGATCTTGACCTACCTGGCTGATAACCATAAGTATCCGACTGATTTTAAATCCTTGATTTATTCCTCCCAGATCTTACAGGCGGAAGCGATCAAGACCGGGGTGGAACACTGGCGGCGACACCGAGGGCGGTGTATGGGAGCTCTTTATTGGCAATTAAACGATTGCTGGCCGGTGGCTTCATGGTCCAGCGTTGATTATTACGGCAGGGGGAAAGCCTTACATTATGCGGCTAAAAGGTTTTTTGCCCCGGTGTTGTTATCAGCAGTGGCGGAAGATGATCTGATTGCACTGTATCTCACTAACGAACAGTTGACACCGGTGTCTGGGACTATCGTCTGGCGTTTGCGCAATAATCGAAGCGTGATACTCGCGGAAGGGAATAGTCAGGCACAAGTGGACCGTTTATCCAGCGCCAGAGGGGTGACACTGGATCGGCAAAGCATGATCAATCAAGCTGATCCTCGAGAAATCTATCTGGAGTACCTGTTTTATCAGGAAGGAAATCTTGTCTCAGTCGGTACAATGCTATTCGTGAAACCGAAACATTTTATGTTTCTTGATCCCAAGCTCACCTTTGATACCTGTGAAACAGAGGATCGCTTTATCATTATTCTTAAGGCGCAAGCCTTTGCTAAGTATGTCAACGTAGAGCTAGAGGGTATAGATGTGGTGTTCAGCGACAATTACTTTGACCTATCGGCTGGGGCAGAGAAAGAAATTTGGGTGAAAAAACCTGAGATGCCGACCAAATGCTCTTTTGATGAGTTTAAAGGGAAGATCATGATCACCAGTCTATTTGAGATTGCCAAGTAAATGATAAGAGGAATTATTTTGGAAACATGTATAGGTAAATAGAGGAGGTAAATTAA
>DOID01000151.1:2878-3808 GCA_003511465.1 Bacillota bacterium | reverse complement strand
GCCAGTAACAATACCATCATGACCTTGGTAACCTTTTCCACACCCTTCTGCAAACCAAGGGAGCAGACGCCAAAACAAAACACGACGGTAATGACCATCCAAATAATCATTTCTAATGGGTTTGCGGTTAGACTCGCAAAAACCTCTCCTACTTGCTGGGTATTAAGCCCATTAAACTGCCCAATCATAAACTTGTAGAAATAAGCCAGCATCCATCCGGCAATGGTCGTATAAAACATCATAAGGAGATAATTCCCTACAATACCAGCATAGCCCATTAGGTGCCATTTCTGTCCTTTTCGCTCCATCACATGAAAAGAAGTAGCAATACTCTTTTGGCTGGCTCGTCCGACTGCCAGCTCCATAGTCATGATGGGCAAACCAAGGACAACAATACAAATAAGATAGATCAGAACGAAGATACCCCCGCCATACTGCCCCGTGATGTAAGGGAACCGCCAGACATCACCCAAACCAATGGAGCAACCCGCCGAGATCAAAATAAACCCCAAACGGGAGGCAAATCTTTCTCTTTTTTCCACTTTTCGACCTCCTCACTTACCCGTACTACAGGAAAACAACTAGTTTATCTTGGACCGTATCTCCCAAAAAAGGGTTAAATATGCAATAGATTATATTACATATTCTCCCCTTGATCAACAGTTTTGAATCCAAATATTAATGATCACTTAATATGCTTTCGGCGGTTAAACCAAATTTTCCGTAGTTACGATTGGTTTTTTGGCGAGGGGAAGGTTTAACGTGACGCGAGTGCCGATATCCACGCGGCTCAGTACTTCGTAGTGGCCGCCATGATGATCGATGATCCATTTGGCAATGGCCAGTCCCAAGCCGGAGCCGCCGGTTTTACGGGCCCGGGATTCGTCGGAGCGGTAAAAACGGTCGAAAACGCGGGCGACATCTTCGGGG
>DOID01000151.1:1113-2711 GCA_003511465.1 Bacillota bacterium | reverse complement strand
GTATATTTTATACTGTTATCCACCAGGATGCGGAGGGCTTGTTTGATTAATTGTTGATCCGCTTCGATGTAGGCGGGACCATGCAGCTCTGTTGCAAAGTGGTGGTTCGGATCAATCAGACGGGCTTCGCGGACAATCTCATCGACAATTTTGCCACTATCAAAGACCGTCTTCTCCAGGTGGATCGTGTCGTTATCACCCCGGGCGAGAAAGAGCAACTGTTCCACCAATGCTTTCATGTTTTCGGTTTCGCTTTTGATCGCATCGATCGCTTCTTGCATGGTTTTTTCATCATGTTTACCCCAGCGGTCAAGGAGATTGGCATAACCCTGGATCACCGAGATCGGGGTGCGTAATTCGTGGGAGGCATCGGAAACGAAACGGACCTGGGATTGATAAGCCCGATTGATGCGATGGAGCATCCCGTTAATCGCATAGGCCAAGTCTTTCAATTCCTCTTGAGAGCTTTCAATGGACAGTTGTCGATTCAGTTGTTCGGCGTTAATGGTATTAATGGCACCGGCCAGGTGTTGGATACCGGCACCAGAGGGCGCTGCGCGCATTGACTCCATATCCTGTTGTAAGTTGCGGGCGGTCTCCGCCATTTCGGTAAGGGGCTTTAGAGTTTGCCGAATCACTTTGGTGTTGGTAGGGATCCGACCCAGCAAAAAGAGGAGCTGACTACCGATGATCACCAGCATTAACGAGAAAAAGAAGCGCAAGTCTGGCCCTAAGGAATAGGAAAGCTGGTAAGCGAGGCCCTCTGCGGGCAGGAGCATCTGATAGGTGGCAGCTTCAACACGGTGGAGGAGGTTTTTGTCGGCGCTTGCTCCGGGGAGGGCGATCCAGCGCCTGGTCTCCGGGAAAGCAAGGGGAAGTCTTTTTTGGAGAAAAGGGGGAAAAAGCAGACCTTGTTCTGCGTTGTCAATGATGGTGACTTTATATCCAGCAGCCTCTACCGCCGGATCTGCGGTGAGCGTTGCACCGATCCCATCAGCATTAATAACCCGCTTTGCTCCTGATTCGGCGCGCCAAAGGGTAGTGCCCAAAAAGAGCAGGCAGAGCAAGATGTTAAGGGAAAAGAAACTGGAGATGAGCATTCCGAGCATCCGCAGGTTTAACTTAAAGACAAGCGAAAAACGGATCTTGCCGCTGATCTTACCTTCAGTTCCATGGGGGTCTTTATATTTATTCATCTTTGATCACATACCCAACCCCTCGTACAGTATGAATCAATTTCAAAGCAAAAGGTTCCTCAAGCTTGGCGCGGAGGTAACGGATATAAACATCGACCACGTTCGTTTCGCCTTCGAAATCATAACCCCAGATCTTTTCTAACAAAACCTCCCGGGTCAGCACGATATTTTTATTTTCCATGAGATATTGTAATAAGTCAAATTCTTTTTTGGTCAATTCAATTGGTTCTGATGCTACCCAGCATTCTCTCCGGACGGGATCAAGCCGGATGGTTCCGGCCTCCAAGATTGCCGACGACGGTGAAGTGGTTTTTTTGCGTAAAGCCACTCTGATTCTGGCCAGCAGTTCTTCTATGGCGAAGGGTTTGGTGATATAGTCATCGGCACCGCCGTCCAGTCCGG
>DOID01000151.1:0-984 GCA_003511465.1 Bacillota bacterium | reverse complement strand
AGTCCGGGGAGCATAATATCAAGGAGAATCAAGTCGAAGGGATGGGCTTTGGCTAGCGCCAAGCCCTCCCTTCCGTCTAAGGCTTTCTCCACTTGATAACCTTCGAACTCTAGTTCAAGTTGGACAAAGCGGGCAATCTTTTCCTCATCTTCAATGATCAGAATTCGCTCCACTTGCTTCACCCTTATTAGTATTTGCTTCTTTGGCGAGATTATCAACGGCGTTGACTACGGAATCCTTAGCCCGTACAGAAGCGTCAGCGACGCTATCCATCACGCGATTGACTTCCGGTTTTTCCAGATCAGGGCCGAGAAAATGGTAACGGTAACCAAAGAAAAGGCCAATAATGATTAAAGGAACAACAAGCCAGAAGGCAAAAAGGATGAGCAGGACTAAAGCCGTCACGGGCAGCATAAGGATCCGCCGGTCCTCTTTAAGCACCTCAAAGTTGTTGATGTTTCCTTTGTGAATAATTTTGCCGCACCATTTAAAGAAGGCCGATACTTGTTCCTTAAAAGAAGAATCCTTCTCCGCGGCGGATTTTTTCTCCCGCCGATGACCACGACCGTCCCCCTTACCCCCCTGCTGCTCTCCTTGGGAATTATAATAACCTCCCGCTTCCGGCGCTTTAATCTTGTATTGTTTTTCTAAATTGATCATGGCTTGTAAGAGATCTCCATTGGTTTCCTCCAATGCTTTTTTGGCCTCTTCATAAGAGATGTTGGCCCGGTCCCGTAGTTTTTGCACTTGTTCAAAATTGACCATTAAGCTAACCTCCTTCTCGTTTTCGTTATCCTGATCATAACAACTGATAATTGGAATGTCATTTGGAGAAGATTAAAATTTGATTAGAAACCAGAACGCTTGAACAAGTAATTATACAATCCCTATTCGAAAGGAATGTGTTTCTAGATCAATTATAACCTGTGAACAATACTTTGTCTAATGAAGCGGGATCAACGATCGTGTCAAGACACTGTAGAT
>DOID01000004.1:1512-3001 GCA_003511465.1 Bacillota bacterium | reverse complement strand
CCGATCCGTTCAATATTCATCAAACCACCGCTAAAAAGGTAGATAAACCCTAGAATCGGATTGTTCCCGGTGACCAGCATCAGGAGGGCGCCGGCCAGCAAACCGAGACCAACAGCGATCAAAGCAGTGGTATATTCATTCCCCAGCTCTTTTTTGTTCAAGCAGTCTCCCCCCTTTGCACTCCAGCCATCATCAAACCGATCTCTTGTTCATTGGTCTCCTTCGCCTCCACAATCCCGATTAACTCCCCGTTGGTAATCACGGCGATCCGGTCGGAAAGGCTTAGAATCTCGTCCAACTCCAAGGAAACCAAAAGCACAGCTTTTCCTTTGTCCCTTTGTTCGACGATCCGTTTGTGAATATACTCGATCGCGCCCACATCCAAGCCACGGGTGGGTTGGACGGCGATCAGTAAATCCGGATCGCTGTCAATTTCCCGCCCGACAATTGCCTTTTGTTGATTTCCACCTGAGAGCGAACGGGCCAGGGCGATTGAACCTTGTCCGGAACGGACATCAAACTCCGCCATCACACGCCCGGTATGCTCCTGGATGGCTTCCTGGTTTAATAATCCCTTTTCAGCGTAAGGTTCCTGGTTGTAGTTTTTTAGGATCATATTCTCTTCAATCGAATAGTCTAAAATCAGCCCGTGTTTATGGCGGTCAGCCGGTATATGAGCCATACCCATCCGGATCCGTTCCCGGATCGAAAGGTTAGTGATGTCCGTCCCTTTCAGCATCACCTGACCGCTTTCGGCTTTCCTGAGGCCGGTAATTACCTCGACCAATTCGTTCTGGCCGTTCCCGTCGACCCCGGCTAAACCCAGAATTTCGCCGGAGCGCACTTCCAGCGAAAAGTCCTTTAAGCCCATCACTTTCCGGTTGTTCAAGGCAGAAAGGTTGTCCACCTTCAAGACAACGGCACCGGCCTCGCGGTCTTCTTTTTCAACCTCAAAACTAATTTCCCGGCCCACCATCATTTGGGCCATCTTTTCTTCACTGGTTGAGCCGACTTCCACCGTACCAATCATCCGCCCTCTGCGGATCACAGTACAACGGTGGGCGATGGCTTTAATCTCTTTTAACTTATGGGTAATTAAGATAATTGATTTTCCTTCCTGCACCAGGTTTCGCATGATCTCCATTAAATCGTTGACTTCCTGCGGTGTAAGCACGGAGGTGGGCTCATCAAAGATGAGTACTTCCGCATCGCGGTACAACATTTTCATGATCTCAACCCGCTGTTGCATCCCCACGGAAATATCTTCGATTTTCGCATTGGGATCCACATTAAGACCGTACTTCCCCGAGAGCTGCTGAATCTTTTTCGCCGCGGCCCGATGGTCAATGACGATCCCTTTCGTCATTTCCATTCCCAACATGATATTTTCCGTAACGGTGAAGTTATGCACTAATTTAAAATGCTGATGGACCATCCCGATCCCAAGGGTATTTGCGACGTTCGGGTCGGCGATATTTACTTCTTGGCC
>DOID01000004.1:0-1324 GCA_003511465.1 Bacillota bacterium | reverse complement strand
AGTTGCAATGTAATGTCATCATTAGCGACAACGCCGGGGAACTCTTTCCGGATCTTTAACATTTCGACGACATAGTCCATTACACCGCTCCTTTTTATTTATTCTTCCATCACCATTATAAACGATTTTTCATGATAAAGCTGCCCATAAAGGCTTTTTGCGCCAACGCAAAAAGCTTAATAAAGAAAAGAAGAGGATGGGTCTGTTTCATCCTCTTCTTTATTGAACCAAACAGTCCCATCCTCTTAGGGTACGTTTTATCTAATCAAGTCACCCTGCACATCAGCGACGACGATCTCACCACTCATTAGTTTAGCATAAACCTCAGCAACTTTACTCTCCACTTCAGCGCTTAGATTGGGGTTTTCCTTCGGAATACCGATCCCTTCGTTCACCGCATCAAAGGTCAGAATTTCACCACCGGGGAATCCCCCTTCGGTCTCGGCCTTAATCATGTCAAAGGTCGCCTTTTCGATCTGTTTCATCGCCGAGGTTAAGATCACCGATTTCTCACCATCATAGATGCCTTCGGCGTACTGATCAACGTCCACACCGACAACCCAGACTTCCTGGCCGGCCTTCACTCGGGATTTAGCTTCGTTAATCGCGCCGATCCCGACTCCACCAGCTGCGGCAAAGATCGCTTTGACGCCGCGGTCATACATCTGCGCCGCCAGTTGTTGTCCCGCTGCCACATTATCAAAGGAACCTTGGTAAATCACATTTTCCGGTCTAAGTACCATCTTGGTACCTAAATTCTCGTTGGCATATTTGATTGCTTGTTGGAATCCCCAGTTAAACTTCTGAACCGCTGGAATTTCCATTCCGCCGATGTAACCAAGCTCACCCTCCTGGAGCTGCAAAGCGGTGGCAATGCCCGCCACAAAACCGGATTCATGTTCCGCAAAGAAAATAGAGACGGTGTTGTCTTTCACGACCGGAACAAAATCCCCGGCATGCGGGTTACCGTCGATGATCACGAATTTGGCATCAGCATATTTATCTTGGGCCTGGAAAATTGCGGTTTCAAATTTGAACCCAGGGCAGACAATGAATTTGAATCCAGCATCATAAAGATTACCGATCTCTTTCATATAATCCGCTTCGGTCGTACCGGCCGGTTTTAAGTATTTGGTTTCCAACCCAAGTTCTTCGCCAGCCCGAACCACGCCTTCCCAAGTTCCCTGGTTAAAGGATTTGTCATCAATGGTTCCGGCATCGGTCACCATCCCAATCTTTAACCGTCCCATCTTTGTCACGCCGGTTTTATCCCCCACATTGACCAGGATCAGCACGGCCACCACTACGATGACCAGAACTACCA
>DOID01000030.1:23576-26788 GCA_003511465.1 Bacillota bacterium | reverse complement strand
CGGATGGGACTTATGATTTGGGAGGCCTCGTCGTACACGTCAAGAACCGGGCGGCCAGGCTTGAAAACGGGAGCTTGGCTGGGAGCACCTTAGTGCTGAATCAAGCCCTACGCAATTTTAGCACAAACACCGGGCTCCAGCCCGAACAGGCCGTAAAGTTAGTAACGGTAAACCCAGCCCGCATCCTTGGGCTCGAAAACCGCAAGGGAAGAATTGCTCCGGGTTTCGATGCTGACTTAGTTTTGTGGGATGCTGATTTTAATATCATGATGACCTTTGTTAGCGGAAAAAAGGTCTTTACCGCGAGTTAGACAAGGAGGAAGAAAGATGCTAGGCCTCTTTAAAAGAGCGAAATATGTTGAATTTAAAGCTCCAGTAAATGGAGAAACTGTTGATCTGATTGAAGTTCCTGATGAAGTCTTTGCCGGGAAACTAGTTGGTGACGGCTTAGCCTTTAAACCGGAAGAAGGGGTACTGTTCGCCCCGGTTAGCAGTGAAGTAGTGCAGGTTTTCCCCACGAAACATGCGATTGGACTACGGACCAAAGAAGGGTTGGAAGTTTTGATCCATATTGGCATCGATACTGTGGAGATGCGGGGTGAAGGTTTTACCAGTTATGTCCATCCAAAGCAGTGGGTCAAGGCGGGCGACAAGTTGATGGGGTTTGATTTGCAGCTGATTGCGGAAAAGGCGAAGTCAACTTTGATCCCGGTCCTGATTACCAACATGGATGCGGTGAAATATCTTAAATTTTACCCGGGAAAAGTAACCCCGCGCACGACAGTGATGAAGGTGAAAGTCTAAGGGATGAAGACACATTAGCGATGGGTATATATATTTACAAAAACCGCCTCTATAGAGGGCGGTTTTTAATGATACAGGCGCTTTGTGTAAACGCTATATTTTTGAAGATGGTTCGGATTTAGTTGATCAATTGATTACCTACACCTTGCCACGGCGGTAACGCTCAATGGAAAAAGGAAGGCGCTTGTTTTATTTGTGCCTGATCGGAAATTATCAGTTCTAACACAGAAGAATGGATTAGAGGTAATCAATCTGTGATACCAAGTCCCTCACGCTAGCTACCGCCCGCGTACATGAAAAGATCAAAACTGGAGCTAGGTGAGTCGACAAGCAAGTCGTTCATGATTGTAAATCAAAACCCGATGAATCAACTAGGGCTATTTTCTATGTAACTGTCGTGAGCGACAAATTTAGCCTAAAAAATGGTATCAGTATAAATAGAAATAAGAGGTGAGCGCATGAAATCCTACCGGAAAGAACTATTTTTTAACACGAAAGAGCGGGTTGAGCTGATCAACATTACCGATCAGGTGGAAACATCCTTGAACGAAAGTGGGATTAAGGAAGGGCTCTGTCTGGTCAATGCGATGCACATTACGGCAAGCGTCTTCATTAATGACCATGAAAGCGGGTTATGGCAGGATTATCGGAAGTGGTTGGAAAAGCTGGCTCCTCATGCACCGATTTCCCAATATGCCCATAATCGCACTGGAGAAGATAATGGCGATGCCCATCTTAAACGGCAGGTGATGGGGCGGGAAGTGGTGGTAGCCGTTACCGATGGTAAGCTTGATTTTGGTCCCTGGGAGCAGATCTTTTACGGGGAGTTTGACGGCGGGCGGAGAAAACGGGTCCTGATCAAGATTATCGGTGAATGATGTTGTAAAAAGCTCAAGGGGAATACGAGGATAAAAAGGGAGTCGGCGGAATAGCTGGCTCTTTTTCATTATAGCAACATACAATCATAAACAATCAAAATAGGTTATCAAAAAATGAAGGAATGTGACTATTTGTGTCGTATTGTTACAACTAGATAAATAAACATGAACAAAGGCGGGAGGAGTAGTATTTGTTTCCTGAAGAAAGACGGCAAAAATTAATCTCGGCTTTGGAGCAAAATTCAAGCATGTCCGTTAGTGAGCTGGTCAACCTTTTAGGCGTGAGTGAAGCGACCATCCGGCGGGATTTAAATGAACTCCAGCATTTAGGAATAATCCGACGGACGCACGGAGGCGCTCTCCTGGCTTCGCCAAGTAAGTTTGAACCTACTTATGTTGATAAAAAGGATCGTTTCCTCGAACAGAAACAAAAAATTGGACGGGTAGCGGCCGCTCTGGTGGAAAATGGGGAAACAGTGATCTTGGATGCCGGCACGACGACTTTGCAAATGATTAAGCATCTGAAAGAAAAGCGAAATATCACCGTCATTACCAATTCGGTAAATGCCATTACTGAGCTGGATGGAGATGAAGATCTGGATTTGGTCATGATTGGCGGTGAATTTCGTTTCAGCACCCAGGCGCTGGTCGGACCTTTGACGGTAGAGAATTTACGGAATTTCCATGCGGATAAGGTGTTTGTGGCGGCGAACGGTTGTACCTTTGAGGAAGGGCTGACCACACCGAATATCTCCGAGGCTCATACGAAACGAGCAATGGTACAGGCTGGTTCCCAGGTAATCGCGGTTTTGGACCATAGTAAGTTTGGAGAGGTTAGTTTAAATACGATTATCCCGCTAAAGGAGGTTAATGTATTAGTTACCGACGATGGTCTTGACGGAAAGGTACAAATAGAATTAGAGAAGTTGGGAATTGAAGTAATCATTGCCGATTAAATGTAATCGTCAGTTTAGGAGGGTCAAAATTGAATAGCCGGCAAGTAACAACGATTACCCCAAACCCTGCAATTGATAAGACGTACTGGATCGATGGGTTTAGGGCAAACAAACAAAACAGAGTAAGCCGGGTGCGCATTGATCCAGGCGGAAAAGGTTTAAACATCGCTAGAATCCTCAAAGGGTTTGGGCTGGAAGGAACAGCGCTTGGCTTTTTTGGGGGCATGATCGGCCGTGAATTAATTAATTTGTTAACAGAAGAAGGAATAAATATTGTTCCGGTTTTTACCGACGCGAACACCAGAACTAATACGAAGATCATGGATCCGGTATCTGGGGAAGAGACGGAAATCAACGAGCCGGGGCCATTGATTGGGGAAACGGAAAAAAAGCAGTTACGACAGTATGTTCAGGAGTATGCCGCCAAAAGTGCCTATATGGTTTTTTCCGGTAGTTTACCGCCCGGTTGCGAACCCGATTTTTATCAAGGATTGATTACCACGGCGAAAAAATTCAACTGTAAAACGATCTTGGACACCTCGGAAGTAGCTTTACGGGAAGGGATTAAGGCGGC
>DOID01000030.1:0-23342 GCA_003511465.1 Bacillota bacterium | reverse complement strand
GCTGCCAGTGGCGGAACGTTTCATGCCATCTCACCGAAGGTCAAACCCGAGAATACGATTGGGGCCGGTGACAGTCTGGTGGCAGGCCTTATTTATGGAATGGCCTCCGGGCATCCTCCGGTTGAATGCTTACGACTGGGCGTAGCCGCCGGGACGCTAGCCGTGATTGACCAAGGGACTTCAGTTTCAAAACCGCAGGTAGAAGCGATGATGGATTTTGTGAAGACTGTGGAGATTAACCGGTTGATTTGACGATGACGCCAATTACCCTAATTTAGCTGACATAGGAATGATTAAAGGAGAGTGGGAACATCCAGATGAAAGCGATCGATCTTCTTCATCCCGAACTGATAAAAATGCCGATGACCGCGGCGACGAAAAAGGACGCCATCTACGAACTGGCCGACTTAATGACAGTTAACGGGTATCTTAATAACCAAGGGGAGTATCTGGCGGAAGTCTTTAAGCGGGAAACATTAGGGAGTACCGGCGTTGGGATGGGCATTGCGATTCCCCATGGTAAATCCAAGGCAGTCAAGGAGGCTTGCGTTGCTTTTGGTTACTCGGAACAAGGGATCGATTTTCAAGCTTCCGACGGTCCCGCCCATTTAATCTTTTTGATCGCGGTACCGGAAAATGCGAACAATCAGCATCTTAAGATCTTAGCCCAGTTATCCCGGAGACTGATGCATCAAAAGGTCCGGGACAAGCTGGAGCAAGCTACCACAGCGCAAGAGGTCTTTCAAGCTTTAGGGGAGTGCGAGTAATTGTATGAAAGGAGGTGACTCCAATGAAGATTGTCGGCGTAACCGCCTGCCCGACGGGAGTAGCCCATACTTATATGGCGGCCGAAGCCTTGGAGCTGGCAGCAGAAACACTGGGCCATGAAATTAAAGTTGAAACCCAGGGTTCAATGGGAGTCGAAAACGAATTAACCCCGGAAGAAATTGCTGCCGCCGACATTGTCATCTTTGCGGTTGATATGTCGGTAGCCCGTGCCCAGCGGTTTGCTGGAAAACCGGTTCTGAATAAAGGTGTTTCTGAAGTAATTAAACATTCGCGTGAAACGATTCTCGAAGCAGTAAAACTGGCAGAGGAAGGAGGGAGTGTTCAGCAGCATGTAAGTGGGGAACAACCCAGGACTACTGGGGAACCAAGCTCAGCCTCTGGTGAAGGAGGAAAAGAAGAAAACCCAAAAAGGAAGGTGTTCTTTGGATGGCTAAAACGAAAATAAGTGTTCGGAATAGTCTAATGACTGGTGTTTCATACATGATTCCCTTTGTTACCGCCGGTGGTATTCTGATCGCGTTGTCATTCTTGATTGGCGGCTATCAGGTGGCCGAAGGTACTTTTGCTTCCTATCTAAACCAAGTGGGCGGCACGGCTTTCGGACTCATGGTTCCAGTCCTTGCTGGATTCATCGCTTTCTCCATTGCCGATCGTCCCGGGATTGCCCCTGGGATGGTCGCCGGGATGCTGGCGAACAACATTGGCGCCGGGTTCTTAGGCGGATTGATCGGTGGTTTGCTGGCCGGCTTTGTAGCCCTCTGGATCAAAAACTGGCCCGTACCCAACTCCCTCAAGAAATTGATGCCGGTATTGGTGATCCCCTTAATATCTTCGGCGATTGTTGGCTTATTAATGGTTGTTGTGATCGGCTTACCGATTAAGGCGCTGATGGATGGCTTAACAGGGTGGCTTCGCGGCTTATCGACCGGTAGTTCGGTGTTGCTCGGCATTGTTTTAGGTTTAATGATGGCCTTTGACATGGGCGGGCCGGTGAACAAAGTAGCCTATTCCTTTGGACTGGCGATGATCTCCCAAAACATCCTTGAACCCCATGCTGCTATTATGGCTGCCGGGATGACACCACCACTTGGGTTGGCTCTCGCTTGCGTACTGGCGCCGAACAAATATACCAAGCGGGAAGTTGAGGCTGGTAAAGCGGCATGGGTCATGGGGGCCTCCTTTATTACGGAAGGGGCGATTCCTTTTGCGGCTGCCGATCCGTTCCGGGTGATCCCTTCCATCATGGTTGGTTCAGCGGTGGCTGGTGCGCTTTCCATGTTATTCGGATGTACCTTAATTGCTCCCCACGGCGGGATCTTCGTTATCCCGATGATTGGCAAATTCGGCTTATATATAGTGGCCTTAGCGGCAGGGACTATTATTACCGCCTTGGTAGTTAATACCTTAAAACCGAATCTCAGCCAAGAAGTAATTGAAGGAGCCGGGGTGGGCGCATAGTTTTTCTTAGTTAAGTGTTAAACTTATAGGCGGAGATTACATAATTACCTTACACATTTCATTGAGGTGTTACGTAGGCTTGCTGGGATTGTGTAATTCCTTAATATGGGTTTAACCAAACTAAGGTGAATTGATACTTAAGCAAAAGAGACGAAAGCGGTCGGCGCGAAAATTGATCGAGTACGGGAAGAAATGGGAAACCCTTCTGATCTCCGGGTGCTTCCGGTGGAAAAGAAAGGGTTATCCCATTTTCTTTATTTAGCGCTTATTACAAGGTCTGGAACCGGGGAGATTGGGGGTAACTATGGGGTTATGCGGTAAAAAAGGGGGAAAGCGATATTTCCCAAGTAGTCGCTCACGCTGGCTACCGCCCGTACACGTGAAGTGATGAAAATTGAAGCCAGGTGAGTCGACAAGCCCCCGAAGGCCACCGCAGCTGGTCGTTCGGAGCGGCGTCACCAAGCTAAATTGCTGAATGAAAGCCGCGAGAATCGACAGACTAATATTTCCCAAGTAGTGCTTGGAGGAATGGGAAGATAAATGGCGTATATTTAAGGGAAACAACCAAAGTAGTTTTAGGCTTTTTGCAAAAAGCCCGGTTTTGGTGGTTTCAAGAAGGAGGCATGACAGATGAATTCAGGATTTAAAGTGGGGTTAATCATTGGAGTATCCCTAATTATCTCGGCAGTGATCTTTGGCTCCTACTTTTACCAGGCACAAAGTCCGGGACAGACTATTAGTGTAGTGGGGGCGGCCTCCCAAGACTTTGAAGCGGATACGGTCAAATGGACACTTAACGTTGAAGAGGATGTGGTCGGTGACAATTTACAGGAAGGTTATGATAAATTAAAAGCCGTCCGCGAACGAATCTTCGGTCTGCTGGCAGCAAAGGGGATTGACCGCGAAAGCATCACGATGAAACCGGCCCAGGTTTATAAGGAATATGATTATAACGCGAACGCCCGGATCTTTAGAGGATATCATTTTCAGCAGACGATCTATGTCATTACCGACCAGGTTGATACGGTGGAACAGATGGCTTTTGATCCAGTGGAACTCTTAGATGGCGGGACGATCAATTCGCATTTGGAATATTTTTATACCGAGATTGATGATTTGAAGAAAGAACTGGTTGGGGCGGCGACCCTCAATGCCAAGGAACGGGCAGAAAAGATGCTTGAACAGACTGATGCGAAGCTAGGCAAGATGATCTCGGTGCGCTCCGGGGTTTTCCAGATTACCGAACCCAACTCGACCAGGGTCGAAGCCGGCGGAATCCATGATACTTCTACCCGCAAAGAACAGATCCGGGTCACCGCTCATGTTACTTTTACGCTTAAATAGCGATCTTTAGTTTCGACTCCTTTAATTTCCCCTAAAAATAGGAAGCAACCGGGATGATCCTCGGTTGCTTTTTTCTGTTGTCTGAAATAGAGTAAATTAAGCAAATACCCCTTTTAGCTCCACAAACAGTCCCGGAAAAACCACCGATTCCGCCCTTTCTACGCCCTTAAAGGTCAGAAACCGGTCAATTGTATGATTAGTGAAAGAATAGATATAGATCTCGGCGGAGGAAGGGTTAACCACCCAGTATTCTTGAACTCCACTTTCCTGGTATAGGTCTAATTTTCGAACTAGGTCCTTGGATTTAGTGGAATCAGAGAGCACTTCCACCACTAAACTAGGGGTTCCTTTATACCGACCTTTTTCGTCAATTTGGTCGTGATCGCAGATAACAAGGAGGTCCGGTTGGACAACGTTAATCTTTTCTTCGTTTTCCAGGCGTAGGAGGGTAACATCAAAAGGAGCGACCAAGGGTTCGCAGTCTTTGCCCTGGAACCATGAGATAAACCGGCCGAATATCTCCTTAACCACTTTCTGGTGGGGATAGAACGGGGATGCTAAAAGATAAAGTTCGCCATCGATATATTCATAGCGATGTTCACTTTCCTCGGCTAGTTTAAGAAATCCTTCGTAAGTAAGGTGAATACCCTTGGGTAGATAAGAAGGGGAACTTTCATTGATGATCCAGGGATCCCGCGCTGCGTTATCTTGATAGGGCACTAATTTCGCTGCTTTTTTTCCGTTTTTGGTAATGATGATCTCTTCACAGTGAGCGAGTTTAAGGTATTTCCCAAAGCTGTTTTGAATCTCAGTCGTGGAAACAAGCATTGGATATCGCCCCCAATTAGGTAAAATTACAAGTATATTATACCTAAACACCAAAAATAGTCAATGACATTAGCTAATAAGATAGCTAATGTGCTTATTGATCTTGTGGTTGCCGCTACCAAACATAGCAACTATTTCTGGTTTATAGCCAAATATAATCTTCATAAAATCTCCATAGTACTGTGTTAAATTCATAACAAATACTCCGAAGGTGGTATTAGAATGGGTAAATCAAGACTACCAAATAAAAAGGAACCAGGGGATATCAAAGTGGCAGCGACCAATTTTGTTGAAAATAGATATAAAACGTTAGTAAGCGTTTTCTTGATCTCAATCTCCTTATTTGTTTATCAGGTAGTTTTGACCAGGTTGTATTCGGCAGTTTTATCATATCATTACGTTTTTTTAACAACATCATTTGCTATTTTTGGTCTTGGAATCGGTAGTATGTATGCCTACAAGCGAAGGAAAAAGAGGAGGAAGGTTAAAGCAAAATCGAGGACAAGAAGAGAACCATTAATCCACGAGGATATAAAGAGACAGATTAATAAAGGATCAATTATCCTAGCAGTCAGTTATATTACAGTTTTTGTTTTAAACTATTTGTTGCCATCTGTAAATAGCCTTCCGGTTTACATTTTTCCGGGAACTTTACCGTTCGTGATTGGAGGATATTTATATTCTATACTCTTTACCGAGTTTCCAGGAATCAGTGGGAAATTGTACTTTGCGGACCTGATTGGTTCCGGCTTGGGCAGTATGATCGTTATTTTCCTTCTGGAGAATGCAGGAATGTTTAGAACAATATCTGTGTTAAGTATTATTGCGCTAGTTCCTGCTATTATTTTCCCTGGAACCAGTAAAAAGCGCAAAGCGATTGGTTATATTTTACCTTTAATGCTTACTCTAGTTTTTTTAATACCCGGACAGTATATAGGATCGCTGGAAAAGAACTACAAAGGAATTTTGAACAATGTAGACAAAACTTTTGGGTATTTAAAGAAAGCAGGAATGGCACCGGAAATAGTCTTCTCGAAATGGAATTCTTTTTCCCGGACTGATGTAATTAAAATACCTAATAGTCCTCAGGAAATGGTTTTGACGATCGACGGAGCCGCCAATTCCCCAATGTATGAATTTGACGGAAGGGTGGAAAGTCTGGAAAAATTCAAGGTTGATCCAGGGTATCTCCCTTTTGCCATCGGCAGTAACAATAAGACGCTATTAATCGGGCCGGGTGGCGGCCGGGACGTATTGTATGCCCTGGCGGGTGGGAGCAAGGATATAGCGGCGGTGGAAATCAATACATCCAGTATTGATGCTGTTAAAGCTTTTGGCGAGTATAATGGGCATGTTTATGACCGACCCGAAGTGAAAGTATATGGAGAGGATGGAAGAAGCTTTGTCAGGAAATCCGAAGAACAGTATGACCTGATTTTCCTGTCCCTGGTTATGACAAATACCTCCCAGGGGATGGCCTATGCGCTGTCAGAAAATTTCATCTATACTGTTGAAGCCATGAATGATTACCTTGATCATCTAAATGATAATGGAAAGATTGCCTTTTTAGCTCATAATGAGGCAGATCTCAGCAGAATTACAGCAACAGCCATGCAGGCGTTGAATAATCGTGGGATCCCGATTAAAGACACACCCGACTATATTACTCTTTATGCTCAGTTTATGCCTCAAGAACATGGAAGAGCAAAGATGCATAATCCAGTGGTTATTATTAAGAACAAGCCATTTAGTGCAGATGAGAGTAAGGGATTATTGGAAACAGCAAAGAAAATTAAGATAATACCATTGTATGCGCCTTTAGTACTTGAACAGGGACCATTGCAACAAATTAAAGAAGCTAAAATATCTTTCGGGGAGTATATTAACGGTTTTAGTTTTAATGTAGCTCCTACTACCGACAATAGCCCATATTTTTATAATTTCGGGAAAGGTGTTCCCTCAACACTTGTTTTCATTTTACTGATTGTTGCTTTGATAAGTATAATGATGTTTGCTCCTTTTGCCGGAAAGGGCGGAAATTTAAAACCAACCATGTACTTCAGCTTGCTTGGGATCGGATTTATGATGATTGAAGTTCCGTTGGTCCAGAAATTTATCTTGTATCTGGGTCATCCGGCCTTGGCCTTTACCTTTGTCCTGGCGGCGCTCCTGGTTGGCGGCGGTTTGGGCGGATATATGAGTAATAATCGACTGTTCAATAGAACCATAAAACCTTTTTATCTACCACCGGTTATGGTTGCGCTGATCAATATTATTTTACTGCTGACGCTCGGTTTCATCTTCCAAAGGACGATAACGCTGAGCCTTGCCGGGAGAATTACTGTTGCAATGGTTCTTGTGCTGATCCAAGGATTTTTTATGGGTATGCCTTTCCCCAGAGGGCTCAAGTTGATCGGAGAAAGCGCAAGAGGCGAAATAGTTTCGGTCATGTGGGGCGTTAACGGAGTGGCATCGATCATTGGTTCAGTACTATCCGTTATATTATCCATGTCAATTGGATTTACCGGAGCGTTGATGGTAGGAGCGATGATCTACTTGATTGTTGGCTTATTTAAGACTTTATAGCTAAGTTATAAAGGAAACACTTAGACGAGGGAAAGTAGGGGAGGTGAAAACGATGAATTGCCATGGAGGAAATGATCAGGGGCAAGACAACCATGAAAATGGACACAAGGGACATGGCAAGCACATGTTGCTGATGGTGTTATGTTGTGCGTTACCAATTATACTGTTGATGTTGATCCCTATTCTAAAGAACAACAATCCGGCATTGAAAAGCATTCTACCCTTTGCCGTAGTGCTGCTTTGCCCGCTGATGCACATTATGATGATCCCGATGATGTTCCGTAAAGATAAAGGCGGAAACAAGCATAAGCAGGATCCATATGCAAGGCGGATTGAAGGTGAAAAGTAAAAAAAAGAGCCCTGAACGGGCTCTTTTACATAGTGGCCATGTTTCGACACTCAGTGGCGCATTTCCTACACTCGTCCGCGCATTGCTGACAGTGAGTATCTTTGAACATCGCGCATTCATTGGCGCAGGCATCGCAGGCAGCGGCGCAAACTCCACAAAGTTGCTTGGCGAAGTCACTGTTACCTGCCATAAACTTAGCTGAAAGCGCGCAAAGATCTGCGCAATCCTTTAATAATGAGAGACATTTTGCTCTTGCTTTCACATCATCTTCCTTAAGGCAAGAGTTAAAGCACTCCTCGCAAACCTGCATACAGCGATTACATTCATCAATACACTTTTGGTAATTCTGTACTGAGGTTTCTACAACAGGCATAAGGTTACCCACCTCCTTTGATATTGCATTGCTATTATCTCCAGTCGATCCTTAATATTATTCAATAGTAGGCTATATCCTTAGCCTTTGGTAACCTGACAAAGCTAATCAAACCGGAGTTAACAACGGATTGGTCATTGTTCGCTCATTTATTGGCCATGTTAACCTTATATTTTCGCGGATGCCGTTATAAAATAGTATCTTCATAAAATCTCTATAACATTCCAATACGATTAACAAACATTTAGATATGAACTCGAATCTTCATAAATTCTCCATAACTAAATAATATAATGGAATCGCGGGGGAATTCGTTTAAAAGAATAGCATAGCTTACGATGACAGGAAGAGTAAGTTAAAGTAGATCTTCAGAGAGAAATCCTCATCGGCTGAGAGGGATTTTAGATTAAGTTTAACTGAAGTGCATCCTGGAGTACCGGATCGAAAAAGAGTAGACTCCGGCGGGTACACCCGTTATTGTGTTAAGGTATATATGTACCGGAGTGTTGAGATGCCGGATTTTGTATCCGGTAACCAGAGTGGAACCGCGGAAGAAACTTCTGCCTCTGAAGAGGGGTAGGAGTTTTTTTATTGCATCTGAGTAATGCTTGAGGTGTTGATCAATGAATTTAAACCGGCAATTTATCATCGATAGTCTGCCGCTGTACCGGGAAGCGGCCTGGACAACTTTAAAACTTGGGTTTTGGGGCATCTTGCTCTCGTTAATCATTGGCTTTGTCTGCAGCATAAGTTCTCTACTTTAAAGTTAAAGGGTTAAAGACACGGGCGGTTTGTCGACTATACTTAGAAATGTTTAGAATCATCCCGATCCTAGTCTGGCTGTATATTATGTATTTTGGCGTTACCACCGCTTTGGGGATTAATCTTAGCAGGGAAATGGTTTCGATTATTGTGTTTAGCCTTTGGGGCGCGGCGGAAATGGGGGATCTTGTCCGCGGGGCGCTGGAATCCTTACCTCAGCACCAGATTGAGTCCGGACGGGCAATCGGGTTTAGTGATTGGGGGCTTCAGCGGTATATTCTGATTCCGCAGGCGATTAGAAGGATCCTACCGGGGGCGATTAATATTGCCACTAGAATGGTGAAAACAACTTCTTTGGTAGTGTTAATTGGTGTGATTGACGTGACAAAGGTGGGACAGCAAATTATTGAGTATTCCCGTCTGGAAGCGCGGACCGCTTCCTTTTGGGTTTACGGTTTTGTTTTCATCTTATACTTTATGATCTGTTATCCGCTTTCCAAGCTGTCCAAGAAGCTGGAAAATAGATGGAAGGAATAGGGGGCGTCGTTATGGATCAGGAAAAGGAAATATTACTGGACATTACGAGTTTGTATAAGGAATATGGCGGGGTGATGGTGCTTTATGATCTAAATTTAAGCGTCAGAAGCGGAGAAGTTATAGTTGTTCTGGGTCCGTCCGGCTGTGGAAAAAGCACGCTCTTAAGATGTATTAATGGGTTGGAAAAGGCGCAGGCGGGTGAGATCAGATTCCACAATGAAAACCTAACGAAAGAAGGGGTTAACTGGCCAAAAATCCGTCAGCAAATTGGGATGGTCTTTCAGAGCTATGATTTGTTTCCGCACATGACAGTGTTCGATAATATTATTTTAGGTCCGGTTAAAGTGCAAAAAAGGGATGAAAGGGAGGTGATGGAGCAGGCCAAGCAATTACTGGCGAGGGTGGGTTTACTTGAACGCCGGGACGCTTACCCCCGTCAACTTTCCGGCGGCCAGAAACAAAGGATCGCCATTATCAGGGCGTTGTGTATGAATCCTGAGATCATGCTTTTTGATGAGGTCACCGCTGCCCTTGACCCGGAAATGATCAGAGAGGTGCTGGATGTGATCTTGGATCTGGCTAAGCAGGGAATGACCATGGTGATTGTCACTCATGAAATCTCGTTCGCCCAAGCGGTAGCTGACCGGGTGGTGTTTCTTGATCAAGGCCGCATCTGCGAGACCGCCGAGCCCAAGACGTTTTTTTCTCAACCAAAGTCCGAACGGGCTAGGCAATTCTTGAATATCTTCCAATATTAAATATTAATAAAGAAAGGAATGTTATTTATGAAAAAGGTACAAAGAGTCCTTCTCTTGGCGATGGTCGCACTCTTAATAACGGGCGTACTGGTCGGCCGCAGTAACACCAATCCCGGTACGCTGGAGGCAATTAAAAAGCGGGGAAAAATTCGGATTGGTGTCTTTGGTGATAAATATCCCTTTGGTTATGTTGATCAAAATGGTGAAGTGCAGGGGTTTGATGTCTATATCGCCAGAAGGTTTGCCAAAGATCTGTTCGGGGATGAATCCAAAGTTGAGTTTGTGCTGGTTGACGCCGCCAGTAGAGTGGCCTTCTTGGAATCAAATAAGGTCGATCTCATCATGGCCAACTTTACGGTTACGGAGGAGAGAAGCGAAAAGGTTGATTTTGCCAATCCATACATGAAAGTTTCGCTTGGCATCGTCTCCCCGGATCGCGCCCCCATCACCGCAGTGGAACAATTAAGGGGTAAAAAAGCAATTGTGGCGAAAGGGACAACTGGCGAAACCTATTTAACAAAAAACTACCCGGACATCGAACAATTAAAGTTCGAACAATATACGGAGATCTTTGAGGCTCTTAAAGATGGGCGTGGCGCTGCGATCGTCAATGACAATACGGAAGTCATTGCTTGGGCAAAACAGAATCCCGGGTTTAGCGTTGGTGTGCCGAGCCTGGGCGGACAGGACACGATCGCTCCCGCCGTTAAGAAGGGTAATAAAGAGCTTCTTGATTGGATTAATCATGAACTGGCGGCGCTTGGCGAAGAGAATTTCATCCATCAGGCTTATGATGCAACATTAGTAGGGATCTATGGCGAAGATTTCAAGGAGAGTCTAGTGATTGAGGGTGGAATCAGTAAATAACCCGGATTTATCGGCATCACGGAGGACTTCTTCATAATATCTCCATACAACTGTGTTAAATCTACTAATGAGAGAGTTGGTTAAATCTTAAAGTGAACAAAGGATTTTTCGGAAATTGGCGAAAGTAGGAGGTTGATGGTTGTGTTGAAACGTCTAAAAAAGGCCATAGACGGTTATTTAGAGAAACTAGCTCAGAAAAATGAACAAACATTTACGAATGGGCCGCTTGACTGCTGTCAGCTAAACCGGGAAAACAAAAATAAAAAGTAGGGGGAGGGGCAGGTTGCCACTAGCAGAGAAAAATAAAAAACGCTCAGGGAGATATTATAATATTAGGCTAGAAAGATCGGGGAGAGCAGATGGTTAAGAAAGAAGCGCTGAAAATAGTAGGGATGTCCTGCGCCGCCTGTGCAGCCAGGATCGAAAAGAACCTAAATAAACTGGAAGGCGTTCGGCAGGCAACCGTGAATTTTGCCGTCGAGCAAGCGACAGTCGAATATGATGACGGGCTTGTTAACGAAGACCAATTTACCGAAGTAATAAAAAGACTAGGTTACGATGTCCTCAAAGAGACGTCCGTCATCAAGGTGGTCCTTAAGGTAAAAGGAATGACTTGTGCCTCCTGCGCGGCGAAAATCGAAAAGAAGCTGAATAAGTTGGCAGGGGTGCAAAAGGCTGCGGTTAACTTGGCCACCGAGCAAGCGGTGGTCGAATATGACCGTGCAGAAGTTAAAGTATCCGACCTGATCAAAGCGGTGGAAGCCCTCGGGTATCATGCCACCCGGGCGGAGGAGGTCAGCCGGGACCGGGAAAAGGAAGAGCGAGAAAAGGAGATCAGGCGTTTAAGAAACGAACTTACGATTTCCGCAGTTTTAAGCTCGCCACTACTCCTGGCGATGATCTTGAGCTTGGTAGGGATCGACGTGCCGTTTCTGCATAACGAATATTTTCAGTTGATTGTGGCGACACCGGTTCAGTTTTTCATCGGCTTCCGCTTCTATAAAAACGCCTTTTACGCGCTGAGAGCCAAAAGTCCGAACATGGATGTTTTGATTGCGATGGGAACTTCGGCCGCCTATTTTTTCAGCATCTATAATGCTTTCTTTGTCCCGGCCGTGCCGGGGGTGATGATGAAGGAACTATATTTTGAAGCAGCCGTAGTAATTATCACCCTCATCTTACTGGGAAAATATCTGGAAGCCGTCGCCAAGGGCAAAACCTCGGAAGCGATCAAGAAGCTCATGGGGTTACAGGCCAAAACAGCCAGGGTGATTAGGAATGGTCAGGAAGAAGATATCCCGATCGAGGAAGTAGAAGCCGGAGATGTGATTCTGGTCAGGCCGGGCGAGAAGGTACCGGTGGATGGTAAGATTGTCGAGGGTAACTCCTCGCTTGATGAATCAATGCTGACCGGAGAAAGCCTGCCGGTGGAGAAAAAAGCCGGTGATTTAGTGGTGGGCGCTACGATCAATAAATTTGGTGCCTTTAAGTTCGAAGCCACGAAGGTCGGTAAGGATACGGTCCTTTCGCAAATCATTAAGATGGTGGAGGAAGCCCAAGGCTCCAAAGCACCGATCCAGAAAATCGCCGACCAGGTCTCCGGGGTCTTTGTCCCGGTTGTGATCGGAATTGCCGCTGTTACCTTCCTCTTTTGGTACCTGGTGGCCGGCAATCTAACGGCCGGGATTATTAGCGCCGTTTCCATCTTGGTCATCGCCTGCCCGTGCGCCCTGGGTCTGGCGACGCCGACGGCGATCATGGTTGGGACCGGGAAGGGTGCGGAAAACGGAATCCTGATTAAAGGCGGAGAACACCTGGAAACCGCCTATAAATTAAATACGGTGGTGCTCGATAAAACCGGTACGATTACAAAAGGGCAGCCTGAGGTGACCGATATTTTGCCCTTAGGAGAACTTGAGAAGAATGAGCTTCTCCGTTTAGCGGCGATTGCGGAGAAAAGTTCGGAACACCCCTTAGGAGTCGCCATTTACGAACAGGGGAAAAGAGAGTACGGCGCGGTGCCGGATCCGGACCGGTTCGCGGCCATTCCTGGCCGTGGGGTAATGGCCGTGGTTGACCAGAAAGAGATTTATCTTGGAACCCGTAAGTTAATGGTGGAAGAGAAGATCGATCTGGGGACTACCGAAACAACCATTGCGCGGCTGGAAGATGAAGGAAAGACTGCCATGCTGATGGCGATCGACAAAAGAGTGGAAGCGATTATCGCGGTGGCTGATACCTTGAAGGAAAATTCAAAAGAGGCCATTAAGGAACTAAAGCGGATGGGGATTGAAGTCTATATGATTACCGGCGACAACCGGAGAACCGCCCAAGCCATCGCCAAGCAGGTCGGGATCACAAACGTCTTGGCCGAGGTACTTCCCGAACACAAGGCGGAAGAAGTGGAGAAACTGAAAAAGCGCGGGAAAATCGTGGCAATGGTTGGCGACGGAATCAATGACGCTCCCGCCCTCGCCACTGCCGATATCGGGATGGCGATTGGGACCGGAACGGACGTCGCGATGGAAGCCGCCGATATTATTCTGATGCGCGGTGATTTACTGACCATTCCGGCCGCGATCCGCCTTTCTCGGCAGACGATGCGCAAAATTAAGCAGAATTTGTTCTGGGCGTTTATCTATAACATTATCGGTATTCCCTTCGCTGCGCTAGGCTTGTTGAACCCAATCATTGCCGGAGCAGCTATGGCTTTCAGCTCGGTCTCGGTGGTCACGAACTCCTTAAGCCTCAAAAGGTTTAAACCTTATAAAAAGCAACATTAAAAGGGATTATGTCTAAGGAGCATTAAACCAGGCTGACTATGGGGGGGAATGATGATTAATAAAGCGAAAAAAATTTTGATCGTGGATGATGAGGCGAAAATCGTTGAGGTTGTTCAATCTTATCTGGAAAACGGAGGGTATTCAGTATGCGCGGCTTACACGGGTCGGGAAGCGCTCAATCAATTTGAAAAAGAGCATCCGGCGCTGGTTGTGCTCGACCTGATGCTTCCGGATTTGTCAGGCGAGGAAGTTTGCCAGGTATTAAGGAAAAGATCGCGGGTCCCCATCATCATGCTAACGGCGAAGGTGGAAGAGGAGGATATCTTAAGCGGGTTGAAGATTGGCGCTGATGATTATGTCACAAAACCTTTCAGCCCACGACAATTAGTGGCTAGGATCGAAGCGCTGCTTAGACGGACGGGGGACAACACTGCTTTATTAACAAGCCTCCTCGCCTTTAACGATGGCGCCCTGGTCATCGACTCCTCGAAATACGAGGTGAAAAGCGACGGTGAAATTATCAGTTTGACCCCTAATGAATATAAATTGCTGGTGACGATGGCCAAGCATCCAACCAAAACATTTACCAGAGAAGAGCTGATCTATTTGGGGCTGGGGGAGGATTTTAACGGTTACGACCGGACAGTTGACACGCATATTAAAAATATCAGGCAAAAAATCGAACCCAACCCCAAAAATCCCCAATATATACTGACCGTTCATGGCATCGGTTATCGGTTTGACGGGGAATAGAAGGATGAGCAATGATGAGGAAATATAGTCTAAGATTTAAACTGTCATCATCTTACGTTTTTATCGCCCTGATTTCGCTCTTCCTGACCAGTGTTATCACCAATTTGTTGCTGGAAAAGCATTTTAGGGATTATGTCATCGAAAAACAGGAACGGAGTAATCAGGAGATTGTTTCCCTTGTTAGCCAGTACTATGAGACCGATGGTAGCTGGGATCTGGATGCCATTGAGAAAATCTGCATTAACGCCCTGCACCGGGGAATGGTGATTAGGGTTGTGGATGCGCCGGGAACGGTCATCTGGGATGCCCGCCTCCACGATGATGCCCTTTGCCAACAGATGCTCGCCGATATGGCACAAAACATGACACAACGTTACCCCAACTGGCAGGGGGGATATGTCGAGGATCAATATCCGCTGACCAGCGGGGGGATGGACGTCGGCAGAGTGGAAATCGGTTACTACGGACCTTACTTTTACAATGATAGCGACTTGGCGTTTATCAGTTCAATTAATCGACTACTGGCCGGTGTCGGGATTTTTGCACTCTTACTATCCCTCTTCTTCGGAGCAATCATGGCGAAGGGATTAAGTAAGCCAATTTCCCGTGTGATCACCACCGCCCAGATGATCGCCAAAGGCTATTTCGATGACCGGGTCAGCGAACCTTCCAGTACAATAGAGATTGCCCAGTTAACGGCAGCCATTAACCAGCTGGCCGGAACCTTAGGAAAACAGGAATCATTAAGAAAGAGGTTAACGGCCGATGTCGCGCATGAACTACGAACCCCCCTGGCTACACTGCAAAGCCATTTGGAAGCGATGCTTGACGGCATCTGGGAACCCGATCAGGGAAAACTCCAAAGTTGCCACGAAGAAATAGTGCGTATCAATCGAATGGTGGGGGATCTTGAAAAAATAACGCGGTACGAAAGCGAAAACCTGATCCTCACGAAGACCAGTTTTGACCTTTCGGGGTTGATTAAACAGATCATCCGGAACTTTGAAACCGACTACGTGAGTAAAGGGATCACCATCATGTTTTGTGGGGGAAAAGAACTGGTCTTTGCCGACAAAGATAAAATTAGTCAGGTCATGATCAATCTTATATCCAATGCCGAAAAGTATACGCTCCGGGAAGGCGTGGTTGAGGTTAGGGTTAAGGGGACCAGTGAGTTTACTAAGATCAGTGTCAAAGACACCGGAATAGGGATTCAAGCGGATGATTTGCCGCATATTTTTGAACGTTTCTATCGTGCCGATCGATCACGAAGCAGATTAACCGGGGGGTCCGGAATTGGCCTGACCATTAGTAAGGCAATTGTTGAAGCGCATGGCGGGAAGATCGAGGCTCGAAGCAAGATTAACGAGGGGACAGAGTTCATCATTGAACTTCCCAAGCGTTTACCCCTTGATTGCCATTGATCAGAATTGAAGGGAAATATTAAGCGGTAGGTCAAGCTTTAGACCTACCGCGCCGATCAAGATCACGGGGATCACCACCGTGGCAAAAGCCAGGGTGAATGCTACTTAGATTTATTTTTGGAGTATACATCGAATGCGACAGCCATTAAAAGGACAAAACCCTTAATGGTCATCTGCCAATCGATGCCAACGCCCATGATTGACATCCCATTATTGAGCACACCCATGACCAAGGCACCGATGATGGCACCAATCACCGTGCCAATCCCGCCGGTGGAGGAGGCACCGCCGATAAAGCAAGACGCAATGGCATCCATTTCGAAGTTAGTACCAAGCAGTGGAAAAGCCGAATTGGTACGGGAAGCAAAAGCAATCCCGGCGACTGCAGCTAAAACTGCCATATTCAAGTACACAAAGAAAAGCACCTTATTGGTATCAATCCCCGAAAGTTTAGCAGCTTTCTCATTACCACCTAACGCATAGATGTAACGGCCAGGTACTGTTCTGGTGGTAAAGAAATGATAGGCAAAGATCAGAACCCCAAGAATAACCAGGATGATGGGGATCCCCTTATGGGCAGCCAGCGCATAGGCAAAGAGGTTGATCGCTAAGATTGTAATGAGAATTTGCATAAGAAACAGCGAGCGGGGTATGATCTCCGTATTATTTTGGATCTTTCTTTTGCGATTCTTAATTTGGACATAAAGGAGAATGAGTGAGAGAATCCCCGAAACAACGATGGGGGTCAGATTTAAATTAGGAATAAAAGGGAATAAATCCGGGATATATCCGGAACTTATCATCTGGAACGATTTCGGGAACGGTGATAAAGTCAGCCCTTTTAAGATGGTATTGGTTAGTCCGCGGAATAGAAGCATCCCTGCTAGGGTTGCGATGAAGGGAGGGATCCGTACATAAGCGATCCAAAATCCCTGCCATATACCGATCACGACACCAATCAGTAGACCAATTAAGATCGCCAGCGGGACGGCTATTTTTTGTTCGATGATCAATGTACCCATGATGGCGGCGGTGAAAGCAGCCACCGAACCGACCGAAAGATCGATATTACCACCGGTCAGAATACAGAGGGTCATCCCAATGGCCAAGATTAATACGTAACTGTTTTGCAGAATAAGATTAGTCACATTCATCGGTACTAAAAGAATGCCGTTAGTCGCAATCTGGAAAAATAACATGATGACAATCAAGGCAACAAGCATCGCATATTGACGCATATTGGCTTTTAAGGTATAGCCAATTGTGGCAAATTTAGCCGGTTTTACATTTCCATTTTCCATCAGGAACACCCCCTATTACTATGCATAATACATTTCATGATCTTTTCCTGTGAGGCTTCTTCTTTTGTGAGCTCACCGACGATTCTCCCTTCGTTCATCACATAGACCCGATCACAGATGCCCAAGACTTCCGGGAGCTCGGAGGAGATAAAAATGATGCTTTTGCCTTCGTCAGCTAATTGGTTGATGATGGTATAAATCTCGTATTTAGCGCCGACATCGATCCCCCGTGTCGGCTCATCCAGGATTAAAATATCCGGAGCGGCAAAGATCCATTTCGCTAGTACCACTTTTTGTTGATTACCGCCAGAGAGGTTTTGGACCTTATGAAAAATACTAGACGACTTAATATTAAGTTTCTTCCGGTAGGTCGTCGCCGCTTTGTTCTCTTGGTCATCATCAATGACCCATCGTTTGCTGATTTTGCGCAAGCTAGACAAAGATATATTGTGTTTAATGTCTTCAATCGCAATGAGGCCGGCACTCTTCCGGTCTTCGGTAACATAAGCCAAACCATTATTAATGGCTTGTTGGACATTATTGATCATCAGTTCTTTGCCGTCTTTGAAGATTTGCCCGCTAATATATTTGCCATACGCTTTTCCGAAGACGCTCATGGCAAACTCGGTCCGTCCTGAACCCATCAGGCCCGAGATGCCGACAATCTCTCCTTTATGTACTTTGATGTTGACATCTTTAATCACTTTCCGCCCTTCGATTTGCGGATGGTATACATTCCAATTCCTGACTTCAAAATAAACATCACCCATTTTTGGCGTGCGTTTCGGGAATCGATCCACTAGTTCCCGACCAACCATTCCTTTGATGATCCGGTCCTCGCTGATCTCATCGTGATTGACTTTAAGCGTTTCAATGGTGGCCCCATCACGGAGGATGGTGATGGAATCAGCGACTTTGACTACCTCGTGTAATTTATGGGAGATGAGGATAGAAGTAAGCCCGGTTTTTTTCAGTTCCAATAACAGTTGTAACAGATTATTCGAATCTTCCTCATTGAGTGCGGCCGTCGGCTCATCTAAAATTAGGAGTTTAACCTCTTTAGCAAGGGCTTTCGCAATCTCGACCAATTGCTGTTTGCCGACGCCCAGGTCTTTAATTAAGACATGGGAGTTTTCCTTGAGACCGACCTTTTTCAGGATCTGCATCGCGTCAAGATGAGTCTTCCCCCAATTAATCACCCCGGACCGGGCCCGTTCATTGCCGAGAAAAATATTCTCGCCGACGGAAAGGTAGGGGATGAGGGCAAGTTCTTGGTGAATGATGGCGATCCCGATTTTTTCACTATCTCTAATCCCTTTAAAGGTGCAATTTTCACCCTGGTAGATGATGTCCCCGGTATAGGTGCCATAAGGATGAACGCCGCTGAGGACATTCATGAGCGTGGATTTACCAGCGCCGTTTTCGCCGACAAGGGCATGGATCTCACCGGATCTTACTCTGAAATTGACATTGTTCAGGGCTTTTACCGCCCCAAAACACTTGGTGATATTTTTCATCTCAAGGACAGTTTCCATATTATCCCATCCTTTGTTTGTTCAAGTTCGCGTATGGATGTTTAAATAAAGTTGCCGGGCAGATTCTGCGAAGAGAATCTGCCCACAACAACCTTGTAACTAACAATGTTATGCCATAACTAAATGATTATTGAAGATCGGATTCCTTATAGTATCCGCTGTCGATCAGGAGCTCTTGATAGTTATTGACATCTGCATAAACAGGGTCGCACAGGAAGGAGGGAACATATTTGGCGCCGTTGTGATACGTTTCCGTATCATTGACCGGGGCGTCTTCGCCCTTCATAATGGCTTCAACCATTTCAACAACTTTTTCCGCCAGTGTTCTGGTGTCTTTGAAAATCGACATTGATTGTTCCCCGTTGATCATGGCAATAACATTTGGTTTATCACAGTCTTGACCGGTAATGACTGGATAGGGCTTATCGGCAGTACCGTAACCTGCGTTCCGGAGGGAGGTGATAATGCCAATCGCCAGACTGTCATTGGGAGAAAGCACAGCGCTAAGCTTCCGGCCGGCTGCATAATGGGCGGTGATCAGATTATCCATTCTGGCTTGGGCATCCGCCGATTTCCATCCATGGATCGCGATTGTCGTAAACTCCGTCTGGCCGCTGGGGACCACTAGTTTTCCGGCGTCGATATACGGCTGAAGAATACTCATGGCGCCGCCATTGAAAAAGAGGGCATTGTTGTCATCCGGGGAACCGGCAAACAATTCAATATTAAAGGGCCCAGCATTATCCTCCAAGCCGAGTTGCTCCTCGATATATTGACCTTGAATTACGCCGACTTGGAAATTATCAAAGGTTGCATAGTAGTCTACATGTTCGGAGTTCATAATTAAGCGGTCATAAGCGATGACCTGGATATCGTTTTCAGCGGCTTTACGCAAAACTTCAGTTAAGGCCGAACCATCGATTGCGGCGATCACAAGCACCTTACATTTTTTCGTAATCATATTCTCTAACTGTTGGATTTGGGTATTAACATCATTATTCGCATACTGAAGGTCTACTCTATACCCACTTTCCTCCAGTTTAGCCTTCATGTTAGCGCCGTCTTGATTCCAACGTTGTAACGACTGGGTAGGCATGGCCACGCCGATTAAATTATCATCGGCCTTCTTTTCAAAACACCCGGTTAAACTAAAGGCGAGAAGAAGGATTAAAATAAGGTATGTAATTTTTTTCACTGATATTATCCCCTTTCTTTCAACTAAAGGATTACGCGACAAATAAAGGTTTTCCCAACAAACGTTTGTTAGAAGAAATCCCAATAATCTCCCTCAGCGACCACCTCGTTTCTGTCTAAGAACTTCCCTACTTGGGGTTTACCTGTGAGAAGTTGCTTAAAAGGTACGATGAATAGTGCGCCAAAATTTGCCGCGAATATTCTTAAGTCTCTAGAAAAACTTTGCAGCATTAAATGTAAAATAATTATTAAAGACAACCAATAGAAATATTACACATAAAAACGGTTTTTCCTTCAATAGAATTGCTAGTAATGTAGTTTCGTATATTAAATTGACAATGCAGATAGTGGATGGTAGAATTTAATCAAAGTTATTTTCAAACCACAAATTGTAAAAACCCATACGAATAGTATTTTCCAAGAAGTGGGATGTTGATGAGTAAAGAAAGAAATGCATCAGAAATCTACAAAAAATATACTAAAGCCCGCCGCTCAGTTAATCCTGAAGGTTCTCTGACCAGTACGGGTTATTTACGGACTGTGAATGTGATCTCGGTTCTACGTGTTCTTTATAAGGAAGGGAGTTGTTCCCGCTCTGAGCTGTCCAAGTTTACCGGGATTAGTTTACCTACGATTACAAGAATTCTTACGGAGCTATTAAAGAAAAGTTATGTTGTTCCTGTCGGTCATGAGCAGTCGAGTGGTGGACGTCGACCTGAACTTTTTCGGCTTAATTCTAATCAGTTAATGATCATTGGGATCTATCTACGCAGTAGCGAAGTGATTTTATCCGTGGCAAACGTGGATGGAAAGATTATTGAAAAACGCAGCTTCATCCCTTTTTCCTTGATTCCTGAGAAATTCATCAACGAGTTAGTTAAAGAATTATGGTTGTTAATTAAAGGAAGCGGCATTGAAGAAGAACAGCTCGTCGGGATTGGCGTGGCTGTGGCCGGGGTAGTGGATAATAAGTTAGGAACGATTATTCATTCTAACAATCTGAGCTGGAATAATGTGGCGATTGGGAAACTTTTGGAAGAGCGGACAGGAGGAACAGTAATTGTTGAAAACGACGCTAATTCAGCGGCTTTGGCTGAGTTATGGTTTGGTTGCGCGAAAGAAGTCTCTAGCCTTGTTTATTTAAAAACTGATACCGGTGTTGGAGCGGGGTTGATTTGTGAACGGCGTCTTATTTCCGGGCCGTTTGGCATGGCGGGTGAAATCGGGAATCTTCCGGTGCTGGATGGTGTGGTTGATGATTATCTGCATCTGCCCTCGGTTTTTCGCCACTTTGAGGAATTGACTGGGGAAAGAGTCCTTGATGAAAAGCAGTTTTCCCAATTAATTAAGGAAGAACATCCGGTGGCTCAACGCTTATACGCTGAGGCGGTTGAAGCGTTGACCCGGGTCATCGTCTTTGCCGAAGCATTTCTCGGTACGGAAATGGTTGTGATCGGCGGATATTGGGGTACGGCCCATCCCCAGTTTGTACAGGATGTTGTTGATAAATGTCGTCCTTATTTGCATAAAAATCAATGGAAAAGGACACCGCTTATTGTCGGATCTGAGCTGGGGAAGGAGAGCGATCTCCGCGGAGCCGTAGGTTTGGTCATTCACCAATGGTTCGAATATCCAGTTTAGGTAATCCTCCATGTCGTTTACCGTAGCAATCTCTTTTAACCAAACTTCTTTGCTGACAACAAAAAACGGGAGCTGATGGCTGGTTTATTGGTGGCAACGATCCCACTAAAGGAATTGTTCTCGGGTCGACTAATGAATAGAATTAATCTAAAGATGCGATAAATGATTTAAGGAGTAGTGAAATGGTGGAAAAAAGTCATGCGCAGACAAAAGTTGGGATTCAGCTCAAAACTAGCACGGAAACCACGGAGTTTGCCGCCGCGGAATTAGCAAAATACCTTGGACGGATCTTTGACCATGAGCAGATGGTCGTTTTGGAGCCAGCACCAACCTATGGTTTACCCGTTTTACGTCTGGGCTTATTTACTGATTTTCCCGAGCTTAACCCTCCAGAGGTCTCTGCTGAAATGGGGGATGATGCGGTCTATATTCAGGTTAAGCAAGGGGAGGGAGTTATTGCGGGCAACAATCCCCGTAGTTTGCTCCTGGCGGTTTACCGCTTCTTAAACGAAGTGGGTTGCCGGTGGGTGCGTCCGGGCCAAGACGGGGAGTCAATCCCCCGGAGGAATCCGGCCGATCTTACGGTGACTGTAAGTGAGCGGGCGGCGTACCGACACCGGGGGCTTTGTATCGAGGGCGCGGTTAGCGCTGAAAATGTGCACGCCATAATCGACTGGTTGCCTAAAGTAGGCATGAACTCCTATTTCATTCAGTTTCGCGAAGGATTTACTTTCTTTCAGCGCTGGTACGACCATAAACATAATCCGCAAAAGCCGCCGGCCGGTTTAACCAGAGAACAGGCTCTAGCAATTGTGCGGAGCTTAGAAAAGGAGATCAGACGACGCGGTTTGCTTTATCACGCTGTAGGTCACGGTTGGACTTGTGAACCATTGGGGATTCCCGGTCTAGGCTGGGATCAGCCCATCCCTAAAGAGGCGTCAGCGGAGAATACCCCCTTCTTAGCGCAGGTGAACGGGAAACGGCAAATTTGGCAAGGAATCCCCTTGAACACCAATCTTTGTTATAGTAATCCCGCGGTTCGGCAGCTGATTGTCAGGGAAATTGTCCAGTATCTTACGGATCATCCCGGCATTGACCTGCTCCATTTTTGGCTGGCCGACGGACAGAATAACCAGTGCGAATGTTCGGCGTGCGCTCAAGGGCGTCCGGCTGATTTTTATCTTCAAATGTTGAACGAATTGGATGAACAATTAACCGCCGCCCGCTTGCAGACACGGATTGTCTTTTTGATTTACGTTGATCTGTTATGGCCGCCGGAAAAAGAGCAGATCAAAAACCCTGAGCGGTTCTTACTCATGTTTGCCCCGATTACCCGGTCGTATACCCAGTCATTTCCCAACCAGACGGTGGAGCAAATGCTGCCACCCTATGTCAGGAATCACTTGGAGTTCCCTTCCGGGATCCGGGAAAACCTAGCCCATCTGCGTGCTTGGCAACAAGTGTTTTCCGGAGATGCTTTTGCTTTTGACTACCACTTAATGTGGGCGCATTATTTTGATCCCGGATACATTAAAATTGCGGAAATCGCCGCNNGCCCATCTGCGTGCTTGGCAACAGGTGTTTTCCGGAGATGCTTTTGCTTTTGACTACCACTTAATGTGGGCGCATTATTTTGATCCCGGATACATTAAAATTGCGGAAATCGCCGCCCAGGACATTAAAAATCTACGAGTTCACGGCTTAAATGGGTATATCAGCTGCCAGGTTCAACGGGCTTTTCTCCCGACCGGCCTGCCGATGAAGGCAATGGCGGGTGCACTTTGGGATCCCACCCGCTCCTTTAACGAGCTGGCGACGGAATATTTTACCGACGCCTTTGGCCCCGACGGTGCTCAATGTTACCGACTTTTGACGCAGTTACCTAATTTTATGGACGAGTTAGATCCGTGGGCAAGGCAGTATCCGGCCATTGGAAACCCGGAGATCATGGAGAAGCTAGGGCAGATCAACCAGACGCTTTCCGCGTTAAAGCTGTTGGTTGAGGCAAACCAAAACACCACCAATCAGTGCCATCGACAATCCTGGAAGTATCTTGGCCT
>DOID01000049.1:28443-29847 GCA_003511465.1 Bacillota bacterium | reverse complement strand
TTTTGTAATCCTATACTGTTTTGGTGTTATCTACATAAAGGGTTCCCGTCATAAAACACGAATTCAGTTCATGAGCTAAATTTATGTTAACATGAGGGATAATTAAATGGAGCAAAACATTCTCACCACCGTTCTGGCGTTCCTGGTCTATCTTTCTTCCTCTTTGTTCGGCGGAGGAAGTGAACCAACTGATCAGCGCTTACCACCAGTAGTCGGCTGGGAGCAAACACAAACCCAGGAGTCTACGTTGCCATCGACGGCGATGGTTTCGGCAGAAACGGTTAGTATGCGTTCCGAACCGGTAACCAAGGCCAATGTCATCCGCCAGCTGTCGAAAGGAACTGCCCTCACCATCCAAGGAGAGAAAGACGACTGGTATCAGGTCACCGATCAGCAGGGAAACTCCGGTTGGATTGTGAAATGGGCTGCTAAACCTGGTTATATTACTGTCCCCTCCTCTTTTCAGCAAAGGGAAGTCTTTGGTTATTATGCCGAAAGCTATCGCGGCGATACCCGCGCTTTTAATTCCTTTGCCCGGAATACAAGCGTAATTACCACGATCGCGCCCTTTTTGTACCGTGTTGATCAGGAGGGGAAGGTTCACGGTCAGAGTAAACCGCAGCTCATCCAGACCGCCAAGGACACCGGTGTGAAGATTTTAGCGGTGGTAACAAACATTGATTCCTCCTCCACCTTTAGCAAACAGACCGTTAGCTCCTTCTTAAGAAGCAAGTCCGCACGGAGCAATGGGATTAGCGAAATTCTTAAGTTATTAAAAGATAATGGCTATTCGGGTGTGAATATTGACTTTGAAGGAGTCCCGCCGGCGGACCGGCCGTATTTGACCGCTTTCTTACGGGAACTCTCCGCCACGCTCCGGGCTAATAATTTGCTGGTTACCGCTGCCCTGCCAGCGAAAACAGCCACCGAAGAATGGTCGGCTTGGTCAGGGGCCTATGATTATCAGGCGATTGCACCATACCTGGATTTAGCGGTGGTGATGACTTATGATCAACATTACTCAGGCGGACCAGCGGGTCCTGTTGCTTCGCAAAACTGGGTGGATAGCGTAATCAGTTATTCCCTACGTCACTTTTCCCCGCAAAAACTAGTCATGGGGATCGCCGCCTATGGCTACGTGTGGAATGACCGCTCCGGGAAAGCCCTGAATTATTCGGCAATCCAAAATCTCATCAGTAAACACAAGGTAGTGCCAAAATGGCACGACGAACACAAAACGCCGTATTTCACTTATACGGAAGCCGGGGTTAAAAACGAGGTATGGTATGAGAACCGACGAAGTACCGCGGCCAAACTGGAATTAGTCGAAAAATACAACCTAAGAGGTGTGGCCATTTGGCGTCTGGGTTACGAAGATCCCGAGATCTGGAGTGTTTTATAGAA
>DOID01000049.1:27754-28277 GCA_003511465.1 Bacillota bacterium | reverse complement strand
AGTGCACAGGGTAAAGCGCTCCTCTTTTTTGGATCGCTGAGTCGCATGAACTACCCATGGATACAACATAAAAAACTTACTTCAGGACTTTATTCATTACTTTTAGCAGGACTAAAACCAGAAAAATGCCGAGGATAACGGCCAGATACGGAATGTAGGTTTGAAAATCACCAAGATTATTTTGTTGAAAAACGCTCACCACCCGACCAAGGCCGGGAACTCGGTACTGGTCGAGTACGGGGATGGAACCCAAAACCAAGCCTAAAGTCAAAACCCAAATTTGTTTTTTGTCCATAAGCAAAATGATTAAAATAAAGGTCACCAGTAAGGTCGCAAAATAGACTTTGATCCATCCGACGTTAAGATAGATTCTTTTACTGTTCACGGTCAATGTGTCCGTAGCTTCCGCAATCAACGGGTCCAATAAGAAAAAGACCGCAATGATGGAAAAGGCACAAAACAAGATCGTGGTTAAATTTGAACGTAACTCCGGTTTCATTTTTACACCCCTTTTTTTCCTCTA
>DOID01000049.1:3883-27447 GCA_003511465.1 Bacillota bacterium | reverse complement strand
AGATAGGATGAAGGGTATGGAAATCGGCGATAAAATCAAGCGCCTCCGGATTAGGAACCAGCTCACCCAAGAAGAATTAGCTAATCGTTGTGAATTGTCTAAAGGCTTTATCTCCCAGGTAGAAAGGGAATTAACTTCCCCTTCCATCACTACTCTCCTGGACATCTTGGAATGTTTAGGCACTAACATTAAAGATTTTTTCAATGAAACGATTGATGAAAAAATTGTTTTTAAAAAAGATGATATTTTTGTCCGTGAAAACCCGGATCTCCAAAACCAGATCCAATGGATTGTACCCAATTCCCAGAAAAACCGGATGGAACCGATTCTCCTCAACCTTGAGCCCGGTGGCATTACCAAAACCGATGATCCCCACGAAGGCGAAGAGTTTGGTTTTATCTTAGCAGGTAGCGTCAATCTTCATCTCGGAAATCACGTGTTCAAAGTAAGGAAAAATGAGAGTTTCTATTTTAAAGCCATTGTTAGTCATTATCTATCCAATCCGGGATCGACAAAGGCCAAAGTACTTTGGGTCTCGACCCCACCAAGTTTTTGACGAGGTCTTTTCCATTATCGACAGGGGGGCAGTACAGTGCAACAAAACATCATCAATTTGGTTAATGTTTCCAAGGAATATAACGGTACGGAAGCGCTCAAAAACATCAACCTCTACATCAGGAAAAATGAATTTTTAACTCTCCTCGGGCCCAGCGGGTGCGGAAAAACTACTACCCTGCGGATTATTGGTGGGTTTGAAGAACCAACTAGCGGCGATCTCCTCTTTGACGGTGTCAAAATCAATAATCTTCCGCCCTATAAGCGGAAAGTCAATACGGTCTTTCAAAAATATGCCCTCTTTCCCCATCTGAATGTTTTTGAAAACGTCGCCTTCGGCTTAAAAATCAAAAAGCTGGATCAAAAAGTCATTGCCAAAAAAGTCCGCCTCATGCTCGGTTTGGTTAACCTTGCCGGTTATGAACAGCGTGAGATCGATTCCTTGAGTGGAGGACAACAACAGCGGGTCGCCATTGCCCGTGCTTTGGTTAATGAACCGGAGGTCTTACTCCTTGATGAACCGCTGGGAGCCCTTGATCTGAAATTGCGTCAGGAAATGCAAATTGAGCTGAAAAATATGCAAAAGAGATTGGGCATTACTTTTATCTATGTTACCCATGATCAAGAAGAAGCCCTCTCCATGTCTGACACCATTGTGGTCATGAAAGAAGGGACAATTCAACAAATCGGTACGCCCCTTGACATCTACAATGAACCGAAGAACGCCTTCGTGGCTGACTTTATCGGTGAAAGTAATATCATCACCGGAACGATGCGCCAAGACTTTCTGGTCCACTTTGCCGGTTTCCCCTTTACCTGTGTCGACCATGGATTTTCCCAAAATGAATCGGTGGATGTGGTGATTCGTCCGGAGGATATTCAAGTGGTTTCGGAGTCCGAAAGTAAGCTGCAAGGGGAAGTCAAAGCGGTAACCTTTAAGGGTGTCCACTATGAGATGCTGGTGGTTAGCAACGCGGTCCGGTGGAAGATCCAAAGCACGGTCATGGCGCCGGTCGGTACCAAAGTCGGGCTCTTAATCCTTCCCGATGCCATTCATATCATGAAAAAGGTGACCACAAAATGAAAAAAAATTGGCTAAGTTATCCTTATCTCCTCTGGATGGTGCTTTTTGTCTTCTTCCCGCTCCTCCTGGTCTTTTTCTACAGCATCACAGACCGAACGGGAGAAGGACTCCGGTTTACTTTGGCGCACTTCCGTCGTTTTATGGAACCCATTTATCTAAAAGTGCTGACGCGTTCGGTTAAGCTTGCCTTAATCAGCACGGTTCTTTGCCTGATGTTGGGTTACCCCATGGCCATGATTTTGGCCGGGAATCACTTTAAACGGAAAAACATTATGATCTTTTTGTTTGTTGTTCCCATGTGGATGAACTTTCTCTTGCGCACTTATGCTTGGATGACCTTGTTAGAAAGAAAAGGTCTGATTAATACTTTCCTTTCCTGGTTAGGCCTGAACCCCTTAAACTTACTGTATACGGAGGAAGCCGTTGTTTTGGGGATGGTTTATAACTTTCTTCCATTCATGGTATTACCCATCTACTCGGTGCTGAGTAAAATTGATAAAAACTTGATTGAAGCCGCCGGGGATCTGGGTGCCAACCAGTTTACCGTCTTCCTGAAAGTTATTCTTCCTTTAAGTCTGCCGGGAGTTGTCTCCGGGATCACCATGGTCTTCATGCCGGCGGTAACCACCTTTGTCATCTCCCGTTTACTGGGCGGAGGCCAATTCACCCTCATCGGAAACCTGATTGAACAACAGTTTTTATATGCGGGGGATTGGAGTTTTGGTTCGGCCATTTCCATGGTGATGATGATCGTAATTCTCTTGAGCACCAGCGTCATCACTAAATATGAAAAGGAAAATGAAGGGGGTGGGCTGTGGTGAAGCTATTAAAGAGATGCTATGCCGCACTAATTTACCTGTTTTTATATGCGCCCATTCTCATTCTGATTATCTTTTCCTTTAATGCCTCCAAGTCGAGGGCGAACTGGTCCGGTTTTACCCTCAACTGGTATTTTGAACTGTTTAAAGATCGGCAGATCATGAAGGCTTTGTATAACACCGTGGTGATCGCCCTCCTCTCCTCCGTCATGGCAACGATCATCGGAACCGCGGCCGCCATTGGCATTCACAATATGAAGAAGCTTAAGAAAAAACTGGTCATGAATCTCACTTATATTCCGGTGGTTAACCCGGATATTGTTACCGGTTTATCCTTAATGCTCCTGTTTGTCTTCACCAAATTCCCGTTGGGTCTTTTCTCACTGCTGCTAGCCCATATTACCTTTAATCTTCCCTACGTTATTCTTTCGGTCTTACCTAAGCTAAAACAGTTGGATAAAAATCTTTATGAAGCAGCTTTGGACCTGGGTGCGTCTCCCCTTCACGCTTATCATAAAGTAATTCTCCCGGAGATCATGCCGGGAATTATTACCGGAATGCTCCTTGCTTTTACCCTCTCCGTTGATGATTTCGTGATTAGTTTCTTTACTACGGGCTCCGGCGTTTCAACCCTGTCAATTATTATCTATTCGATGGCCCGGCGTGGGATTAACCCGAAAATCAATGCCCTCTCCACGCTGCTCTTCTTAACGGTCTTACTTTTATTAATCATCGTCAATTTAAGGACATCTGGGAACGGTGCTAATAAAAAAAGGAGTGATCTCAAATGGTAAAAAAATGGCCCATCTTACTCTTGATAACTCTGGTCCTCACTACAGTTTTAACCCTTTCCTCCTGTGGTCAGGACAATCGTGTCGTCTTGAATGTCTACAACTGGGGCGATTACATTGACGAATCCGTAATTAACGAGTTTGAGAAAAAATACAACATCAGGGTTAATTACGATACCTTTAGTACCAACGAAGATATGTACGTAAAAGTCAAATCCGGGGGTAGTAACTACGACGTTCTTTTCCCCTCCGATTACACCATTGAGCGAATGGTTAAGGAAGATATGCTGCTAAAACTGGATTACAACAACATTCCCAACGCTCAATACATCGAAGAGCGTTTCAAACACCTGGATTATGACCCGCAAAATGAGTATTCCGTCCCTTACATGTGGGGGACCGTAGGCATTATTTATAATAAAACGATGGTCCACGAACCGGTCACCAGCTGGCGCATTCTCTGGGATGAAAAGTACAGTAAACAAATCCTCATGCTGGACAGCCAGCGGGATTCCATTGGAGTTGCCCTCAAGATGCTGGGATATTCCATGAACACCCTTAATCTGGAGGAGTTAGAAGCAGCGAAGCAAGCCTTAATTAAACAAAAACCGCTGGTCTTAGCGTACGTTGGCGATGATGTGAAAGATAAAATGATTGCCGGGGAGGCTTCTTTAGCCGTGGTTTGGTCTGGAGATGCGGTCTACATGAAATGGGAAAACCCGGATCTAGAATTTGCGCTCCCGGAAGAAGCAAGTAACCTTTGGTTTGACGCCATGGTCATTCCCAAAAGCAGCAAACACCAAACAGAAGCCGAAACCTTCATTAATTTCATGTGCGACCCAGAAATAGCCTTTAAAAACGCAGATTATATCGGCTACTCCAGTCCCCATCGGGAAGTCCAGAAAATGATCGATCCGGAGCTGCTTGCTGATCCAACGGCCTACCCCGCCGACGCTATGCTGGAGAGCTATGATATCTTTCATGATTTGGGTGAATATTTAAAGGTGTACGACCGGATCTGGACTGAGATTAAAGCACATTAAAGGTCGAACCAAATATATTAAAAAGCCGCCTGCAGGTGGCTTTTTCGTTTTACGCCGATTCTTAATGGTGTTTTTGGATGACTTAGAATACTCAAAGAAATTTATCGGAACAAGAAAACACCATTAAGAATCGGCTAATGCTTCCAGCGGCTATCCATTCATCGCTTCAGACTAACCATTCTCCGATTAAAACTGGTAGTTCATCTTGGGTAGCGACGGTAATTTGTCCGCCTGGAATTGAGCTTAAGAATACCTGGCCGTAGCGTTTGGTGTAGATCCGTGGGTCTAAGATAACGACAACGCCGCGGTCGGATTGGCTACGGATTAAGCGACCGAAACCTTGCTTGAATTTAATCACCGCTTCAGGTAGGCTTAAATTGAGAAAAGGATCTTTCCCTTCCTTCGATACCGCTTCCCATCGGGCTTGGAAAATGGGTTCGGTCGGCACACGAAAGGGTAAGCGCATAATGATCACATTGGATAACTCCGGACCTGGAATATCAACCCCTTCCCAGAAACTGTCCATTCCTAGGAGCGCGGAGGGGGTAACAGTCTGAAATTTCCTGAGTAAACGGTGGCGGGGTTCATCCCCTTGTCGCAAAGGATGAATACCGGCCTTGGTCAACGGGGGGATTATTTTCGCATAAACCTCATTCATGTGCTGTTTATTCGTGAACAATAATAGAGTGCGGCCACCGGCGGCCTGGATTATTCGGGGTAAAAGCGTCGATACTGCCGCCAGATACGAAGGGTCTTCCGGCGGGGGAAGGTCACGGGCAATGATTACGGAAACATTAGCCTGGTAGTTAAAGGGTGAGGCGAAAATCCCTTCCCGGCAAGTTTCAGAAGGGGACAAATCTAAGCCAAGACGTTCTTTAATGTAACTAAAATCCCCCTTCACCGTTAAAGTCGCTGAGGTTAAAACCCCACCTTTAACTTGGGTAAATAATTGGCGATGCAGGAGATCGCCTAACTGTAAAGGGACCCGGTTTAACATGGTACGGACCGTTTGCCCTCTACTATCCGGACGGATCGTCAACCAAGAAACAAACTGGTCGTCACTGCCATCCAGTAAAAGGGGGAGCGAAGCACTAATACCCGTAAAGAAATGACCTGCTTCCGCCAGAAACACAAAATCCTCCCGTAATGCTTCCACCTCTTCCAGTCCATCAACAAAGCGGGACAACTGACTGACCCACTCATCCAGCGCTTGCCGGAGCTGGTTAACTACCTTACTGAGGTATGGATCGGTTAATAGGTCGGCGGTAAAACGTTGTTTACTTTCGTTAGCGCGGAAACGGGTCGGCCTGAAAAGTTGGTGATGGTCTAAGGCTTGGAAAAAAGCATGAAAAAGATTCTCTAACTCCAATAAACCCGGAATCAAACTCTGCTCTAGTAGTTGAATTGCCGTTTGTAACTGGGCCAAATCCGTTAGATTCCCCACTAACCGTTGTCGTAAAGAAGGAAGCCAACCCCGTCCCCATTTTCCATCTTGCTGTAATAAACGGTGACAAAAGTGGTTAATTTCATTTTGGTCAATCCCCATTCCCAAATGCTCCCCAGCCACCTCGGCTAAATGATGGGCTTCATCGAAGATCACAAATTGATAAGGCGGCAAGACCAAACCTTCGTCAGAAAACCCACCCTGTCGTCGCATGGCCAAATCAGTAAAGAACAAATGATGATTGACAATGACCACCTCAGCGCTGAATGCTTTTTTACGCGCGGCCACCCAAAAGCAGCTGTTTTGGTAAGAACAATATTTCCGTAAACAAGTGGCGCTTTCTGAAGTAATTTTTTCTCGCAAAAGGAAAGGTAAAGCATAGCCCAACTGTTCGACCGAACCCACCTGCTGACTGGCGGAACGCCAGACGCGCTCAAAGCAATTCCGGTAAGCGGGTTCGAGCAAGCTGAGGTTCTGCCGAAAAAAGTGTAATTTCCGCCAACATAAATAATTACCCCGCCCCAACAGCAGGGCCGTTTGCCGGGAAGAGCCTAAAGTTTGATTTAAAAAAGGGATTTCTTTTTCGATCAATTGTTGTTGGAGGTTGATCGTATAGGTAGAGATGATAACGGGTAGGGTTGGGAATTGATTTTCCTGTACGGCTAGGAAGACCGGGTAGAGATAGGCTAAGGATTTGCCGGTTCCGGTTCCGGCTTCAATCAAGGCATACCCACCCTCTTGACATCGTTCCCAGATTAAGGACGACATTTTTTGTTGCGCCGGACGATATTCAAATTCCGGCCAGCGGATCGCAAAAAGGCCGTTCTCCCCCAAAGCTGGGTACGGATGAACTTCTGGATTCATCCTGCGACCCCCGTAGCTAGGCGGCGTACGACTGCCAAATTCTTCAGATCATCCTCCAGCGCCTTTTGTGGCGTCTCCAAAATTCCCGTTAAACCAGCAAGGCGCGGGTCAGAGAGGATGAGACGAAATCCTGCTTCGCCAATCTGCCCTTGCCCGATATGGGTATGGCGGTCCAAATGAGAGCCACGCTCACCAAGGGCATCATTCAGATGAAGCAGGCACAGCTGGGACCAACCAATGGTTGTTTCCACCTCGGTCAATAATTGATCTAACCCTTCCTTGGTTCTTAGTTCATAACCAGCAGCAAAGGCATGGCAGGTGTCGACACAGATTCCGGTCCGCTCCGGATAGTCAACCGCTTTTAGCACCTTGGCAAGCTGGGGCAGGTGCCCACCCACTTCTGTGCCGGCACCAGCCTGATTTTCCAGGAGAAAGCGGGTGCGGCCCTCGTTCCGCGTAAGTACTGTTCGTACCGCTGTCGCCACTTTGTCAAGGGCGGTTTCGATGGTTTGTGGTCCTGCTTTCCCCGCATGCACCACAAAATAGTCGGCGTCAATCGCCACCGCCCGCCGGTATTCTTTATCAATAGCCTTAATTGATTTTTCATATAATTCATCGTCTGCGGCCGCCGGATTAGGGAGATAAGAAAGATGAACCACCACCGGACCCAGCCCACTTTGGTGTCGCTCCTGACGGAAAGCGGCAACTTCCGCCTCATCTAAGGGATTCCGCTTCCACCCACGGGGATTACCAATAAATATTTGGAAAGCGTCACAACCGAGGGATTTTGCCGTCCCTACCGCTGCAACCAATCCTTTACCAATCGAGACATGTACACCGAAACGCATTTAATCCCGTCCCCATTCATCTAAGTACTTTAAAAGAAGGTTTTTTTCAATTAATTTTGTAAAAGAGACCTTTTCCGCCAGCACCTGGAGGCCAACAAAAATTAACAGGGTAGCCCCTAAAAAGAAGGGATCGCCATCCAAAACCACCAGCCCACCGAAGACCCCACCTAAAAAATTGGCCCCCGTATCACCCAGCATCGCCTCACCCTTTAGATCCGCCGGAAAATAGGCTAGGACTCCTCCCAGCACGGGAGCGCTTAAGTAAAGGGTGGGATTTAGTCCTTTATTCAAATATGAATTTAGCAGCAAAAGACCCATCGCGAAGAGAAAAAATTTTACCGAACGTCCCGGCCGCAGGTCAAATAAATTCAGGATATTGGGTGCTAAAGCAGCGACCAGTACATATGGGATCAGGATCCACCAGCTTCCGCCAATAGATAAATGGACCCCGATCCCAAAAATAAAACTGAACGAAAACCCAAACAGCGCTTTTAACCCGCCAGAAGTTAATTCACCCTGCCAGAGCAGGCGGAGATGTTGACGAAAGCCTTTCTCCTCGTCGTTTTTTAGGAAATCATCGGCTAAACCTAGCAGGCCAAAACCGGTGGTTAAAAAAAGAAAAGCAAAAAAGCTCACCCACGGGACACCCGGGACTAAACCAAAATAATTGAACACTTGCTCAATCAGGAAAAGGGCCGGAAGCACAATGGGAAAAACCAAACCCAGGGCAGCCGGGATCTGCTCGCCACGATAATTGGTTTTTAATATTTCGGCCTTCACCAAGAGGTGCGCAACGAGGGATAAGCTGACTTTAATTAGGAAGAAACCAACGACAAAAAAAAGGAATAAAGCCATTTTTTTCACCTAAAATAAGCGTTTGATCACTACTGTACATACATCTAGAAACTGACGGCCCCGGTGGATAAAACCCGATAAGTTCTTGGTGGTTTGCCGGTGGGCCATGGCCACCGGAATCTCTTTGATCACCAGACCCTTCCGGGCCAGATCAATAATCATCGCGACTTCCACCCCAAACCCTTCCGCGAACTTACCGCCTAAAGCCTGAAGCGCTTTGCGGTTGAGAGCGCGTTGACCAGAAAGGGGTGCCGTGAGGGTGAGCCCGGTTAATTGTTTGACGATCCGGCGGGCAAATGATAAGACAAACCCGATCCCACTCTTTCGTTTCCGGGCCGGAAAACGGCCAATAATCAAATCAGCTTTTCCTTTGCTGACCGCCTCTAAAAGTTTTTTTCCCTCAAAGGCAGTAGCACCAAGGTCGGCGTCTAATAAAAGTAGATACTCGCCGGTGACTTCCGGGAGGCCAAGATTCAAAGCGCCGCCTTTCCCTCTGTTCTTTTCGGCTTTGATCACCACGGCTCCTCCTTGTTCCGCTTGGGCAGCCGTTTGATCCGTCGAACCATCATCAACTACGATGATCTGGGTGACGCCGGGAATGCGCCCGGCCGCCCGAATGGTTTCCACGATTATTGTTTCTTCATTTAATGCTGGGATGAGCACAGAAGCGGTAATTTCTGACACGAAGGGCTCACCTCATTTAGAATTATTGGGTTAACCCTTGAACCGAAAGTTTCGGCAGTAAACTACGGGCGGTCTCTTTGACACCATAGTGACCTTCCTCCCCACCCGCTAAGGCCAGGATTAAAGCAACTTGGCCTGGAAGGGTATTGATGTTGTCGATGGCGATCAAACCGGATTTTTTATACTTGGGAATATATGAGATCTTAGCAGTCAGGGGTTCCACCCCGGCAACGATTACCCCCCTAAGCTTCGCTTGTTTGGCGACGACCAGATCGATCTGGTCAACGAAATTTATTTTGTCTTCATAGCTTCCGCCCAATAAAATCAATGTATCGAGGGGTTCCTTTACGGACTCCTTGGTCTCGCCGCGGATCTGGATTAAATTGTTTGCATGGAGGGCGGCCAGTAATTCCCCATCCTCACCGGTAATCACCGCATCAGTGAATGCGGTCAACAATTGGTTAAGGCCTAACAGATCATTTTCCAAACCTAAACGGGCAGCTAAAATATTCTGATCAACCGCTGGTTCAGGATCACCTGTAAGCTCAATGCTCCATAAAAGCTGGGCCCCAGTTAATTTCAGGATTTCCATCAGGTCAGTGGTGAGATCCGCCGGGATTGTCTGGTTCGTTTTCACAATTCCAATTTTTCGGTTCGCCAGTAATCCGGTAACCACCAAGGGCACCACCTCCCGGTTGAATTGACGAAGTACTTCCAATTCAACCTCCCGTTCTCTGATCCCGGCTTGTAAAGTTCTTTTCTCCGTGCGGAGTTGTTCAAATTCCTGTTCTAAATTGACAATGAGCTGTTCTTTACTGCGACCCATTTCACCGTTGTCCATCAAGGCGCCACCAATGACAATCCCGATTCCTAAAGCTAAAAAAATCGCAGCGATCGACGAGATATAATACCGATAATCCAACGGCATGATGCATCGCTCCTATATCTTAAGTAAAAAACGGAGTTTTAGCCAAAGGAGACGAAGCCAATCCCATAAAAACTTATTTGAGGATAAAACCAGAATTAGGGGGATAAAAGCAGCTAAGCAGATCAAGAAGATCTGCTCGACTTTCACCCTGCTATGGTATAGTCTACTCACCCCTCTGGCGTCAACCAGAATTGATCCTACTTTTAGTCTGACCAGAAAAGTGCTGGCCATTCCCTTTCGGCCCTTTTCCAAAAAATCGATCATATTGGAATGGGTGCCCACCGCCACAATCAAATCGGCACCTTTCTCATAAGCTAAAATGAGGGCTAGATCTTCGCTAGTTCCGGGGGCTGGAAAAGTATGGGCTCTTAGATTTAGCTCCTGGATCCGCTTTAAGCCAGGGGCATGTCCGTCTTGATACGCATGGACAATCAACTCGGCCCCCGATCGTAAAGCTTGATCCGAGACACTATCCATGTCCCCAATAATTAGGTGGGGACGTAAACCGAATTCCAGTAAAGCGTCGGCACCACCGTCAACCCCAATCAGCACCGGCCGCACTTCCCGGATATAGGAGAGAATTATTTTTAGGTCGTCCCGGTAATTTTGACCGCGAACTACAACCAAGACCTGTTTTTTAGCTAAAGCGGTACTAATTGGTGGCAGCGACAACCCTCCGAGGACTAAATCCTTTTCAATGAGGGCATATTCTAAAGTGTTCTGGATAAATTTATCTAATTCATGGTTTAAGTTCTTCTTGGCTTGTTCAGTCGCCTGTTCAACCCCTTCCGGAGTCAGGATAACCCCTTCGCCCAGAAGCTGATGGTCCTGATAGATCCGTTCACCCTTAATCTCTACTTCCGTCACTTCGGGAAGGTTGGTAAAAAAAGCTTCCCCTACCCGGTCAAGCAGGGGAATTCCGGCTTTGGCGAGGATGCTGGGTCCTAAATTAGGGTAGCGACCCGAGATCGAGGAGGCAGCATTCACCACCATCTTAACATTGGCTTTAATTAAAGATTCGGCCGCAACCTGGTCTAGGTCAAGATGGTTGATCACGGCAATCTCACCGGGTTTAAGTTTCTTCACCAAGTCTTTGGTTTTGATCCCTTTTCGTGCTGTTCCCCTAATATCCACTTTTCTACCTAAGCTTTTTGCGTTGCAAAAAGCCCTACCTTAATTTCTTAGATTGTAATTTAGCCGGATTTTGTCGGAAATTTTCGCGATAAAACTTACATTGGTTGGTTTCCCCTTTTTCTCATCAACAATGGGACCCATCAGCTCATGGAGGTACTCAATTTCTCCCCTGCTCCACGCCGTTTCGATCGCAAAACGCATCGAACGCTCGACCCGGTTAGCAGTGGAATTATACTCCTCAGCAATTCTGGGATACAATTTTTTGGTCACTTCATTAATCAAGGTCGGTTCTTTAATACAGAGCAAAATCGCTTTCCGGAGATAAGTATAACCCTTAAAATGGGGGGGGATTTTCATTTTTTGTAAAAGATCAGTGACTTCCTGTTCGATCTGGCCTGCTTGCCGCGCCGGAGAAGTATACGCCGTGAAGGCCGCTGGCGATTGACTACCGCAAACCTCCCGGATGCGCTGGACCAATATCTGCAAGTCAAAAGGTTTCACGATAAAGTAGTCGGCTCCTAACTCCACGGCTTTCCTGGTCATTTCCTCATGCCCAAAGGCGGACAAAATAATAATCTTTGGGCGATTATCCATCATCTTGATCCGTTCCAACACCGCAATCCCATCTAGTTTCGGCATAATCAAATCTAGGAGCAAGAGGTGAAGCTTAGTCGTTCGCACCATTTCCAGAGTCTGCTGACCGTCATAGGCAACTGCAGCGACCTCGAGATCAGGATGGGCCTGGAGATAGTCGTTTAATACCTGGCAAAATTCTAAATTATCTTCAGCTAAACCTATTTTTATCTTCCCTGATAATGTCAATAAGTCCGCCTCCGTTCGTACTGTTTAACATAAAATTCGGTAAAAAATGAGATAATCCTTCACAAACGTTTACTTTAGGAAGCTAAATCTGGGTGAACATCTTGTGTGGTCCTTCCAAAGGTTTCTTCCATTTGTAACATCCACTCGGCAAAGACGCCATAGCCACGGGTGGGGTCATTCACAAAAACATGGGTAATCGCCCCGACCAGTTTCCCGTTTTGAATGATTGGACTGCCACTCATCCCCTGGATAATCCCGCCCGCTTGGTTCAGCAATTCAGAATCAGTTACTTTAACTACCATCCCTTTATCCCGTAAATTGGTTTGATAATAAACCTTCTGGATTTCAATGGAAAAGCGACGAATCTCGTTTCCCGACAAAACGGTAAGAATTTCCGCGGGCCCGGGCCGTACTTCTGAAATGGTCGATACCGGGATTGGCCGCTGGTGCCAAGGATTGGTCACTCCGTTCCGTAGGGAGCCAAAAATACCAATCGGGGTGTTGGCGGAAATATCCCCGATAATATCGTTGCTACCAGAGAAAATACCGATCTTTTCTCCCGGTTCACCGCGGTTTCCTTGATTAATTCCCGTAATCCGGGCGGAAACTATTTTCCCGTTCGCGAGAGGAAGCTCCCGATTGCTAAAACCGACGATTTTATGGCCTAAAGCGCCGTATTGCCTTGTTTGCGGGTTATAGTAAGTCAAAGTACCAACCCCCGCCGCCGGATCCTCCACGTAAACGCCGAGGAAATAGCGGTCGGTTCCATTTTGACCGTCTTTGCGCTTTACCGGTTGGATTTTTTCCTTGATGGTCTGCCCCTGGCGAATAAGGGTCAAAGTTAAAGGAAGACCCTTCACCGCCTCTTGCTGAATTAACGGATCAACCTGATTGATCCGCTGGATTGGTATTTCGTTAATGGCGATTAATAAATCGCCCACTTCCAATCCTGCTTCCTCCGCAGGATAATACTCCTTTCCCTGGTCATCGCGGAGAGGAAGATGTCCGGAGATAATCACCCCTTCTTTGGCCATCAAAACGCCGATGGCATGGCCGCCGGGAATCACTTGGGGCATCTCTTGGACTAAAAGGTTGACCCGCCGGATCGGAATCCCTAAAAAGCGGATTTCCAGCGTACCAGTGCCTTCTCGTTCCGGACGGACCATTACTTGAGAACAGCTTCCGCTTTGCCCTTTTTCTAATTTTGTCTTGCCGTTAACGCCGTTGATGCCATCTAGACGGTTGGCTTCTAAGTAAATACTAAATGGTCTTTTCAGTGATAACTGCAAATGTTGTCCCGGGACGATTTTCAGCTTAGTAGGGTAAAGTTGGACTTTAATGAACTGGGGTAAAAGAGAAAATAGACAAATTACAACACAAAGGACAAAACCGATCACCAGTGGTTTTCGAAAACGGGGTGGCATCATATCTTCCTCCAATAAAACCGCAGCTAAAGCGTCTTTTATTGATAAATTCCCCGTTAAAATCGGCCTTTATACGAAGAAAAATCAAGGGACTTTGGAAAGAGCATAGGCACTTTGGCCTATGCTCTCAATGTTTAAAGAACAATATTTAGGAGACGGCCTGGTACGTAAATCACTTTCCGGGGCGCTTTCCCTTGGAGAACACTGCTAATCGCCTCCATTGCAAAGGCCCTTGCTTTAACCTGATCTTCCGACGCATCCACCGGAATGACTAAGCGTTCTTTGATCTTTCCATTAATCTGGATGACAATTTCCACCTGTTGTTCGACGACCAGTTCTGGATCCCATTCCGGCCACCGTTGGATATGGACCGAATACTTTTCGCCTAATTGGGACCAGATCTCCTCCGCGATATACGGTGCGGCTGGTGCCAAGAGCAGAGTTAAGGTTTTTGCCGCTTCGTTCCAAGGTTGGGTACCCCATAGATTGGGCTTCACCTTGGCCAACAGGTTTGAAAATTCCATTAAAGAAGCGATATAGGTATTAAAGGCTAACTCCTTTACATCTTCAGTTGCGCGCTTAATCGTTTGGTGGAGTTTACGTTGTAAGGTCTCAATCAGCTCGGCTGTTGGCTCAACCGCTCCTTCCACCGGAAATAGTAATAACTCCCAAATCCGGTTCAGAAAACGATAACTACCTTCAATTCCCCTACTATCCCACGGTCCTCCCATTTCCCAGCGCCAACCGAACATTAGGTAGACGCGGATGGTGTCTGAACCGTAGGCTTCAATCAGATCATCGGGGGCGATCACATTTCCCCGGGATTTACTCATTTTTTCACTGTCTTCACCCAAAATTATTCCTTGATTTCGTAATGTTCGCATGGGTTCGTCAAAATCGACCAAACCGATGTCACGCATGGCTTTAGTAAAAAAACGGGTATAAATAAGATGCATACAGGCGTGCTCTACCCCACCGGTATACAAATCCACCGGTAGCCAGTAGGCTCCTTCCGCCGGATCGAAGGGAGTAGCGCCTTGATAATACGGGCTGAGATAGGCATATTGGTACCATGAGGAACAGACAAAAGTATCCATGGTATCGGTTTCCCGCTGCGCCGGACCGCCGCAGCGTGGACAGGTCGTATGCAAAAAGTCAGCATGGTGTCTGAGCGGTGATTCTCCGGTCGGCAAAAACTCGGCATCTTCTGGTAAAACAATCGGTAGCTCTTCCTCGGGAACGGGTACGGTTCCGCATTTTTCACAATAGACAATGGGAATCGGTGTGCCCCAGTAACGTTGCCGACTGATTAGCCAATCCCGGAGCCGATAATTGACCGCTTTTTTGCCTAACCCCTTTTCTTCAAGCCAGGAGCTTACTTTTACTTTTCCCTCGGCTGCCGATAAACCACTAAAAGTTCCGGAATTGACCATCTTACCCTGCTCCACTTCGGTGTAGGGTTTAGTTAACGGATCCGCGAGCCCTTCAGCCGGTGTAATGACCACCTTGATCGGGAGCCGATATTTACGGGCAAAAGCAAAATCACGGGTGTCATGGGCTGGAACAGCCATAATAGCACCGGTGCCGTAGCCCATCATGACGTAGTCAGCGATCCAAACCGGGATTTGTTCACCATTAACCGGGTTAACTGCATAGCTTCCGGTAAAAACGCCGGTTTTTTCTTGGTCATCAGCCAACCGCTCGATTTCACTTTGGCGGCTCGCTTGGTACTGATACTCCTTGACCTGGGTTTTGTATTCGGCAGTGGTGATTTTATCGACCAAAGGATGTTCCGGCGCCAACACCATAAAGGTGACACCCCATAGGGTATCCGGACGAGTCGTAAAAACCGTGATCTCTTCATCATTGGTCAGCCGGAATTTAACCTCCGCACCTTCGCTTTTCCCGATCCAGTTCTTCTGCATGGAGACGACCCGTTCTGGCCAGTCAATCCCAGAATAGTCCAGTAATTCTTCGGCATAGTCCGTTATTTTAAAGAACCACTGGTCAAGTTCTTTTTTAACCACCGGAGTTTCACAACGTTCACAATGACGATCTTCACCCCACACCTGTTCCCGAGCTAAAGTGGTATTACAATTTGGGCAAAAATCAACGGGCGATAATTTTTTATAAGCCAGTCCATGCTCGTAAAACTTTAAAAAAAGCCATTGGCTCCATTTGTAAAAACCGGGCAAACAGGTGACTACTTCCCGTTGCCAGTCAAAGATCGCGCCCATCGATTTTAATTGTTCCCGCATCCGCCGGATATTCTCCATTGTCCACTGGTGCGGATGAATATTTCGCTTAATCGCGGCGTTCTCCGCCGGTAACCCAAAGGCATCAAACCCGATGGGGAAAAGGACATTATATCCTTGCATCCGCATAAAGCGCGCCCGCGCATCCGACGGCACCATCGCATACCAGTGTCCGATGTGTAGATCCCCGCTGGGATAAGGAAGCATCGTGAGCGCATAGTACTTTGGTTGGTCCTTTTTCACTACGGCGCGGTCTAGTCCGGTTTCTTCCCACTGCTGCCGCCAAAACGGTTCAATTTTATGGGGCTGATAGCGGTCGTATTTTGTCGTCATCTCAATCCCTCCACCAAAATTTAGCCCCTGGTCAATTCTTGACCAGGGGCGATTAACAGTCGCGGTACCACCCTGTTTCGGTTCTCCTTTGTGGAAAACCCTTTTTGCCCATGTAACCCTGGTTTGGGTTAGGAATTTTATTCCTAAACTTCCGGGGTGAGTTCAATCAGATCCTAGGACCGGTTTTCACCACCCACCGGCTCTCTACACCCTGATCCTGATCTACTTTTCCCCTTCATCAGCTACTTTTATTTGGAAGATCCTGTTTCTCCTTCTTTACCAGCGCATTTGGCACTTCGTGATAAAGATCAAAGATTGAGCAAATAATACCACTTAAAAGTATAAACTAGAGCTAAATAAATGTCAAGCAATGGTAGGAGTCAATCTTTTGGCACCATGCCAAAGTTCCTCCAGACGGTAAAAATCCCTCTCGTCTTGGCCTAACATGTGGATAACCATGAACCCGTAATCCAACAGGATCCATCTGTTTTTTTCATCCCCTTCCTTCCGGGACGGGATTAAATCCTGAATCGTAAGCTTTTCTTGGACCGCATCTGCTAACGCCTTCAGATGGTTAGGGTTGCGGCCGGTAACCAACACAAAATAATCAGTGATCACCGTTAGCTCTTTTAGATCCAAAATCACCAAGTCCTCTCCCTTGGTCTCAAGCAACGCCGTATAAGCAGTCGTCAAATGCTGATCGTAATTCATTCCCAAACCTCCGCCATAAAGCTAAATCTGCAGGGACTACTCTTTTTCCCCTCCGCTCTCTTCCATCAGGTGATTTCTGGCTTCAATTGTTAAGGGATGGAGTAGAAAACCGGCATCCAAGATATATCTAATCTTCTGAGTAAAAATGTACCTTAAAACGGTCTGTCGAGTTGTAAAGGCCAGTTTCCGCGCAACCTCAGCCGCAAAAAATGGCCGATTTGGTTCCGCAAAGTCCGCAATTAAGGTTAATTCAGCAATCGGATCCATTTTGGGAGCACCTGTAACATGCATCGCCACGGCTTTCAAGATTGACTCGTCGGTAATCGCCCATTCCCGCTTTAAAACCTCCGCCCCCACCCTGCCATGGAGTAAAACCGGGGCTCTTCTCTCCACAGGAAGCACCGGAAGGTGGTAAGTCTCAGCCAATTCCAGCACCTCCTGGCCTCTGACTTCTCTGGCTACATCATGTAAAAGCGCTGCAATAACAACCGGCTCTTCCGCAATATGGTAGTGCCGCGCCAATTCCCGCGCAAATCCCATCACCCTTAACGAGTGTTGAAACCGGGTTGGAGAAAGCGTGTTTGCCAGTTTCTCGCGGAGAGCTTCAATCTTCATTTAGACCCTCCCACTACAATAGATCTTAGTAATGTTAGTATACTTAATCTTTTTCCACAGCGTTTCTCTTTTCCCTGCTAGTACTTAGAAAATAGCCCAAAGACAAAGGGCTGGTTTCACCCAGCTCTTTTACATTTTAAGGGGGTGCAACGCACCCCTTAGTTTGTGGTATCCAGCGGCCTAGCCTCGTTGACAATGATTTCTCTACCGCCTAACTCTTTCCCGTTCATAGCGGCAATTACTTGATCGGCTTGATCTTCAGGAACTTCAACAAACCCAAACCCTTTCGAGCGTCCGGTTGACCGGTCTATAATTACCCTACTCGCCAATACTTCGGCGGATCCGGAAAATAAATCCGCTAAATCCTTATCCGTAGTAGCCCAGGGCAAATTACCGACATACAGGGTTTTACTCACCAACTTCACCTCGTTTCCGGCCATGAATCACAGATAATTGTAGGCCCCTCATTTATTTTACCCGCCTAAGGAAATATTATTGAGTCTTGGAAAAAGAATAACACCAAATGACAACCGAAGCACCACAGCGAGCAGCTGAAAATCAAGTGTAGAGTTTATGCCCTTGAATATAAGCTAAAACCTGCGGTGTTAACCAGTACTTAACAGATTTGCCGAGCCGCAACCGTTCCCGCACCACACTGGAGGAGATCTCCATCTTTGGGTTGTGAAAATAGACAAACCCACGACTCTCGGGTGACGGCAACTGAAAAGCTTCCAGCTCCACGGGTAAAGAGGGGGAAACGCCAGGGCGGGTGCCAATTGCCAATTTGGCCAAGCGTAAGATGGTCCGAAATTGGAACCATTCCGTAAATGTATGTAAAGAATCCTGTCCCATCAACAAAATGAGCTCCCGATCGGGATAAACCTGACGAAAATAGTGCAGGGTATCCACCGTGTAGGAGGGAGGTTTCCGTTCTAATTCCACTTCAGAATAAGCAAAAAACGGATTATCACCGATCGCTAGCTTAATCAACGCTAAGCGGTCTTGGTCACTAATATGGGGTGCATGGGATTTTAATGGGGATTTTAAAGCCGGTACAAAAATAACCTTTTCCAACTTCAATTCTTCCCGAGCAGTCTCCGCCAGCACTAAATGGCCAAGATGGATGGGATCAAAACTTCCGCCATAGATACCAAGCGCATTCATATTCTAATCTGTCCGTCACCATAGATAATATATTTAGTCGTTGTTAGGGCGGACAAACCCATCGGCCCTCTGGCATGGAGTTTTTGGGTGGAAATGCCTAGTTCGGCCCCGAAGCCAAATTCGTACCCATCGGTAAAACGGGTGGAGGCATTAACGTAAACAGCAGCCGCATCTACTTCCTGCAAAAAGCGGCGGGCCGCCGCATAATCGGTGGTAATAATACTCTCCGAATGTCCGGTGCCATACTCCCTAATGTGGGCGACAGCCGCGGGAAAATCCGGTACTACTTTAATGGCAAGGGTTAAATCCAAATATTCGGTCGCCCAGTCACTTTCTGCGGCAGCTTCCGCCCATGGCAAGTGACGAAGGGTCTCTGGACAACCGCGGACTTCCACTCCAGCCTGGCGCAGTTCTTCCCCGCAACCCGTAAGAAAACGGGGGGCAATTTTCTCGTGCACCAACAGGGTTTCGAGGGCATTACAGACGGACGGACGTTGGGTTTTGGCATTGAGTACAATCTTCGCCGCTTCCTCCAGGTTGGCAACGGCATCAATATAAATATGACAATTTCCGGCTCCGGTCTCGATTACAGGCACGGTGGCGTTGCTGATCACGGTCTTGATGAGTCCGGTTCCACCCCGTGGTACCAGAACATCCACATACTGCCGCATTTTCATTAACGTAACCACCGCTTCCCTTTCTGCCGTCGCCAACAGTTGCACCGCATCCACTGGAATACCTTCGCCATTCAGTGCTTCCCGGATCACGTCGACTAAGACTTGATTGGTCCGGAGCGCTTCTGATCCCCCGCGCAGAATCACCGCATTGCCTGTTTTCAGGCATAAAGCGGCAGCGTCCACCGTTACGTTGGGACGGGCTTCATAGATAATCGCGACCACGCCTAAAGGTACTCGCATTTGGCCAATCTGTAAACCGTTGGGACGGCGCCACATTTTTTCTACACTACCCACCGGATCTTCCAGCCTGGCAATTTCCCGCATGCCATCAACCATCCCCCTGATTCGCTGCGGATTTAAGGTCAAACGTTCGCAAAAACTCGATTTTAAACCCTTAGCTTTGGCGTGGGCTACTTCCTCCCGATTAATCGCCAGAATCCGCTCTTCACCGGCCAGCAGTCCTGCGGCCACGGCAAGTAAGGCCTGGTTTTTAACCGTACTATCCACAGTAGCCAGGTGGGTGGCAGCTGTTTTTGCCTTTTTTCCCAAGGAAATAATCGCATCGGTGTTGTTCACGCTTTTGCCCCCTTCATTCCACGCAGACCATATTATTACGGTGGATGACTTCTTCAAAGGTTTTGTACCCTAACACTTTCGGCAGATGGAGAGTGTTCGTGCCTTTGATTCTTTCAATCTCTTCAGAGTTGAAATTACTAAGGCCCCTGGCGATCTCTTGTTCGCTCGGATCTAACACCCGGATCAAATCACCAACCTCGAATTTGCCTTGCACTCCGGTGACGCCGGAAGGTAATAAACTCTTTTTTCCTTCAAGCAGAGCAGTAACCGCGCCCTGATCAATCACGACTGCCCCTTGCGGTTGCCCGGCAAAGGCAATCCATTGTTCCCGCTGCACCAGGGAATCTTCATTCGGTAAAAACACCGTACCCACCTGTTCTCCCCCGAGAATTCGGTTTAAAACATCTTCTTCTTCGCAAGAGGCCAGGACCATCGTGATCCCAGAACGGGTGGCAATCCGCGCCGCTTCCAATTTGGTAATCATCCCACCTGTTCCCCGCATCGTACCGGCCGCTCCGGCGGTGGCCCAGATCGCCGGAGATATTTCTTTAACCTCCGGTATTAAGGTGGCATTTTCATCTTTTCGGGGATCGCCAGTATAGAGACCGCTGATGTCAGAGAGGAGGATTAAAAGGTCTGCTCTGATTAGACTAGCGACTAAGGCCGCTAAAGTATCATTATCCCCAAAGCGTAATTGTAGTTCTTCGGTGGCGACTGTATCATTCTCATTGATAATCGGCAACGCCCGGTACTCATTGATCAACATCAGCATGGTGTTGCGCGCATTTAGATAACGACGGCGGTCACTCATATCTTCCCGGGTCAGTAGGATCTGTGCCGTGATAATTCCATATTCCAGAAAAAAGCGGTTATAAACCTGCATTAGGAAACATTGTCCGACCGCAGATACGGCTTGCCGTTCCGGTATAGTCCGTGGTTTGTTTTTGAGACCGAGTTCACCGACGCCGGCGCCAACTGAGCCGGAAGAAACCAACACCACTTCTTTTCCGGAATTATGCAAATCCGCGATTTGCCGCACGATTCGTTCCATGTTTGTTAAGTTAAGCCGTCCGGAAGGATAAGTTAAACTACTGGTCCCTACTTTAACCACGATTTTTTGGGCTGCTTGCACCCTGTTTCGATTATCTAACAAGTAAAACCCTCACTTCCCGGTTGATTTTCGCAAAGCTTACTTTAATTATACTATAAGATGCGGGGTTTTCTCCACTTTATCAGTTTGAACTAATTAGTCCTCTAGCTCAAAGGTAAATTCATAATCACCGATCCGCACCAGATCGCCCTCCTTGATCCCTTCCTCTTCTAAAGCGGTCAAAATTCCCCAGCTTTTTAAGCGTTGATCTAAACGCAGTAAAGCTTCGCTTTGGTCCGGATTGAAACGCATCACTTTTTTGACTAAGGTTTCCCCGCTAATCCGGTAGGAACCATCGGCTTCTTTGACAATGGAGAATTCCGGGGCACCCAGCGGTAAACCGGCAACCGGTGTTTCCGGTTCCACTGCTAATTTTTCAATTTTCGGGAGCGTTTTCAGTTTTGCCATGATCCGGTATAAAACCGGCCGGATGTTCTCACCGATTGCCGCCGAAATAAAGTCGACCTCATAGCCAAGACCTGTAATTTTTGTTTTAAACTCCTCTTTTTTAGCCGCCGCCTCGGGTAAATCTATTTTCGTTCCGATGACCAGCTGCGGCTTTTGCGGTAATTGTTCACTATAACTTGCTAGTTCCCGGTTGATCTCGTCAAAGGCCTCCCAGGGGGCCGGCAGTGAAAGATCCACCAAGTGCACCAGCAGGCGGGTTCTTTCCACATGCTTCAAGAACTCAATCCCCAAACCCACTCCTTGGTGGGCACCCTGAATTAAGCCGGGCAAGTCAGCGACGATAAAACTCTGATCAGCCAGATCGACAACACCTAAAACCGGACTCAAGGTCGTAAACGGATAAGAAGCTATTTTTGGGCGGGCGGCTGATATTGACGAGAGAAAAGTCGATTTTCCGGCATTCGGATACCCGACTAAACCAACATCGGCTAAGACTTTCAATTCTAAGCCTAAGGCCGCTTCCTCCCCAATTTCTCCGCGTTCGGCAAAACGAGGCGCTTGGTGGGAAGCACCCGCGAAACGGGCATTTCCACGGCCACCGCGACCACCTTTCGCCACGAGGTACCTTTCCTTATGTATGGTAAGGTCAGCCACTAACCGACCATCTTTCTGCACCATAGTACCCACCGGCACCTTAATCACCAAATCGTCTCCCTTTTTACCAAAGCATCTACTCCCGCCGCCATTCTGTCCGGCCGTAGCTTTAAAGAGCTTATGATAGCGGAGGTGACTCAGAGTATTATAGCCTTCATCAGCCTCCAGGTAGATGCTGCCGCCGTCCCCACCGTCCCCACCGTCCGGGCCGCCTTGCGGCACGAATTTTTCCCGGCGAAAACTGACGATGCCGTCGCCGCCTTTTCCGGCAATTACCTTAATTGTCACTTCATCAATAAACATAGACTTACTCCTTTAGGGGCTTTTTATATTTACCTTGCGATTAAAGCCTGTGGGGCTTTTAGATGGGTACAACGCAAAAAGCTTCAGTGAAAAGAAAAAAGGGTTTTAAAAAACCGCCTTTAGGCGGTTTTTAAAGATTAAGCAGAGACGACCGGCTCAGAGTAAACGCTGACTTTTTTATCAGTTTTCCCTTTCCGTTCGAAACTAACGTAGCCATCGATTAAAGCAAAGAGTGTATCGTCTTTACCAATCCCTACGTTGTTGCCGGGATGGAACTTGGTGCCCCGCTGACGGACAAGGATATTACCGGCTAAAACCTGTTGACCGCCAAACTTTTTCACGCCTAGCCGTTGGGCCTGACTATCCCGACCATTTCTGGTACTTCCCATTCCTTTTTTCTTCGCAAAAAATTGCAAATTAAAGCTCATCATTCTGCACCTCCTTAAGGGATATTTTGACAAATTTCCGATATTCCTGCGCAATCTGCTGCAGGCCTAGATACATTAGATTTAAGATCAGATGGGCTTGCTCAAGCTTTACTTCATCATCAGTCGGGGCGATTAAGCAACTATACAAACCGATTTTCGGCTCCTGCTCAATCTGGAGTTGTAGTCCAACCAGTTCATGTAAACCCAAAACCGTGGTCTGAACCAGCGTTGACACGGCGGCACAGACGATATCTTGTCCCGCCGGGGCATAACCGGTATGGCCATTGGCTTTAAAACCGATGAAGCGTTCCGCTGAACACCAAAACCGGACTGAAGTCATTAACCTTCAATTGCGACTACCCGTAAACGGGTGTACGGCTGCCGGTGCCCAAACCGTTTTCTGATGTTTTTCTTTGGTTTGTAATGAAAGACCAAAATTTTTCGGGCTTTGTCTTGTTCGACAATCACGGTTTTGACTTTAGCCCCTTCCACATAGGGATTACCAATTTTGGTTTCCTCGCCGCCGATCAGTAAGACATGATCCAACACAACCTCGGCTCCAACTTCACCTGGTAATTTTTCCACCTTAAATAGATCGTCGGCTGCGACCCGATATTGTTTCCCGCCGGTTTCCACAATCGCGTACATTAAATGCACCTCCCGCTTAGACTCGCCAGTTCTTGGCACCTATAGCTTACTAAGGGCTTTTTGCGTTGTCACTTGATTCAACTATTCCGGTACAATATATTGATAGACTAAATCTAGTCAAACACTATATATTGAACGGAATCTTCTTTAATGGATACAACGCAAAAAGCTTTACTAAAGGTTTAAAAGCCAGCACTGTGCGGTTGCAACAGGTTTAAAAACCCGCAAATAATATAATATCATCCTCGGGCCTTTCTGTCAAAGCTTTCTTTTTGCGTAGTCATTCACCCTGGCTACCGCCAGGACACTTAATGAAGCCAGGGAGAATGACAAGCCCCAAAGGCGCTA
>DOID01000049.1:0-3727 GCA_003511465.1 Bacillota bacterium | reverse complement strand
GGCTATTTTCTAGGTAGTTTAATCACAGACCACTGCTTTGGCGTAAGTTTTAAACAACTTCCCAATTCTTACTTTTATCCTTTTGCCAACCAGATGGCCGCCGTTTTCAATATCAATTATATACCCTTCAAGACGGGCAATCCCGTCGATGGGGTTATTCAGGTGAGGCTCAGCCACTTCTACTTCTAAAACCTCTCCTTCTTTTACCGGCAAAGCCAAGGCTTGGATGTAGTCCCGATCGCCAGCAGCAATTACCCGGGCTTCGGCCAGGGGTATTTCGTCTTTACCTCTGATGAAAATCATTTTTTTCATCATTTTTTCAAGCGTACTCAAGCGGGTGCCGCCGGGACCGATGAGCAAAGCGGCAATCGCCGGATTAACGCCGATCAAAAGGGCTTCATCCCTAGGCTGATCGGCACCTAACTCCATAATACGCCGTTCGGCCCGGGCCGTTTGGGTATCTAAAGAATATTTGTAACCCGTTCCTTCACAACAAGAACAGGCCTGCTGCAACTGTTCCCGTAGACTGGGCCGAGTCTTTTTTCTGGTCATTTCCAATAACCCTAAGGAAGTAAACCCGAGAATATTTGTTTTGACTTTATCCTTCTGCAGTTCCTGGGAGAGACTTTCCAAGACTTGCTTACGGCTTTCCTCATCACACATATCGATAAAGTCGATGACGATAATGCCACCGATATTACGCAACCGAATTTGGCGGGCGATCTCTTTAGCCGCCGCTAAGTTCGTATGAAAAACCGTGTCCTCTAAACAAGTGGATCCGGTATATTTTCCGGTATTCACATCGACTACTGTTAACGCTTCGGTTTGATCAAAAACTAAGTACGCGCCAGATTCAAGCCAAATTTTGCGCTGCAGCGCCTGTTCGATTTGGTGTTCTACACCGTAAAAGGAGAATATAGAGTTTTCCGTGGATAATTTGACCTTACTACGTAAATGGGGTCCCAAAACATTAAGTAACTCTAAAGCCTTTTCATAGGTGGATCGATCATCAATGACCAACCGATCAACCTCTTTGGTGAAAAGATCCCTAAGGATTCGATACAGCAGATCATGATCATGAAAGAGTAAAGCCGGAGTGGGACCTTTCTTGGTTTTCTTTAGTATTTTTTGCCACAAATTAAAGAGAAAATCCCGGTCGGCGGCTAGATCTTCCTCGGATAAACCTTCGGCGGCCGTCCGGATAATCATCCCCATCCCCTTTGGTTTTAAGTGCGTCGCAATCTTCTTCAGCCGTTCGCGTTCCTTTTCGTCTTCGATCCGGCGAGAGATCCCAATATAATCAACCGTGGGCATTAAGACCAAATATCGTCCTGGGATCGTTAAGCTCGTCACCACGCGCGCGCCTTTGTTCCCCATCGGTTCTTTTACTAACTGGACGATAATCTCCTGTCCTTCCCGGAGGAGTTCACTGATCGAAGCCGGGCCGTCCTCGCCCCGGTCTTGTTGTAAGTCATCAATAAAGAGAAAGGCATTCTTCTCCATACCGATATCAATAAACGCCGCTTGCATCCCGGGCAGCACGTTTTCAACTTTACCCCGATAGATATTGCCGATCAGGCGCTGCGCCGCAAAACTTTCAATCGAAAGCTCAACCAGCTTACCATCCTCTAAAACAGCCATCCTCGTCTCACTAGGACTGACATTAATTAAAAATTCTTTCTCCATCAAAGCACTTCCTAAAGAACCTTTTGGCGCCTTTCCCCACCCTTAAAACGGATTTCCGTCCGTCTGATCTTTTCAATCCGGAAAGCAGCAACCAAGAAGGAACCAAAATCATCAGGGCGAATTGTGCCCTGGGGTCCGAACGCCACTTCAATCTGGAAGTCAATTCCACCGTCGACGGTAAAAGATAGATCATAACTTTTCCAGAGCGGTCGGATATTGACCTTTTTCTCACCCTGTTTCGTTTTTTTCGTAATGATTAGTTCGGGGCTTGCCCATAACGCCGCAAATTCTTCCTCCACTTGCCGATCGGGAACAGGGTTTTTTCGCTCTAAAGTAAACTGGTAATAAATACTAATGGCGTCCGCCATTAAGGAAGGCGCCTTGGGGTCCAGCTGATGAAGGGCGATCACTTCCAAGCCGGGGGGTAGATGTTGCTTTAAAGCAAACATCACTTCTGCTTCAGTTAAGGGCACGTTTAGCTCCAGATCAAAATACTCGGCGCTACTTTCCACTCCTAATGGAAGGGGCGGGCCAAATGATAGCTGCGGTTTGGGGTTAAAGCCAGCCGAAAAGGCCACCGGTAAACCGGCTCGCCGTAAGGTTCGCGTCAGAGCACGAAGGACATCTAAATGTGAAGTAAAGCGGGCGGCACCTGTTTTACTGTATCTTATTCGATATTTAATCGTTTTCACCTCCTGCCCGTTCAGGAGCTGCTCCTAGCGTTGAACAAACTCCACAGGTGGAACAGCCACGCCGAGCTCGACAGTCCAAGGTGATTTGGCCCTGCTCCGCCCTTTGGTCTTCATCCCGTAAATACGTTTTCGTGAGACCGGCGCTCAGGTGATCCCAGGGTAGAATTTCATCATAAGCCCGAGGCCGAAGATAGGCGTCCACCTGCACATCAGTGGCCTCCAGCGCTTCCACCCAGCGATCCCAATGAAATTGATCGGGCCAAGAATCGAAAGTACACCCAAGCTCCCAAGCTTTGACCAAGGTTTTTCCTAAACGGCGATCACCTCGGGCGAACACCCCTTCCAACTGGCTTAAAGAAGGATCATGCCAGGAAAACTGCAGTCCCCGCCCGACCAGACGGTCCTTGAGGAACTTTTGGCGGCGTTCGGTTTCCGTTAGGGAAATTTGGGGACGCCACTGGAAAGGCGTATGCGGTTTTGGGACAAAGGTCGAAGCGCTTACCGTAACCTGCACCCGCCCAGCTTTCGGTCCATGCAACCTGCGGCCAAGCGCCAAAATCTCCTTGGCGAGACGCACAATCCCTTCCAGGTCTTCGTCGGTCTCCGTTGGTAACCCGATCATAAAATACAACTTCAGCCGTTGCCACCCAGCCGCAAAGGCTTCTTGAGCCGTAGTCAAAATCTGTTCTTCGGAAAGGTTTTTATTTATAACTTGTCGTAAGCGTTCCGTACCAGCCTCCGGGGCAAACGTCAGCCCCCCCTTCCGTCCGCTTTGAAAACGGGCAGCCAATTCCGGGGAGAAAGAATCCACCCGTAACGAGGGTAATGATAGTTTGATGTTTTGGTCGGAAAAACAAGCCGTCAGATTATTGAAAAGTTCCTGGATTTTCGTATAATCGGCGCTGCTTAAAGAAGTGAGCGAGATCTCCTCGTAACCCGTGTGGGCGATCACGTTTTGCAAATAAGCTTCGATGGTCGCCGGGGAACGCTCGCGGACCGGCCGGTAGATCATCCCCGCTTGACAAAAACGGCAGCCTCTGGTACAGCCCCGGAATAATTCAACCATCGCCCGGTCGTGGATGGGTTCGATCCACGGAACCAAATCCGCAGTAGGGAGCGGAAACGCGGTAAAATTACGGAGGATTCTTTTCTGGACCACCGGCGGTGCCGATGCCACCGGGTGCAAGGCCGCAATTTTCCCGTCATCCGTATACTCAACACGGTAAAATTCGGGTAGATATACGCCTTCCACTTTTAAGAGGTCCTGTTTAATCCCTGCTTTTGTTTTGCCCTTTTCTTTTCCGTCGGCAATAATTGCCAAAATCTCAAGGATCGCTTCTTCCCCTTCC
>DOID01000045.1:5085-9859 GCA_003511465.1 Bacillota bacterium | reverse complement strand
TCAGCGTAGTACTTAATCCCGGGCGCCGGATGGAACACCTCCACCTGTACCCTCTCACCAAACATCAGGGTATCACCCTCCGTTAGGATCCAGTGGGGCGTCTGTGTTTGTTCAATCGCCTCCAAATAGTTTTGGGAGTGGGAGTTCGGGTATACCAGCTCGCTGGTATATACGCCGCCGATTTCGTAAGCCTCAATTAATTGCGCAAAACTGCCCACATGGTCCACATGGGGATGGGAAGCGACTAAATAATCGATCCGCTTGATGCCAAGGGCTTGCAGAGCGTTATCCACATCCATGAAGGTACTGGGATTACCGGCATCAATGACCATGACTTGACCGTCGGGTGAGGTGAGAATGGTGCAATCACCACTTTTATCATCACTACGCGTGTTTAACTGAATGAAGTAGGCAGTCAAGCTCCCTCTCACCCGCCCGGCATCAAAGATCAGCATATAGCGGTCGGCAATTTCTTCTGCCACCATCCCGCTGGACAAAACCAGCACCAAGAAGAGTATTAAAGCATAAAGTTTCTTTTTCATTACGTTCTCCCTACTTCATGGCAGCCTTACTCATTCCAGTCATAATATATTTCTGCATAATAAGAAAGAGAATGATGATGGGGATAATCGCCATCACAGCGCCGGCCATGATTTCGTTATAGTTAGCTGTTTCCATTCCCGCAAAAGTTTGACGCAAGCGCGTAACGCCCACTGCGATCGTCCGGTACTCATCCTTCGTCGCTACCATCTTGGGCCAGAAATAACTGTTCCAACCGGTAATAAAAGTAAGCGTGGAAATAGTAATCATTGTTGGGCCACACATGGGGATCAGAACGTGATGGAGTAACCCAATCCGATTTAAACCATCGACCCGACCGGCATCTAAGTAACTGTCATCCACCGACATAAAGGCTTGGCGTAACATGAAGATAAAATAGGCGCTGACCAAATTGGGGACGATTAAACCGGGATAACTATTAATCCACCCCAGCCGTGACACCATCACGTAAATAGGTACGAAGGTGACTTGAATCGGGATCATCAGGGCACCCAGGACTAATACAAACAGCATATTCTTCCCTTTGAATCTCCCCTTTGAAAAGCCGTAAGCCGCTAAAACACCGATGCAAATCTGACCGGTCATCATAAAGAAGGTCGTAACCAACGTGTTAAACAGATAGCGGACAAACGGCGCCCGCTTCAGAACATTGGGGAAGTTCGCCCACTGAAATTCTTGGGGCCATAAGGTTGGCACCGGCAACAACAGTTCGGTACTGGTTTTTAGCGAAGAAATGATCATCCAGTAAATCGGAAACAGCATAGTCAGGGTAAATATTCCCGCGACAACATATTGCAGCGCTACCCGCATCCGTCGCCTGTTCTCCCTGGTCTCAAGGGTTATATTCTCTTCGGTCGCCCGGGAAATCGCCAGCAACGCAAAGCCGAGCACGGTAACGGCCAAGAGGATCAGTCCGCTGATCGTAAAACCCTTACGTGTGGTGGCCAAAAAACCTAGTGCTTCCTTGATTTCATACGCGGTCAGGCCTTCGCCCATGTTATTCATCTGCGCGTCATACTGAAGGAAGCCTACGAGGCCTAAAGCCAACAGAATAAGAGAAATCACTAAGGGTAGGACTAAAAGTTCAAACCAGCCCGACAAACGCATTTTAAACAATAAAGACGTTTTCATTTCGTTTCCTCCTTCCGTTTAAGCATCATAATTAACCGACTTATTAGTATAGCGCATGGTAACAGCCGTACAGATTAACAAAATCACAAAAAACACGACCGATACCGCTGCGGCCCGCGCCGAGCGGAAATCACGGAAGGTGAGGTTATAAATCCACTGGACCAATACGTTGGTGGCCGTACCGGGGCCGCCTTGTGTCATTACATCCACCGACTGGAACACCTTCATACTAGCAATAAACGTGGTCACCAACAGAAAGACGGTGGTTGGTGCCAACATTGGAATGGTGATATAGCGGAAACGATGCACCGCATCTGCGCCGTCAATCGCAGCCGCTTCGTAATACTCTCCAGGAATACTTTGCATCGCCGACAGGTAGATTAACATCGCATAGCCCACCACCCGCCAGCCGGTAAGGAATAAAATCCCGGTCAAAGCAGTACTGGCGTTCACCAACCAATTCGGCCCCTTGATCCCGACTAGGGATAGTAAATAATTCAAAATACCATGGTTTCCATCGAGAATCCAAATGAAGACCACCGCGCTGGTGGCAACCGCAATATATTTGGGCATAAACACAATCGTACGCATGGCCTGAAATGAGCGGGTCATCCGGTTAAACAGTAAGGCCAATAACATCCCGCCGAAGAGGGTGATGAAAATCTCCCAAAAGGTATAGCGGAGAGTAATCATGAGCGATTCGCGAAATAACGGCCAGCCCGATTTGAGAAATAACCATTCGTAATTTTTCAGTCCGACAAATGGTTGCGGATCAGGAACTAGCATGCGCATATCGGTAAAACTAATCCGCAGCAGATCAATAAGGGGATAATAAACAAATAAAAGAATGAAAAACACGGCTGGCTCCACTGTTAACAGATCCTTCATGCGCTCCCATGATTGTGTTCGCAGCATGATCCCATTAAATAAGAAAAATAAACCAACAAGCAAGATCAGTACCGCATTGTTCATCACTAAGCTGACCAGCGCCAGCGGTACTCTTCCTTGACCTTCGCCAAACAGATCGATCGTACCGGCGATCGGCGTTTCGAATGATCTTGCTTCTTTACGCGCCGCATACACCTGTTTTGCCATGGGTTGCAGTGCTTCATAATTTAGATCGCTCATCATATAACCATATACACCGATCCCCATAAAAATAATACCAAAGATCAACAGGACAACCGACGCCTGCTTGGCTAGGTTTGTTATATTGCGGTTTTCATTATAAGTTTGGATGCTCACAATTACCACCTCAAATATAGATTGAGGGGTGGATTGCTCTGCCCCTCAACCTTTATACTTACAGATTAGTAGTCTTCTAGGATTTCTTCTATGGTGTCAGCCAGTTGATTTAAAGTCGCTTTCACCGGTGCGCCCTCGTTAAATATTCTAGCTAAAGCATGTCGCCATTGCGTGGCCGCCGTATCATAAGCGGGATGCTGGTTCCGGGGATTAATCCAACCGCTCATGGAGACCACGTTTTTCATGGCCGGTTTGCGTTCCAAGTATTCCTTGTACGCGTTAATCTTCATTACACTTTGGCGCGTTGGGAAGTAACCGGTCTGATCCGCCCAGTACAGGTTGATCTCTGGACTGGCCATAAACATCATGAACTGCCAAGCAGCATTTTTTTGCCTTTGCGAAGCAACCGCCGGGATCATGATGACCGCACCACCCACCTCACTTTTGAAGCTCTTCTTGTCCAAGCCCCCAGGTAACCAGGCCATACCCACCTCGAATTTGCCTTTAACTTGCTGTACATAGGTATCATAGAGCGAACTGGTATGGAAGACGCTGAACGCACCGCCATCCCAGAAAAGTTGGCGCATATTGGGTGAAGCGCCGGTACCATAAGCATAGTAAGCATAACCTTTGTCAATCCATTCTTTAATTTTCGTGGTGATGTACACTGACATTTCGCTATCCACATCAGTGCTTTCCCCATCCGCACAGACCAATTCTACCCCATTGTTTTTGTAAAGCATCTCATAGTACCAGTAGTCCCAACCGCCGAACACAGTGCCGTAACGGGCAGTAGAACCATCTTTATTAAAAACGGTCGCTTTTTTAAGGAAAGCATCCATTTCATCAAAAGTAGTAGGCATCTTAATCCCTTCGGCATCAGCCATGGTCTGGTTATAGTACATAACTTGGGTTGAGATTAGGTAAGGCAAACAGATCTGTTCATTTTCATAGCTGGTAGAAGCAATCAAACCCTCGCCAAAGTCTTTAATATCAAAATTGTAGGCTTTTATGTATGGATCTAAGATTTCACAGATCCCGGCAGCGCCGTAACTTGGAGGGTAGGATGTGTTTGCCGTACATAGCGCAGGCACGTCACCGGAGGCGATCGCGGCAATAAGTTGCGTGTTTATATCCACGTAAGCGCCAATGTAGACCGGTTCCACAGTGATCAGCGGGTTTTGCTTGTGGAACTCCTCGACCATGTAATTCAGGTGTTCGTGCCATTGATCCTCATGTGCATGCCACCAGGTAATAGTAATCGGTTGGGTCACATCATACCTGCTGGTTTGCGCAGTGGCAATCCCGACCACAGAAATTGTCATCAACACGACCAACATCAACATCAAGACTTTTCTCATCATAAAATAAGCCTCCTTCAATTTTCTTAACCCTGTTTATAAACTTTCGCTCTTCACCTCCTTGCCAACTTTGATGATAAACCCTTTGTTTGCGACACCAAATGGTATAGCGGGTCAAAATAGAAAAAGGCCATTTTAAACACACAATGTTTAAACTAGCCTTCTCTTCTCTTCTTCTCTCCAGCCATTAACATTCAGCTTATCCTTATTTAATTTATTCTAATATAACACTTTATTAACGGATTGTCAATAAAGCTTCATTCTTCGACAATGTGCTGTGCCCGGTCGGGGAAATCGGTAATTACTCCATGGGTTCCGATTTTTAAGAGATGCCTGATCTCTTCCGGCTGATTCGGTGTCCAGGCGTTGACTTCTAATCCCCTTTTGCGGGCTTCGTCGATCAACTCGGTAGTAACGTACTGATAACTGGGATGAATCGCCTTGACCGTCAGATCCGAGATCTGATCCCAGAAATT
>DOID01000045.1:1383-4950 GCA_003511465.1 Bacillota bacterium | reverse complement strand
TTAACCTTTAATAATGATTCAAAATTAAAAGAAGAAATCCGTACGCGATCGACAAAATCATATTTTTCCAGCAAGTCCAGGACTTTTTCTTCGATTTGCGGATAAAATACTTTATCTGTTTTAAGCTCAATATTTAAACATAGATCCGTCTTTCGAACCAGCTTCAATAAGTCTTCAAGCCCAGGAATTCTTGCGTTGGCAAATTCGGGAGAAAACCAACTGCCGGCATCAAAAGCTTGTAATTCTTCCCAGGTATAATCCTTAATGTACCCACGACCATTGGTGGTACGGTCTACTTTTTCATCGTGGCAAATTACAATCTTTCCATCCCTACTCAGCTGCACATCAGTCTCGATCCCATCTACGTTAATTACGATCGCCCGTTCAAAGGCCGCCATGGTATTTTCTGGAGCAATACTGGATAGTCCACGATGGGCAAATACTTTCACTCTCGGTCACTCCTCGTCTGTTTGGTTTACTGAATTTTAGCTTAACCAGGTAGTCAGTTCGCCAAGATCGGTTGCCACCAGATCAGGATGGTAGGGCGAATCCTTCAGGTCACTTGGTTGGGTTTCACCGCTCAAAACCAGAATCGTGGTAATCCCCGCTGCTTGCCCCAGCGCAATATCAGTATAGAGTCGATCCCCGACCATGGCAATTTTCCGATCTTCCAAACCAAATTTCGCGCACAGCGCTGACACCATTTCCGGGTAGGGTTTCCCGATGATCTTTGGTTGGACGCCGGTGGCGGCAGTAATAGCAGCCATCATTGCCCCGCAATCCGGGATCGGCCCCTCCGGAGTCGGACAGTTAAAATCCGGATGCGTCGCAATAAAAGGAACACCTTCACGGATGAGCGCGCAAGCAATCCGTAGCTTTTCGTAGGTTAAGGTCTGGTCAAAGCCCAAAACCACAGCAACCGGATTGACAGGGGTCAAGTGAAAACCATCTCGCCTAAACTCTTCCTCCAGATCCGGGGTTCCCAGCAGATAAATAGCCTGGGAACTTAAATGCTTTTTTAAATAATACCGAGTAGCTTCCCCGGAGGTAAATACCTGCTCTGGCCGGACTGTTACCCCCATCCGCGTTAGTTTGGTCACGTAATAATCCACCGAGCGCGAGGAGTTATTAGTGACAAAGATATAATTCTTCCCCATGGCGCGGAGCCGGTTAAAAAAAGGCAACGACCAGGGAAAAAGTTCTTCCCCTAAATAAACAGTACCATCCAAATCCAACATAAAGGTCTGGATCGGCGCTAAGTGCGCGCGGATCTCTTGTACATCTATGGACTTAAATTCCATGCGTTTCACTCTCATCCTCGTTTTATGCAATTGCGCAATTATTTCCATTTCCGCTATAAAATAATCGTTCGCCATCCCAATTGTTAATCCTTGTCCTTTTGGGATTTCCTCGACCTTAACCGTCTTTGTTTACGGATTCCTCGTCACTAAGGATCGTTCCGGTGGCAACGAAAGGAACCCCCGTTCCCGCCAGGTCTTCGATTAAAACCTGACTAATCGTAACCGGAGGCCGCACGGTAATTGCTTTAATCTCCTCCATCGCCGGGAAGATTTTTTCTTTGGGGATCGCCGTCATTGTCTTAGCCGGAAGCATCCTATCGCCCCCCGCCATCTGTACCACCGCGGTCAGCACCCGTTTAGGCGCCGTGATTTCCTCACGGGCATACGTTAGACCCCGGGGACAACGATTACCGGTGATGATTAGTTCTGCTTCATCCTGCTCGACCCTTACCCGGCAGCCCATGGGGCACACCGTACATATTAACTCAGTCATTAACCCTCCCCCCCTTCCAGGCTCACTTCAACAAAACCATCAGCAGCAGGGAGTTCTTCCGGTTTCACCGTATAATAGATGGTTTCTCCGGGCGAGACCACCCGCTGCTTGCTCTCTCCTTGGCCTACATGTAACAGGGCATTTTTCTCCGGAAAAGCAGCGCGAATATAGAGGGGAGTAGCTTGTCCGACCATAATCCGCTGGGGGACAACGGAGCGGATATTCCGGCCTGCTTTTACCGCCAGCCACCGATCCGTCTTGAGCTCACCCCGGAGATAAGCGGCGGCCATCTGCCCGGCAAGAGCGCTTTCTGTACTGACGTCATCCACCACGTCATGAACGTGGGCCACGTTGCCGCAGGCAAAAATCCCTTCCGTCGTCGTGTGATAAAAGGAATCAACCACGGGTCCTCCGGTCGCCGGATCAAGTTCCACATCGGCCTGCAAGGAGAGTTCATTCTCCGGAATAAGGCCGACGGAAAGGACCAAAGTATCACAGTCCAGGTCAAAACCTTTCTCCTCCACCGGTTTCAAGTTGGCATCAACCGGAGCCATCCTTACTTTTTCCACCCGCTTTTCCCCATAAATCGCCGTTACCGTATGACTTAGGTATAAAGGAATTTGAAAGTCCTCAAGACACTGAACCACATTACGGCTTAACCCGTTGGAATAAGGCATTAATTCTAAAACAGCCTTAACCTGAACCCCCTCCAAAGTCAAGCGACGAGCCATAATTAAACCGATATCCCCAGAACCCAAGATCACCGCTGTTCGTCCGGGCAAAAAACCTTCGATATTCATCAAATACTGGAGCGACCCCGCCGTATAGACCCCCGCCGGTCTGGTCCCTGGGATATTAATCGCGCCTCGCGGCCGTTCGCGGCAACCCATCGCCAGAATCACCGCCCGGGCTTGGTAACAAACTAACCCTTCCGCTGCGCTGGTCGTCACCACCTGCCGCTCAGGAGTGATCGTCACTACCATCGCTGCGGTCTTAACTTTGATCCCGGGATGTTTTGTTAGTTCAAGCATAAACCGGTGGGCATACTCGGGACCGGTCAATTCTTCTTTGAAAAAACGGAGGCCAAACCCATTATGGATACACTGGGGCAAAATCCCCCCCAACTCTGCTTGCCGTTCCAGGAGGACAATCTCTTCCACTCCAGCCTCCGCAGCCGCCACCGCTGCCGCCATCCCGGCCGGACCAGCACCGACCACAACCAGATCAACCTCTTTGGTCTTAAGCATGAAGTTTTCCCTCCTTTCTCCGCGCTTCTTCTTCCTCTACTCTTAACCGCCCGAAGAGCAACTCACTCCCCGGTCCGTTTTTACTGATCGCCTCCGGCGGTAAACCCAATTCCTCACTGAGTATCCGGATGATCTTCGGGGTGCAAAACCCCCCTTGGCAGCGGCCCATTCCGCTTCTGGTCCGTAGCTTAACCCCGTCCACCGTTGTCGCTCCCCGCCGCACCGCATCCCGGATCTCCCCTACACTGACCATTTCACACCGGCAGACAATTTGCCCGTAAGCCGGGTCTTTCTGCATCAGCTCCGCCTGGGCTTGGGGATCTAAGTCCCGTAACCTAACCACCGACCGGATGGGGTTGAAATCCCGCTTTGCCTGTAAGCGCAGTCCACTTTCTTTAATCAGCTCAACCACATATTTAGCAATCGCCGGTGCTGCTGTCAATCCCGGTGATTCAATCCCTGCCACATTAATGAAGCGTGGATCAACGGATGATGGTGCGATCATAAAATCACCGGTGGTTCCGAC
>DOID01000045.1:0-1138 GCA_003511465.1 Bacillota bacterium | reverse complement strand
TCCACGGTTGGAATGACTAAAATTCCTTTCGTAACCTGCGAGGGCAGGGGGAAAATCGTCTGGTGGACCAGCCCTTTAAGCTTACGGTCAAAAAGGTACTCTTCACCCTTGCGGGCGTAAAGCCGGATGGAGTGGTCACCGATCATCGCCGCTACCTCTCCGGCGTATAAACCGGCTGCATTGACGATGACCTTCGCCCGGATCGGTTGGCGGTTGGTTCGGACCAAAAAACCGTCCTTTTCTTGCTTGAACCACAACACCTCGGTATCAACCATCAGTTTGGCACCATTCGCCACCGCATTTTCCGTCAAGGCAAAAACCAGTTCAAAGGGGGTCACAATCCCCCCGCTGGGCGCCAAAAGTCCTCCGGCCAATTCCGGGGACAAATTGGGTTCGATTCGTCTTAAATCCTCCTGGCTTAAGGATGAGAGGTCCTGTACTCCATTGGCTCGACCGTTTTCCGCTAACTTTTCCAACCGACTCAACTCTGCTCGGGAACGGGCGACCACAATCGCGCCGTTTTGTTTATATGAGAACCCTAACTGTGCTGCCAGTTCCGGAAATAAACGGCAGCCCTGAACCGAGAACTGGGCCTTCAATGTACCCGGTTGGTCATGAATCCCGGAATGCACAATCCCACTGTTAGCTTTGGAAGTACCAAAGGAAACATCAACCTCTTTTTCCACCAACAGAAGATCAAGTTGGTAACGGGATAGCTCACGGATAAGCGCCGCTCCCACCACTCCCGCGCCGATCACCAGCACATCGACCTCAGGTATGGACATTGAAATCTACCTCCTTCTTATCTCTCTAAAACTGAAAAGTTTATGGGTTTCCAAAAGCGCTTTGAAAAAAAGAAGAGAGGACCAAATAGAGGCTTTACACCTCTTATTTGGTCCTCTCTTCTTCTCTGAACCAAGCTTAATTTCTTCTTTACCCTATGATTAGGCTATAAATACCATAAATCTGACTTGCTGGTCGAAACAGCAGTAGCGCCGACCTTTAGTAGATCAATAATCTCCTCTTTGCTTTCCACCATCCCCCCGGCAATAATCGGGATCGTGCTCTCTTTTTTTAGCCTGAGAATAACCTTGGGTAGAATCGCCGGCATAATCTCAATCAAATCAGGCCGGTTAAC
>DOID01000102.1 GCA_003511465.1 Bacillota bacterium | reverse complement strand
GAATGATATAATGCTTGTAAATTCAATTTTATTGTGAAGTTGGTGGAAAACAATCGATTAACCCAAAATTGAAAAAATTCTTCTCCTACTACCGGCCGTATCTTAGAATATTTACCCTCGATATGGTCTGCGCGTTAATCGCCGCCGGAATTAATTTGGCCTTTCCGCTGGTTGTCCGCTACATTGCGACCGACCTCTTGCAGCCACCTTTACCGGAGACGCTCAAACCCTTTATTATGATCGCAGTGGTGATGGTGATGATGACCATCATCGAATACTTTTGCAACTTCTATATTACCTTTTGTGGTCATGTGATGGGCGCGAAGATGGAATATGACCTTCGGAACGAGCTTTTTTCCCATCTCCAGAAATTGTCCTTTAATTACTATGACAATCAGAAGACCGGGCAAGTCATGTCGCGCCTTACCAACGACCTATTTGAGATTACCGAACTGTACCATCATGGCCCGGAGGATTTACTGATTTCCGTTGTTAAGCTAAGCGGATCGTTTATTATTTTGATGGGGATCAATCCGAAATTAACCTTGATTGTCTTTAGCTTTATTCCGGTGATGATCTATTTTGCCTACCATTATAATATGAAGATGCGCCGGGCTTTTCAGATGAACCGGGCCAAAATCGCCGAGATCAATGCGGGGATTGAGGACAGTATCTCCGGGGTGCGGGTCGTCAAATCCTTCACCAACGAACACTTAGAACTGGACAAATTCCGCCGCAATAACCACCGGTATGTTGATAGCAAGAGGAACAGCTATTATTTCATGGGGCGCTACCATAGCGGGATTTCGGCCTTTAGCTCATTGATTTATGTGGCGGTTGTCACGGCGGCAGCCTTGCTGATCCGGGACGGTCAGGTCGATACCTTGGACCTGATCACCTTTTTGCTGTACATCAATACCTTTTTGGATCCCATTAAAAAGCTGGTGAATTTCGGGGAACAATTCCAAAACGGTTTTTCCGGGTTTGACCGCTTTTATGAACTCCTCCAGATTGACCCCGATATTGTCGACGCGCCGCAGGCCATCAATTTAGCGGAGGTCAGGGGCGATCTTGAGTTTGTGAATGTTTCTTTCCGTTACCCGGGAACCGAGCATAATGTCCTTTCTCAGGTGAATCTTAAAGTAGCGGCCGGCGAATACGTAGCTCTGGTTGGCCCGTCCGGGGTGGGAAAAACCACCCTCTGCAGTCTGATCCCCCGCTTTTATGAGGTGACGGAGGGGCAAATCACCCTAGATGGGAAGGATCTCCGGACGATTAAACTAAAATCCTTACGGGAGAGAATCGGCATTGTCCAACAGGATGTCTACCTGTTTGCCGGAACCGTGCTGGAGAACATCCGCTACGGTAGACCCCAGGCCACGGTGGAAGAGGTGATTAACGCAGCGAAAAACGCCAATGCCCATGAGTTCATTAGCGCCCTGCCCGAAGGTTATGATACCGACATCGGCCAGCGGGGAGTGAAACTTTCCGGTGGGCAAAAGCAGCGGCTCAGTATTGCCCGGGTATTTTTGAAGAACCCGCCGGTCCTAATCTTTGATGAGGCCACTTCGGCCTTGGACAATGAAAGTGAAAAGGTGGTCCAGGATTCTCTGGAAGCTCTGGCCAAAAACCGGACTACCTTCGTCATCGCCCACCGTTTGTCCACCATCAAAAATGCTAAGCGTATTCTGGTCCTGGACGAAGAGGGCATTGTTGAAGAGGGAAGCCATGAAGCATTGCTGGCGCGGGATGGGGTCTATGCCCAGCTTTATCGGATGCAGTTTAAATAGCAATCTATAGATATCGATGCGATTTTAGCAGATGCAAAAAGAGGTTTTACACAAAACCTCTTTTTTGTTGTGTATGAAATCGATGAAACTTAAAGGCTTTGCAGGAAACTGGTGGAAATTAACGAATATTTAAATAATCAACAGCAAACACTCGTTCAGTGACAACACATCGTCACTCCATTATACTATGCTATAAGTAAGCCAAATCAAAACCCATAATGAAGTAGTGAATAAGGAAGGTAGATACTGATGGCCCGGAAACCAGTGAACAACACCAAAGAAGAACCCATCGAGAAGCAGCTCTGGAAGGCGGCGGACAAGCTCCGTAAAAACATTGACGCCGCTGAATACAAGCATATTGTCCTCGGACTGATCTTTCTGCGCTACATCTCCGATGCCTTTGAGGAACTTTATAACAAGCTGAAAAGCGGCGAAGGCGAATACGCCGGAGCGGATCCGGAAGACAAGGACGAGTACAAGGCGGAGAATGTCTTCTTTGTTCCGGAGATCGCCCGTTGGTCTTACCTGCAATCCAAAGCGAAACTCCCCACTATCGGCAAAGAGATCGATAATGCGATGGATGCCATTGAGAAAGACAATCCTTCACTCCGGGATGTGCTGCCGAAAGTTTACGCCCGTGGTAACCTTGACCCGACCAACCTGGGTGGGCTGATTGACCTGATCGGGAATATCGCCCTGGGAGAGGCCAAAGACCGGAGCGCCGACCTCCTCGGCCATGTCTTCGAATACTTCCTTGGTGAGTTTGCCCTGGCCGAAGGAAAGAAGGGCGGGCAATTCTATACGCCCCGTAGTGTAGTTGAGCTTTTGGTCGAAATGCTCGAGCCTTATCAAGGCCGGGTCTTTGATCCTTGTTGCGGTTCGGGCGGGATGTTTGTCCAATCGGAAAAGTTTGTCCGGGAGCACCAGGGGAAGGTGAATGATATCTCCATATACGGTCAGGAGAGCAATTTGACCACCTGGCGCTTGTGTAAAATGAACCTGGCCATCAGTGGAATTGATAGTTCCATGGTTAAGTGGAATAATGAAGGTTCATTCCTAAATGATGCCCATAAGGACTTGAAGGCCGATTTTGTCATCGCCAATCCTCCCTTTAACGACAGCGACTGGAGCGGAGATTTACTTCGTAACGACGGGAGATGGAAATATGGCGTCCCGCCGGTGGGTAATGCCAACTATGCCTGGATTCAACATTTCCTGTATCATTTAAGTCCGAGCGGAATCGCCGGTTTTGTGCTGGCTAAAGGTTCGTTGACCTCCAAAACTTCCGGGGAAGGCGACATCCGTAAGGAATTAATCGAAGCCCGTCTGGTGGACTGCATTATCAACCTCCCTGCCAAACTGTTTTTGAATACACAAATCCCGGCCTGCCTCTGGTTTTTAAGCCGGGATAAGGTAAGCGGCGGTTACCGGAACCGCACCGATGAAATTCTCTTTATCGACGCCCGTAACGAAGGGCATTTGATCAACCGCCGCACCAGGGAGCTTGGACCGGAGGATATCCAAAAGATCGCTTCAACCTATCACAACTGGCGAAACCCGGATGGAGCATATGAGGATATCAGAGGCTTTTGCAATTCCACCAGTATCGAACGGGTGCGGGAATTGGATTATGTTCTGACGCCCGGCCGGTATGTGGGGCTGCCGGAGGAAGAGGATGACTTCGATTTCAAGGAGCGCTTTACCGCTTTAAAGGCGGAGTTTGCGGGGCAGTTGGAGGAAGAGGAAAGGCTGAATCAGTTGATATTAAAGAATTTGGAAAAGGTTAGGGTCGACGGCAAATAATAATTTTGTTGGAGATAGTAATTAGGGGGTGGTCTTATGAACAAGGGGATCCGTTGGGAACAAAGGTTTCAAAACTTCACCAACGCCTACCATACCTTTTGCAAAACCTTTAGTCGGCAGGAAGGCGAACCGGATGATGAGATCATTCAGATGGCTTTGGTGCAGGCCTTTGAATTCACTTTCGAGTTGGCCTGGAATGTAATGAAAGATTATTTAGAAAATGAAGGATTTACTAAGGTTAATAGTCCTAAACAGACCATGAGGACAGCTTTTCAAGCCGGACTTATTACCGATGCCGAAAAGTGGATGGAGATGATCCAGAGAAGAAATCTGGCAAGTCATGCCTACGATCAGACGATTTTAAGGGAGACAGTCCAATATATTAAGAACGAATTTTATCAGTTGGTAACTAAGTTATACGAAGATATGAAGGGACGCCTATGAAATACGGAATAAGTATCGTTCAGTTAAAGGAAATCATCAATTTCATTAAAGAATACCCGGAAGTCGAGGAAGCAGTGCTCTTTGGGTCCCGAGCGTTGGGTACTTTTAAGGACGCCTCGGATGTGGATATCGCCTTGAAGGGAGAGAAGGTAACTCATTCCTTGGCTGCTAAGATGAAGTTTAACATCGAAGAAGATACTTACTTGCCTTATTTCTTTGATTTTGTTGCCTATCCCCTGGTTAACAACGAATCGCTTAAAGAGCAAATTGATACTAAAGGGATTGTTATTTACCGGAAGGGCTGGAGTGAAAGTAAGTAAAGCTGAAATTGAAGGACTTTTGAGAGAAGCTGAACAAGTTGATTTTAGAGAAATTCGGAAAGGTGAAGCTGGATGGGTGAGTGGAAGGAATGTAGGTTGGGGGATGTTGGCCTACTCCAAAGAGGTCGTTCAAGACATAGACCGAGATATGCTTTTCATTTATATGGAGGAAAATATCCCTTTATTCAGACGGGTGAAATTCGAGAAGCTAGAAAGTATATAAGAAAGTATAATCAAACTTATAATGAAGCTGGCCTAGAGCAAAGTAAATTATGGCCTGCAGGTACTTTGTGTATTACCATAGCAGCGAATATTGCAGAGTTAGCTATTCTTACATTTGATGCCTGTTTTCCTGATAGTGTTTTAGGATTTGTTCCAAATCAAGAGAAAGTAAACTTAGATTTTGCGTATTACACACTTACTTATTTTCAAAAGGAATTAAAACATATTGGTGAAGGTTCTGTTCAGGATAACATAAATTTAGGTACCTTTGAAGATGTTCTATTTCCATTTCCCTCTCTTTCCGAACAACGCGCTATCGCCTTGGTCCTTTCCAGCCTTGACGATAAAATAGACCTGCTCCACCGCCAGAACAAAACCCTCGAGGCTATGGCAGAAACGCTTTTCCGGCAGTGGTTTGTGGAAGAGGCAGATAAGAGAGAAGTTAGACAAATATCTGATTTAGTAGAGTTCAATCCTGTAAGAACACTTTCGAAGGGAACGATAGCTTCCTATCTCGAAATGGCAAATGTTAATACCGATGTTTTTCATCCTATTGAATGGTATGATAGAGAATACAATTCTGGCACAAAATTTATTAATGGTGATACCCTATTAGCTAGAATTACTCCTTGCTTGGAAAACGGAAAATCAACTTATGTAACTTTTCTGAAAGAGGGTCAAGTTGGTTGGGGATCAACCGAATTTATTGTTATGAGATCAGAAAACATTCTTCACCCATTATTCTCTTATATACTTAGTAAAAACACAGGCTTTCGGGATTATGCGGAAGGTTGTCTAGAGGGTTCTAGTGGTAGACAAAGAGTAAATGTTGATCATTTGATAAATTTTGAAATCGGCATACCTGACCAATCAATTATTGTTTTATTTAATCGAATATTATCGGGATTTGAACCGAAACTGCAATATAATTTCAAGCAAATCCGCACCCTTGAAAAACTCCGCGATACACTCTTGCCAAAATTAATGAGCGGGGAAGTAAGGGTAGAAGTATAAACTTTCTATGGGGTGAAAGAATGTCATTACCATTTGTAAACATTGAATATACTGGTAACGAAAGCTGTGTTTCCTGGCAAGGATTAAGTTTTTGCTCTAGTGAAAAACTTTCTTCTTTCATGCAAAGAGAAGTAGCCGAGCGTTTAAAAGATACCCCAGGGCGCGACGAGTTCGAAAGCCATTTAAAGAGTCTTGCCTTAACTGAAATGGGAAAGGAAAATCTTGAAGCTGTATTGAAGGCCGAAATCCCTGAAGAAAGAACCTGGGCTGTAGGAGAAGCATTGGCCGAAGCTTTACTGATTAGTAACCGTGGAGTCGTATTTCCGTGGAATATGGAACGTGATAAACGTAATGCCAAAGGTAGTCTGCCGGGTGCAGATATTGTTGGGTTTGTACCTCTAGATTCTGGCTTTCAATTAGTCTTAGGCGAAGTTAAAACCGCAAGTGAAACAAAGTATCCTCCGGGGGTTATGTTAGGACGTAGTGGCCTTGTTCATCAGATCGATAACTTGGCTCGAAATATGAGTACGATATACCAACTGCTTAGATGGCTCCAACCACGTTGTAAGAATACTGAATATCAAGAAGCATTTGATCATTCAGTTGCATTATATTTAAATTCTGGTAATAAGGCTGCATCCCTATTTGGAATTCTTATTCGCGATACCGCACCTAATAAACTCGATTTAGAAGGACGCGGTAAAGCTCTTGGTAATACTGTAATTCGACCGGCATCATGTGAGTTAATTGCTGTTTACTTGCCATTCGAGATCACTGACTTGCTCAGCCAGATTGAGGGAGGGGGAGCAGCGTGAGTCATTGGATTCTTGATAATATAAGTGAACAACGGGCGATGGCTCTAAAAATGGCTAACCGTATTCAGATTCAGCAGGAGCTACTACACTCCCATGCTGAAGTGGATTTTGAGTTTATTCGCAATATCGCAAATGCTTTAGAATTAGTTGCACTTGATTTGGTTCTCGACCGATTCGGGGAGGATGAGGTCAAGCTGAAGATGATGCGGGAATGTGCTGCTGATGCTTTCCGCCTTTTTCGTAGTTTGCCGCAACCTGTAGATCCAACAGAAAATGCAATACTACTCTTACGGATGGCAGCTTTGGGCGTTCTTGGGGATAAAGGGGCAGATGCTGCTCGGCTCCTTCGACAGAGGGAATGGGATAACCTACCGGTAAAATCCAATTGTTGGGATGAACGTACATGGGCTACGATTTTAGATGTTTGGTTGAGGCTAATTCGTAAAAAGGGATGGGAAGATCGAGATATCGTTTTGGAACGTGTTGTCAAACTTCGTGAAGCTCAAAACCAATTTGAAAAGCAATATTTGGATGGTGTCGAAAATCATAAAGTGAAAGCGTCCGCTTTAGAATTAATAGGACTATATCATCTTGCAAAAGCCGCAGAAATTTTCGCGATCTTTATTACAGACGGGGTGGTAGACGGAAATTATCAAGTTCGACAGATGCTTGAAGCTCATTTTGACCGTGTCTTAGATGTATGTGAATATGCTAGAATGATCGAATTGGAACCACTCACTCGTTTATTGGCTGCTTCCTCAGTGCAGATGGTAGAGAATTCAATTTGGACTGTGACTCGTGCGGTCAATTCACGGGTCACGCAATTTGTTCGTACCTTGGTGGAGCGTGGACGCGGAGACAAAGCTATTTTCGACGTTTTGCCACCCCAGCGCAGAACATTGGCCGAAAAAGGACTCCTTGGTTCGAGCCGTCGCGCTGTTGTGGTTAGTCTTCCAACTTCGAGCGGAAAAACGTTAATCGCACAGTTTCGTATCCTTCAAGCGCTCAACCAGTTTGAAGTGGAGGAAGGGTGGGTTGCATACCTTGCGCCTACTAGAACCCTTGTTAATCAGGTTGCTCGACAGTTGCGGCGCGATTTTACCCCTTTGAATATTATCGTTGAACAAGTGAGTCCCGCTATGGAGGTAGATACAATAGAAATGAATCTCCTTCAGGAGGACGAAAAAGAACATAAGTTTAGAGTACTTGTGACTACACCGGAAAAGTTTGACCTGATTATACGACAGGGCTGGGAAAAGAAAATTGGTCGTCCTTTATCTTTGGTAGTAGTAGATGAAGCACATAATATTCAAAGCGTCAGACGTGGCTTGAGGCTTGAACTCCTACTGGCAACTATCAACAAAGAATGTGAAAGGGCGCAGTTCTTATTGCTCACACCATTTATTCAGAATGCCCGCGAAATTGCTCGCTGGTTGGGAGGGCATAATTCGGATGATATAAGCCTAGCCCTTGATTGGCAGCCGAACGACCGCGTGATCGGGATAATCCAGGCTTCAAAAGGCCAAGCGTTAAAAGGACGGAGTTTTGATTACATCTTAAATTTTGAAAGTGTACATACCTCACGTAAAACAATTTCCATTGATGGAAGGATTCAAATTCCAAAGTCTACAGATATTATTGAAACCTTCTCTCAAGTTAATAATCAAAGTACTATTGCTGCGTTAACAGCGCAATATCTTCAGGATAGAGGTCCTGTTATCCTTATGCATTCAAGACCAGATTGGGTGTGGAGTCTGGCCGAAAAATTGAAAGTAGAGATAAACACTAAATCGAAACCGACCGACGAAATTCGTCTCGTTCAAGATTATTTACATATGGAATTAGGGGACCAATTCCCTTTGATAGAGCTTTTAGAATATGGAATTGGCGTCCATCATGCTGGTCTACCCGATGATATACGCAGCCTGATGGAATGGCTCTTTGAAAGTGAAAAGTTAAAATTTCTTGTTGCCACAACAACTATTGCTCAAGGTGTCAACTTTCCAGTTAATGCTGTGGTATTAGCCTCTCATCAATATCCCTATGGGGAAGATATGCCACCTGAAGACTTTTGGAATATTGCCGGACGTGCAGGACGTGTCAATCAAGGTCAACTAGGTGTAATCGCGCTTGCGGCAGAAAGCGAAGATAAAGCGGAAACTTTACGAAGATTTATTAACAATCAAACTGGCGATTTAAATTCCGCATTAGTTCAACTCGCACTTGACTCAAAAGATTTATTATATGATCTAGGCGGAATCGTCTTCCGTAACCCAGATTGGTCAAGTTTTCTCCAATATCTAGCACATACTTACCGTCAAATGGGAGAGCCGGACTCTTATTTTGAAGAAATAGAGCAAGTTCTCCGTGGTACTCTGGGATTTGAAAAGTTACGGTTGCATAATAGCAGAGTTGCCCGACGATTGTTGGGCGGTATCGAAGCATATTCAAAATATCTCCAGGAGCCTAATCAGCCATTAAAATTGGTGGATAGTACAGGTTTTTCGCTTCAGAGCATCAAGAGAGTGCTAACTCATAAGGGAGATATTAATGAAAACTCTTGGGATGAAAGTACGCTATTTGATTCAGGTAATAATATACTACAACAAATGATGGGTATTTTGCTAAGAGTTCCTGAGTTGAGGGAGAATCTTGAAGCAGTTACAGGAGGAGACACTCCTAATGGTACAAAATTAGCGCTAATTATCAAGGACTGGGTAAATGGAGAATCAATCCTTACAATATCAGAACGCTATTTCAAAAGTGATAATGATAGTCAGATAAAAGCAATGACTAAATGTGGGCAGAATCTATTCGGAAAGTTGACCCAAACTGCTTCATGGGGGTTGGGTGCACTTCTTGCCATTACTGCCTCGAACTTACCTGATGATGAATTTAAACAATTGTGTAATCTTCCTTCAAGAGTGTTTTATGGGGTTAATAGCGATGAGGCAATAGCTTTGCGCCTTTTAGGGGTACCCCGTTTTGCGTCTTTACCTTTAGCTGAATATTTAGGTAATAAAACTAAAGAACCATTACCTACCCTTCGCAACCGTTTAATTAAACTTAGTACACAAGATTGGAAGAATGCTTTAGGGGATTCAGGGCTGGTTTATCGAGATATTTGGCGAGTCCTAGAAGGGTTAGGCGAATGATTTCAAGGTTGCTTAGGTTGTTGAGGATCTTTGCAAGAACTATATGCACTTGATTAGATCCGTATTCAGGAATTCACCTAACAATTCTTAGCAAATTGCAAAAGGATGATTGTTATGCCAAGTAAAATCACCGAATCCGAAATCGAACAATACGCCATTGAACTACTTGAACAGCAGGGTTACGAATACCTCTATGGTCCGGATATTGCTTCGGACGGGGAACGTCCAGCCCGGCGTTCTTTTGAGGATGTTCTACTTCTTGACAAACTTAAGAAAGCCGTAAGCCGGATTAATCCGGCGATCCCGGCAGAGATTCGGGAGGATGCGCTTAAGCAGTTGCAACGGCTCAACTCGCCGGAACTGATCGCCAACAACGAAACCTTTCACCGGATGCTGACCGAAGGGATCAACGTTAATTATCGCAAAGGCGGGGAAAGTCGGGGCGACCTGGTCTGGTTGGTTGATTTTAATAACCCGGAGAAGAATGAGTTTACGGTTGTCAATCAGATGACTGTGATCGAAAACAATGTTCAGAAACGACCGGATGTGGTCCTTTTTGTCAATGGACTGCCTCTGGTCGTTATTGAATTGAAAAACCCGGTGGATGAGAATACGACGGTGCGTTCCGCCTTCAACCAATTACAAACCTATAAACAAGTCATTCCATCTTTGTTCACTTACAATGGTTTTCTGGTAGCCTCCGATGGTTTGGAAGCGAGGGCCGGTTCCCTTTCTGCTGATTTTAGTCGTTTTATGGCTTGGAAAAGCAGCGACGGTAAGGTTGAGGCGTCGCCGTTAATCGGGCAATTGGAGACGTTGATTAAAGGGATGCTGAATAAAGCGACCCTCCTAGACTTACTCCGTCACTTTATTGTCTTTGAAAAGAGCAAGAAGGAAGACCAGGAAACCGGCCTGGTGACCATTCAAACCGTCAAAAAGCTGGCGGCTTACCATCAATATTACGCGGTCAACCGGGCGGTGGAATCGACCCTTCGAGCATCGGGGTATGGGGTGGGGACAAGTCAGCTCGAACACGAATCCTCCCCACCAGCGGGTACCAGAGAATCACCGGAAAGTTACGGGGTTCCCGGCGTCAAAAGCCAACCTGTCGGCGACCGCAAAGGCGGGGTGGTCTGGCATACCCAAGGCAGCGGAAAGTCGCTCTCCATGGTCTTTTTCACTGGTAAGATCGTCCTAGCGATGGATAATCCGACTGTGGTGGTGATTACGGACCGGAACGATCTGGATGACCAGTTATTTGATACCTTTGCCGTTTCCAGACAACTGTTAAGGCAAGATCCGGTTCAGGCGGACGATCGGGAACAATTGAAAGACCTCTTAAAGGTAGCATCGGGTGGGATTGTTTTCACCACCATTCAAAAGTTCCAACCCGACGAGGGCAATGTTTACGAACGGCTTTCTGACCGGGAAAACATCATTGTTATTGCCGATGAAGCCCACCGGACCCAGTATGGGTTCAAGGCGAAGACGCTTAGTGATCAAGATGATAGCGGAAAGGTGATCGGTCAGAGAATTGTCTATGGTTTTGCCAAATATATGCGCGACGCTCTGCCCAATGCTACTTATCTCGGGTTTACCGGCACGCCGATTGAAGGGACGGATGTCAATACGCCGGCGGTCTTCGGCAATTATGTAGATATCTATGATATTTCCCAAGCAGTCACCGACGGGGCGACGGTACGCATCTATTACGAAAGCCGCTTGGCCAAAATAAGCCTCAGTGCAGAGGGTAAAAGACTGATTAAAGAGTTTGATGATGAATTGGCAGAGACCGAACTGACGGAAACGCAAAAAGCTAAGAGCAAGTGGACTAAGTTGGAGGCGTTGATTGGCAGCGCTGATCGGATCAAACTGGTTGCCCAAGATCTGGTTGCCCATTTTGAACAACGGCAGGAGGTCATGTTCGGCAAGGGAATGATTGTCGCCATGTCCCG
>DOID01000165.1:15589-23141 GCA_003511465.1 Bacillota bacterium | reverse complement strand
AATAGCAAATAACAACGCAAAAAGCCCTAACAGTACAGTTTGTCAAAATAATCCTTTAACATGCGGGCAGAAGAAAACTGCTGGTGGGACATGTCAATCGAGGCGCGCATCATCTTAAGCCATTTCTCCCGTTTTTGGTAATAGGTCGGAATAACCTCAGTCTGGAGCACTCGGTAGAGGGCATCACGATCCTTGGCGTCCTGGTCTTTCCCTTCATAGCCGTCTCCGATCTGCCAACCATTCACCCCATGGATACAACCTTCCGGCCACCATCCGTCCAGAACGCTAAAGTTTAACACTCCGTTCATGGCGGCTTTCATCCCCGAAGTTCCACTGGCTTCCTGGGGACGGCGGGGGTTATTCAACCAGACATCGCAACCGCGCGTTAAAAGTCGTCCGATTTTCATATCATAATCCTGTAAAAAAACGACACTTTTCGGGTACCGTTTCGACATTCGGTACATCTCAGCGACGATGTCTTTTCCCGTCAAATCATTGGGGTGAGCCTTACCGGCCAGGACAATCTGGAGTTTACCCTTTTCCAGATACTCCCCGATTATCTCCGGTTTACTGAAAATCAGATTACCCCGTTTGTAAGGGGCCGCCCGCCGGGCAAACCCAAAGGTTAAGACCTCCTCGTCCAGTTGCACTCCATTCCGGCGGTTAATCTCAGCGATCATTTCCCGTTTCGCCTGCTGATGAGGGATCCATAAATCTCCATCCTGTGCATAGGCGTTCGCCAAACGCTGATCCTGCCAAGTCCCGGGAAATACTCCGTTGGTGATCCCGATGATCTCAGCCGCCCCCGCAACCTCTCCCCACATTCGACGGGCCGTTTTTCCATGCAACTCGGCCACGGCATTCGCTTTTTTCGCCAGTCTTAATCCGGCGACGGTCATGGAAAAGGGTTCTCCTCCCAACTTAAGCATCTGTCCAAAGGTCAAGCCATTGTAGGCGCCCATGTACTGTAACAACTCATGATCGTGTTCTTCATTGCCTGCTTTAACCGGCGTATGCGTAGTAAACACGATCTTTTCTTTAACCCCTGCCCATGCTTTCTCAAAAGTCAGACCTTCTTCATCCATCTTATCCCTGATTAATTCCACTCCGGCAAAGACCGGATGGCTATCGTTAAAGTGATAGATCTCCACGGGCAACTTTAAGGCCTTAAGCGCTCTGATTCCGCCGATCCCCAAGATCATTTCCTGGGCAATTCGCTCTTCGGAAAACCAGCCATACAACTGGCCGGTAATTAAACGATCATCATTCTCCGGCAGATTAGCATCGAGCAGATAGAGGGTGGCATTCTCAAACTGTGTGCATTTCCAGACTTTACACTGGACCTGCCTTCCCCTGATCCGAACCCGTACCTGAACCCCGGTATCCTCCAGAAAATCATAACCCTGCTCATAATAGGAATCATAGGGATAGCCTTTATCATCAATCCGTTGAGAAGTATAACCCTGTCGCCATAAAATACCGACGCCGATCAACGGGTAATTGCTGGCTTTGGCTTCTTTGAGAATATCACCGGCCAGGATCCCCAGGCCTCCGGAGTAAATCGGAAAACTCTCGTGTAAGCCAAATTCCATGCAAAAATAAGCAATCCTTGGTAGTTTGCTTTTAGCCATTAGAACCCTCCTTTTCTCTTGTCTGTACGATTATTGTTTCCCCTGGCGCTAACCGAAATGTCTTATTCAATGGCCATTTTTGATCTTGCCTTGCTCCAGCCGCATAAACCAACTGTATTTCTGGGGCGGCACGGAAAGGCCGTGGCAGCTCCCTACGGCAATCAATGACGACTTCCTGCTGAAGCTCCTTGTTCGCTAGTAAAACGAAACCGTATTTCTCCCGTGCGGCATAATAACCAAACCGCAGGAGGTGATCGCTTTTCCGCTTGGCGTACCCCTTGAGAAAATATGCTTTTTCCTTGATCAATTTGGCGTACCGACTCCGGATCAACTTAGCATTATGTAGTAAGGTGCTCATCCATACATAGTCTTTACTTCGCCAGTGCAAATAGCAATTGTCAAAAAAGGCCAGTTTACCGTAGATTGGATCATCGACCGGAAGAACAAACCGCCCTTCCTCTGTATTGTCTAAACCTAAATTCATTGGTTGGCGTTCCATTAATTCCACTCCGTTATTCAGGAAAGGAACGGCATTCGGCAGCAGGTAATTTAAGAACACGATCAGTTCAATCCGGCGCTGATCCGGACTATAATAGGCTAACCTAGGGGTGTCCGGTAGTTCAGGCGCAGCGGTTACCGGCAGGGCTGATCTTAACGTTTGCGCGAGAACTGTAGGCATAAAGTCCTTACTCGCCAGGTTTTTATAAAAGGACCACAGGCTACCGGAGATCATATGAAAACCATGGTCTTTTAAGACCGGAGCATTCCGATAATTGAATTCCTCAGACCAGAGCAGAAAAGCGGGGTTAACTTTTTTTATCTCATCCAACATGGTCTGGAGTAACTCCGGTGGGAGCGCATGTCCCATATCGATCCGAGCCCCGTCGATCCCATATTTCTTTTGGTAAAAAGGAATCGTACCGCTGATGTAATCCCAAAGCCCTTGATTGACTTCTTTCCCCCGGTAAAGGTTGGCACAGGCCCCGTCTTGTAAAATAAAAGGGGCGTAGCCATGGAAAGATGGGTCCGGAGATGATCCTCTGCGGTTTCCCAACTGAGACCGGGCTTCCGGATGCAAGTCGAAATACAGTTTTAAATATGTAACATCAAACCAAGGTGGTTGGGGGTCATTCAGCATATTGGAAAAACCGGGAACAGTCGTAATCTGAAAGGCGTCTTCAATAAGGGTCAGGATATTCTCTCCTGTACGCCGGTGCTGTGCTTTCACTTCGTCCCACCGCTGCGGGTCGATGACCGAAGGGGGGAAGGTGAATTTTTGCAAGTGCTCCTGGATCCCTTCCGCCTGGTACAGCCGTTTTATGGTTTTCGCGTTGACGGGCATAAACTTCCCGTCTTTTCCCACTGCTAACGTGGAGAAATCCTTGTTATGCTGAGTTTCAATCCAATAAAACCACTCCGGGTGTTCGCTGATTAAATCGTGATCGCGCGCTACGGTCCGGAAGACAAAATCCACCATAACCTTGATCCCCAGCAGATGACAGGCGGTGACAAAAGCCTTAAACTCATCTTCAATACTGATCGTTTCTCCTAACAACGGATCATGCAAATTCCAGTCCAGACCATAGTGATTTTTAATCGCATAAGGACTACCGATTTCACCCTTCGGATATTTATAGCTCGTCTCGAAGGGGGGAAGTAGGTAGACAATGCTTACACCCAGATCTTTTAAGAGGGGAAGCAGAGCCATTGTTTTAAGGAGCGTCCCCGGATATATTCTTGAGCTGGAATCATGGGGCCAGGCGGTAAAGAAGCGCGGCAACATGCCATAAATGATCTGATCCAGCAGTGACCCTTCGTTATCCGGTGCGCTAAGCTTCTGAACGTTAGGTGTTTTGTTTGTGCTCTTAAGAAGCTCGCCTTCGAGGCAACTACGGAAAAAACGATAAGGACAAACCTTAATCTCACCTGGCCGTGCCGGATCCCGTTGGTAATCTTGATATCCAAAATAGTTCCAGACTTCCGGAATGAAGTAGCAAGCATTGCTGCTTTGCTCCCCAGCTTTCAGTTGGTTGAAAATTGCCACTAAAGTATCCATGAAACCTCCACAATTTAAAGTTCAAAGCTTTCTCCATCTTTTAGTTTTTCACTGCTCCGCTGGTCAGTCCGGTCACTAATTGTTTTTGTAACAGCCAGAAAAGCGCCATTACCGGAATCATACTAATGAGCGAAGCCGCCGAGAAAATCCCCCACCGTTTACCATATTGGTCGGCGACAAAACTTTGGAGTCCAACGGCTAGGGTCAACTTATTATCGCTGGTCAAAAGAACGCGGGCTAAGACAAATTCAGAGTAGATCGCGATAAACTGTAAGAAAAAGACGACCACCAGAATCGGCACCGCCAGGGGAATGATGATATAAATCAACAGCTGAAAAGGGGTTGCCCCGTCCAACATGGCTGATTCTTCTAAGGAACGGGGGATCGTGTCAAAGTAGTTTTTGGTCATCCAGACATTAACCCCCATCGCACCACCCATGTAAACCAGGATCAGACCGGCATGGGTATCAAGCCCCAAAAAGGGGATATACTGTCCCAGCCAAAAAACCACCAAATAGATCGCGACCATCATCAACATCTGCGGGAACATTTGGATTAAAATGAGCCCAATCAAGCCAACGCGTCGACCCCGAAACCGCATGCGGGAAAAGGCATAGCCGGCTAAAGACGTTACAACGACCACCAACAGAGAATTACCGATCGCGATTTTATAGGAGTTGAACATCCAAGTTAAAAAAGGTTGTTCTTCCCGGTCAAATAATTGGCGGAAATTACTTAAGGACGGGTTTTGCGGAATCAGCCGCTGCCCGGCAATGCTGTTACTGGGATCAAAGGACGCCGAAATCACCCAAACTACCGGGAACAAGGCAAAAAGGATACAAACCCAGATTACGATCTGTTTCCAGATTTGATTCCAAGTCTTTCTGCGGAGCCGTTCATCCTTCCCGATCTCCTGATTAATCATACTGCGGCACCTCCTTAAACATCCGGGAAGATTTAATGTTAACGAGCGTAATGATACTCACCAGTAGGAAAATCAGTAACGAAACAGCGGCTGCCAATCCATAGTTCCCGCCAGAACCCGACTCAAAAGCCATCCGGTAAGTATAACTGATCAGGATGTCGGTGGCACCGGTCGGTGTAATCGCGCCCGGAATCGGCGGACGACCTTTCGTCACCAGATAAATTACATTTAGATTATTAAAATTAAAAGCGAAGCTGGCGATTAACAATGGTGTGACCTGCGAAAGCATCAAGGGAAAAGTAATCGTACGAAAGCGCTTCCAACCGCTGGCCCCATCCACCATGGCCGCTTCGTACAACTCATGGGGGATACTTTGTAGCGCCCCGCTACAAATCAGCATCATATATGGGAAACCCAACCAAAGATTAACGATTAAAACCGCTACTTTCGCCCAGAAGGGATCCTGAAACCAAGGAATCGCCTTCCCAAAGAGGGGAACCAGCAAGGCGGAGTTGATGATGCCAAGCTCCGTATTGAATAAGCCACGCCAAATTAGACACGTCACAAAAGCCGGCATCGCATAGGGTATGATTAATATAGACCGATACAAACCACGCAATTTCAATTGGACGTCGTTCAGCAGGACCGCCAGCAAAAGGCCAAGGGCAAAGGTTTCGACCACGCTAATCAAGGCAAACGTAATCGTCCAGGCAAAAACCTGGATAAAAGGCTCGGCATACCGGCGGTCGGTGAAAAGATTGCGGAAATTCCGCCTCCCAATGGTCGTTTTATAACCAATATCCAACAGCTCCCCGTTACTGCTTTGGAAGTTACCATCGACCGCATAGTAATCAGTCCCGGTTTCCAGATTGGTTAACATGTCACGTTCCGGATCATATCGGTATTGACGGGCAAAGTAGCCAAATTCATTTGGACTACGCATTTTTAAGAGTAAACCTTCATAGATGAAGGTGAGTTCCTGGAGTTGGCTAAGATAAGGAAAGATCTTCAAAACACTCTGCCGTTCATAATGGCCCAACCGCTCATACGAACCATCCCCATCATCGTCGGACGGGGGGAGCGGCGTTTCCGCTAAGGGTACCGCTTGGCCGTTGACGGCCACCAATTGTTGGCCGCTGGTGTCGGTCAGCAGGAAGGCAAATTCCTCATCCGGGTTCTTGAAAACTTCCGCCTGATAGGTCGGTAGATCCTTTCTCTGTATATAGCGGTTGGTATACTGAGCAACAACCATTTCTTTCGAAAGCAAATGGCCGGTCCCGTAGTTGGTGAAAGAAACATAGATCGTATAGACCATCGGGTAAATAACCATAATCGCCAGGAAAATGGTCCCAGGGACAATAAAGCGTAACGGATATGTCCGTGCGGACAGATAAATATAATCAATCGCCGCTACCCCAAGGAGTAAAAGCGCTAACATCCAGTAATACCTTTGCTGTAAAAGCACGACCGCCACCCAGAACGCCAGCGCATTAACCAAGCCAAGTAATAAAATCTTGACTAATAGACCGAAACTGCCTGTCTTAATTGGCGCTAAAGTCTTCGTCAGTGGTGTTGACCCATTCCCCATTTTTGTCTCACCCTTCCGTTTCAGGAGTCAAACTTACCATACAGGAAATCGCCGCAGAAGCCTGCCATTCCCATAAATAGAAGATGGCGCCGACGCAAGCGTAGGCGCCATCTTTTTTCTGTTTTTTACTTCCGACTCTGGTCAATCGCAATTCGAATTTGCGCAACAGCTTCATCTAACGCTTGCTGGGGTGTTAATTTCCCGTTGAAAATCAACTCAATAGCGTTGGACCAGGCTGACCAGACACTATTCATCTCCGGAATACTCGGCATCGGAATTCCTTCACTGGCAATCTCGTAATAAGCTTTTGCATCGGCGTCTTTAACCGCCTTCAGCGCCGGGTTGTAAACCGGAGGACGGGCACCTTTTTCAAAAAGAGCCAACATCGTCTCTTTAGTTACGACATATTCATCAAGAAATGCTTTGGCCAGCATCTTATTTTTACTAAAGGAGCTGACCATAAAGCCTTGCACTCCTACGAACGGACGTGGCCGACCCCCGTCAATCAGAGGGATCTTGGCGATACCGTAATTTATACCGGCTTTCTTCACATCTTCCAGAACCCAAGGTCCGCCAATTAGCATCCCAACTTTGCCTTCCTTAAAAAGAGTGGTCGCGGCATTACTGTCCACGCCTAACGGCATGATGCCATCATCGATGAGGTCTTTTAATAGCTGCATACCGTGAACCCCACCCTTGTTATTAAGGCCAATATCATTGGCATTCAGGGTTCCGTCAGGATTATTACCGAAAACATAAGCCCCGCCCGCACTCATGATCGGAAATTCATGATACGGATCGGGATGCGGGACAATAAATCCCCATCTTTGTTCCGCTTTGTTCGAAATTTTTCGCCCGGTTGCCACTAACTCATCCCAAGTCTTAGGTGCCTTTGGAACCAGCTTTTTATTGTAAACCAAACCAATGGATTCAATGGCATACGGTACGCCGTACAATTCATCGCCCCAGGTAAAAGCAGAAAGCGCTACTGGGGTAAAATCTTTCGCTTTTTTACCCAAATCTAGCGGCTCAATTAAACCGTTCACAATTAACTGGCCAAGCCAATCATGGGGTCCGATGAGAATATCAGGACCTTTGCCCGCCGGGCCAGCCACACTCAGTTGATCCCGAATATCGCCAAAGTTAAGCTCCTGGACTTCGACGGGAACTTGATACTTGGTGGTGAATTCCTTCGCTAGTTCCCGCATGATGCCGGACCGGGTATCATCTGCCCAAATCAAAAGTTTTCCTTCTTCAGAAGCAAACACCGGGATTATTGCTCCGCCTAAGACCAATAAACAAAGGACTAATAAAGCAAACCTTTTCATAATAAAACCTCCTCTTTCTTTTTT
>DOID01000165.1:13777-15390 GCA_003511465.1 Bacillota bacterium | reverse complement strand
TAAATATTGTTGATTTGTGCAAACGTTAGCAATAAAATTATAGCCTAGATCTGGAAAAGTGTCAACCGTTTGGTTACACATTTGTAATTCGTTAATAAGCTAGGAATTAGGTGGGCAAGGATACTCCCCGGCGCGCTGGGGTATAAGCGCCGGATCTTGAGATGAGGTTAGTTTAGATCGTAAGTTTTTTAAAGAAGATCAGTTGGATTGAGGACGACGCCGCTGACCGGGGGCAACTCAATTTTGACCGTGGAATCGGTAAGGGAGTATGTTTGGTCCGTTAGGAAATCCACCAGGCTTGACTGACCAGGGACAGAAAACTCTACGGTCTGAGCTTGCTCGCTATTATTGAGGATAATATAAACTTTCTCCTCCCCCAGCTCTCGGATGAAGCCGTAAATATCTTGCGCTTGATCAAGGATAAAGGAGCGATACCGACCGGTCCGCAAAGGGGAAAAGCGGTGTCGTAGCTCAATTACTTTCTGGAAATAAGCTGTCAAGGCTTCGTCCCGTGACGCCCATGGCATCGGCTGGCGGTAATCGGCTTCGGCTACCCCCGTCAGACCAACTTCATCCCCATAGAAGATGGAGGGAACACCGGGGACGGTCATTTGAAAAAGCACCGCTAGTTTAAACCGGCGCAGATCACCCTGACACCAGGAGAGAAAACGGGGAACATCATGGCTATCCAAGAGGTTCATCTGTACATTGGTAATTGGCCGGGCATAACGCATCAGTAGTTGTTGAAACTGGGCGTCAAATTCATAAACGCCAATCTTATGCTCGGCAAAAAACTCTCGGCATAGATCAGTAAATCGATAGTTCATCGTCGAATCAAACTCATCCCCCATCAACCAAGCTTCGGCATCCCCCCAGATTTCGCCGATCAAGATCGCCTCGGGGTTCGCCGCTTTGATGGCTTGACGGAAGCATTTCCAAAAGTAGTGATCCACTTCATTTGCCACATCCAAACGCCAACCATCGATCTGGGTCTCTTTAACCCAGAAAGTTCCGACCTCCAATAGATACTTACGCACTTCCGGGTGGCCCGTATTAAGCTTGGGCATTGTTTTCACGTAAGCGAAGCTTTCATAATTGGGAGGGTCCTCGAAGCGGACGGGAAACCCCAGTTGATAAAACCAGTCACAATAGGGGGATTGCTCACCCTTCGCCAAGACATCCTGGAACGCAAAGAAATCCGGACCACAGTGGTTAAAAACCCCGTCCAGGATTACCTTGATCCCGCGTTCATGGGCTTTTCGTACCAGTTCCTTAAAAGTTTCTAAATCACCAAAACAAGGATCGATCGAAAAGTAGTCAGTAGTATCGTATTTATGATAGGAGCTCGCCATAAAAATGGGGGTCAGATATAGACAATTGATCCCGAGGTCAACCAGATACGGCAGGTTCCCAATAATTCCTTGTAAAGTCCCCCCATACTTGACGGAACTTTCAGCAGTTACTTGCTTACCACTGACCGCCGGGTTCAGACTGATCTCCTGTGGTCCGCTGGCAAAACTATCGGGGAAGATCTGGTAGATAACCGCCTCCGAAACCCACTCCGGAACTTGATAAACTTCCTCCCGTCTTAAATAGGGTAATATAAAGAATTG
>DOID01000165.1:6450-13489 GCA_003511465.1 Bacillota bacterium | reverse complement strand
GGATTAGTGGGAGCATAACGATTTCCATAATAGAATAGGCACTCTTTAAGATCCCCTTTCTTGGCCTTTAACCGCACGGCAATCCTGGACTCATCTAATCCATATAGGTATGGGGGAAAGCTTTGATGAAAAATTGCCTCTTTATTCATTCTACAAACCTCACTTCGCACGTATTTACTTTACTTTATGCGCCATGGAGTTCATGGCGGCTAGAAGCTCGAATGACCAAGTCTGCAGGGATAATTGCCCGATTATAACTTTGAATGTCATTTTTCATTACCGTTCGGAGCATTTCAAAGGCTTTGGTCCCAAGGGAAAAAGCATTAATTGCCACAGAGGTTAGTGGGGGGTTATGATAATCAGCAAGGGGGACGTTATTGATTCCCGCGACCGCAAGATCGGTGGGAACGGCCAATCCCGCCTCATGGATTGCTTTAATGGCACCGAAGGCTAAATAGTCATCACAAGCAAGCACGGCGGTGGGTCTCCCCCCGTCAGCAAGGAATGCTTTCATTAGGTCATAGCCGTTATCAGTGATAAACTTACTCTCTACCACCAGTTCAGGATCGAAAGCTAACTGGTGGTCTTGCAAGGCCTTTTTGTACCCATTCAGGCGGTCCCTGGTCACAAGCGCTCCTGGCGAATAGCCCAGAAAAGCAATTTCGCGGTGACCCTGCTTTATAAAGTGTTCCGCTAGTTGATAGCCGATGTTAAAATTATCATTGTCAACCCAATTGACATAAGGGTTTTCCGAGCGCCCAATTACCACAAAGGGGAAATGCTCTGCTACTAATTGTTCCAACGAAGAGTCCTGGTCGCGCGAAGTCAAGAGAATGATCCCTTCGGTCATTCCACTTAAGGTAAGCTCTTCCACCATCTGCTTTTCTTCGTCGACCGTGGCCACGTTGGCCAGGAGAATTTTATACCCTTTTTTATTGGCCATCGAGGCGATCCCCGCTAAAAGCTCAGGAAAAAATGGATGTTTGAAAGATTGTTCCGCCACTCCAGGCATGACGATGCCAATAATCCTCGTCGACCGGTTCACCAAGGAACGGGCGATCATGTTCGGATGATAGTTCATCTCCTCCATAATCTTCAGTACTTTCTCTTTCGTCGCCGTACTGATCCGAGGATTATCGGCAATCACCCGTGAAACCGTTGAGGCAGAAACCTTTGCCTTTTTCGCAATGTCCGTAATTGTTACCCGCAAATCTGATCACCACTTTATGCAAACGTTTGTCCCTAATAGGATAGCATTTTTTGGCATTATGATCAACCTTTTCTTTTTATTTTGTAAAAAAGTCCCCCGTAAGAAGCGTTCACTTAGGAAAAATAAATTAAGTGAATAGCTTCAAGCGGAGGCAAAAGAGACTTGCTAGTATCAAGCATAAAAGTTCGTAGTAGCTGGTCTTTTGTAATTTATTTTCAAAAGGCGCTGATTTGAAGATCAACAATTTTTTAGTTTATATTGCTTTTGTCAAGCATCCTCTCTAATGAGGTTACAACGCCATTAAGAAAACCTGATTTTTGTTCAATAAGAACATCATAAATATTATCCATTTTATCTGGAATAGCTTCTGCAACAACAAATTTGACTTTTTTTTCGATAGCATCAGTCCATCGAGCACCTTGGGATAAGAAGGTATCCTTCATTCTATCTGACCATTTTCTATTTCCTGAAAAAGCACTCACATTAATATCTACTGAAAAACCATCTAATATTGATTTTGCATAGATATCTTTGTTTAGACAGTCTTCAAATTCAGCTACTGGTGAACCATTACATATTGTGTGCTTAAATTGCGATTCATTTAGGAGACCATTTGCTACAGCTTTTTCTATAGCTTGAATTCCTGCTTCATCATTATCCATTAGCACAAAATAATTACACATACAGTTTTTTAGATCAGCTAAATCATGAGATAAATTACCAGCACCGCCTAACGGCTTTATTACCAACATATTCGTCTTTAGTGCCATGGAGATCTTTTCATTCATGGAACATAAAATCTTACCTAAGGCGATTTTATCGCCGTCTCCTTCAACAACAAAAATGCAGTTAGCATTACGTAAATTGTCGGATGGTAAAACTCCTAATATATTTCGAACTTCTGATATAGATTTTGCTGGACGCGCAGTACCGTTGTTTACCAGTATATTCGATTTTAAAGAGTTTTGTTGAACAAATAATGGATTATGCGTTGTAATAATTACTTGGTTATTTTCCGAAATACGATTGATAACATTTACCAAGCTATGTATTGCCCCAGAATGCAGGTGTGATTCTGGTTCTTCTATAGCTATTATTGATGCCGCCTTGGTAGAACGTTTATCCTTCAAAATTGCTAAGGTAGCAAGGCTTTTTATCCCGTCTCCTTTAAAACTAATGCTGGTTGGTGTACCATCATCAATAATTACATCTACTACATCATTTCTCATCATACGATTAATAAAATCGTCTGTTTTTCTCTGTATTTTAACATCAATTAACTGAGGTAAAAACACGCGTAAAGGCTCAATTAGTTGTGCAGCAATCCTATCCAATACTTGTTGTTGCAAATCTGTTATTCTTTTTAGAGACCGAATATAATCTTCATTATCATTAAGTACAGTTAATTCATCGAGAATAACATTTCTTAAAGCATCTAATGCCATGTCTTCAGTACGTACTGCTTGAATATAATTGAATGAAATTCTATTTGAAATAAATTCGGCTACTTTCTTTGACTTCTTGTTGTAGGATGATGTCCCTCTTTTAGGCACCTCTACTGAAGGATTATTACCTTTGTTAAATTTGATTGAAATAGGTATATCCTCATTCCCTCTAATACCAGTTTCATTATGAAACTCTGCAAGTTCTTCATTTTCAAGACGAAAATTTAATTTGAAAATAGATTCCAAACCATTTTTTCGAGATTGATATTGAATTGGAAAGTCTCTATCCCAGTTATACAATTGGCGTGCTCGATAAAATGGTAATGATGGTTCTCGTGACCTACAATGAAGCAATAGTGTTGTCATAGCAACATTTAATGCCGTAAGTAAATTAGACTTACCCTCATTATTCTTGCCGACTAAGACGGTCAATTTCTGTAGATTAATTTTGTGTGCATTTGTTATACTTCGGTAATTTGTCACTGAAAAATCTACAAGCTTCATTTTCTTCTCCCCTTATGTGAAAATTACAAAAGTCAATTCTTGTTAGGATAACTATCTTTTTAGGACTGTTAAGAGTCGATTTTAAGTAACGATTTATTAATACGAAATAGTCTAGAAAATCAATTCCCATAATATGTATCAATTAATCATGAAGACTCATACCAACCCAAAATACTTTTCAAAGAAGTTGAGTAGCTTTTCAATAATGCCCTGCTTTTTGACTGCTCGACCACCGCCAAAGCGTGAAACAGGCGGCATGATTTTATCAATGGCTGTACCTGTTGTTTTCAGTAAGCCATCTCGAAAGGCATTGTCCATAAAGCGCCGCGTCTCTTCTGGCTTTAATTTTTCTTCTTCGATGATGGCTGTTATATCCACTTCTCTGCGTTCATTTAAGAATTTACGCCAATCTTCGTCAAGCTTTGTCGATGTATTGACTTGCTCGATGAATTGTTCGATCAGCTCTTTTTTGCTACGAAGCTCGATACTTGAATTGATGGCTTTATCAATAGTAGTGAGGATTGTCTTGTCTTTGCAGTTGGATTCTTGATATTTCGCTACAAGCATGAGGATATAGTCAATGTTTACCTCGATCTGCCTGATCAGCTCCATCTCAAAAACGATATCATCATTGATGGTTTCTTTATCACCTTTAGCACCTTTTTTATAATCCTGGTACAGGTCAATATAAATACTTTGATAGTCTTGAAAATCCCTTGCGGACAAAATTTCATTACCGGCAAAGTCATCAAAAGAAGTCAGGATATTTCTTAGCCGTAGAATTACTCCAAATAGTCGGATAAAGTTCTTTTGTGCTTCCTCTCCAATCATAGGTTGTCCCAGAGGGTACTTAGAAGTCAAATCCGAGATTAATTCTTCATAACCCGGCTTGTACTCACCTTTTTCATCATAACCGTTATAGTATTCTTCATATGTTTTAAGTAGTACAATCCCGCCTGCGTCCTTGTTTCCGAAAAGCGCAATCGCCTTATCCGTTTCTTCTTTTAGATCACGAAAGCAAACGATATTACCAAAAGTCTTGACACTGTTCAAAATTCGGTTTGTCCGTGAAAACGCCTGAATCAGTCCATGTTGCTTCAGGTTTTTATCTACCCAAAGTGTATTTAGGGTAGTTGCATCAAAGCCGGTCAGGAACATATTAACGACAATCAGCAAGTCAACCTCGCGGTTTTTCACACGAAGGGACAGGTCTTTATAATAATTCTGAAACTTGTCAGAAGAGGTGTCATAATTTGTGTTGAAATTGGCGTTGTAGTCTCTGATTGCTGCCTCAAGGAATTCGCGCGAGCTCTGGTCAAGGTTTTCCAGGTTTAAATCTTCATCCGGCAGCAGTCCATCCGGTTCTTCCTCATTTGTACTAAAGCTAAAGATGGTTGCTATGGTCAGGTTGGGCTTTTTTTCTGTAATCTGTTTTCTGAACTCGGTATAATATTTGATGGCCATTGGAATAGAAGCAGCGGCAAATATGGAGTTAAAACCAGCAACGCGTCTTGTTTCCCGTTTTTCAATCATTTTCTTTGCGTCTTGTTTGTCGGTTTCTTCCCACTTCGCAGAGAAAGTATAAAAACTACTACGTTTTGTTTTTTGGTCAAAGTGCTCGAGAACATAGGCAACTATTTCACTAATGCGCTTTGGGTCTGCCAAGGCCTTTTCGCGGTCTATGCTATATACTTTTTTATCACTAATGTAGTCTGGCATCTTAATCGTATTGATAAAATCTATCCTGAAGGGCAACACATTTCCGTCATTGACAGCATCTACAATGGTGTAGGTATGTAGTTTCCCACCAAAAGCCTGTTCCGTTGTCCGTAGCATTGGATTACCGCCCGAACCGGCATTCGCAGCAAATATCGGCGTCCCGGTAAAGCCAAAAAGATGATAGTTTTTGAAGTTCTTTGTAATCGCCTGATGCATATCCCCAAATTGGGAACGATGACACTCATCAAAGATTAATACAACGTGTTTTCTATAAATATCATGTTGTTTGTTTTTTCGGATAAACACATCCAGCTTCTGAATGGTCGTTACAATAATCTTGTATTCATGGGGATTACCTTTTTCATCTTTGTTTTCCAGTTGGCGCTGAAGCACCCTTGTGGAGGTATTACCGTTCGCCGCGCCCTTTTCAAAGCGGTCGTATTCCTTCATGGTCTGGTAGTCTAGATCTTTACGGTCAACAACAAAAAGTACCTTGTCGATATAAGACAGAGTGGAAGCCAATTGTGCTGTCTTGAAACTGGTCAATGTTTTTCCCGAGCCTGTTGTGTGCCAGATATATCCACCCGCAGCAATTGTCCCGGTTGTTTTATAGTTGGTTGAAACTACAATACGCAACAATATGCGTTCCGTGGCTACTATTTGATAGGGACGCATGACAAGCAGCAACTCCTCAGATGTAAATACACAATACTTTGTCAGTACGTTCAAAATAGTATGCTTGGCAAAAAATGTCTTCGTGAAGTCGACGAGGTCGGCAATGACTTTGTTGTTTGAATCCGCCCAAAAGCTTGTAAACTCAAAGCTGTTGCTTGTTTTTTTGCTTTTCCGGCGGTGGCTTTCGCTTTGCTCCTTAATATGAGCGTTCCGCGTGGTGTTACTATAATACTTTGTATGTGTACCGTTGGAAATCACAAAAATCTGCACATACTCAAATAGTCCTGACGAAGCCCAAAAACTATCTCGTTGGTAACGGTTAATCTGATTAAAAGCTTCACGGATAGCAACGCCACGCCGCTTCAGCTCCACATGAACAAGGGGAAGCCCATTTACGAGAATCGTCACATCATACCGCGTTTCATGTGTACCGCCTGATTCCTCATACTGGTTGATCACCTGTAGACAATTATTATGAATATTCTTTTTATCAAGCAGGTAGATATTCTTGGTTGTTCCATCATCCCGTTTCAATATCTGTATATGGTCATCCTGAATTTTTCGGGTCTTCTCTACAATATCCTCGTTGTTATTAGCAATACTCTCGGCAAATAATCTGTCCCACTCGCTATCCGTAAAGGTGAAGCCATTGAGCAATTCAAGCTGCTTGCGCAGGTTTGCTACTAATGCAGCCTCATTGTTGATTGTCAGAAATTCATACCCCTGTGAGGCCAGCAGACGAATAAATTCATGCTCAAGCTCCGCTTCACTCTGGTATCTTTCGGAGCGGGCATTATATTCAGCAGCATATTCAGCAACAACCGTTGCTTCGTCAGTGCTGGCGACGATATTGTATGTACTCATGCTGTCACCTCCTTAAAGGTTAACAGTTTGTCCCTATAATACTCATACTGCTTGCGTCGTGCTTCAATTTCAGCGGGCAGACCGCTGGTTATGTCATTGCACAAAGCATCAAAGCGGTCGAGGATAGCGACGATGCATTCTTGATCGGTGAGGGGCAGGACAGGAACTGGTATCTTGTTAAGATTGTCTTGTGTCAATTTTGGTTGTGCCGCAGTAGATATAAAACGACTCAAGTCAATCATGTTAAGGTAGTATTCAATATATTTCCTTTCTGCATATGTTTTAAACTCTAAAACATGCGCATGGTTATTTACCCACATCTTTCCAGATGCCGAAAAGGCAATAGGCATTGCTCTCGCCACAAGATTTGCACCATCTTCGGAAACCAACAAATAATCGCCATCGAAAATATAATCGCTTACAAAGTCAACAATGCCAGAAGCTCCATAATACGGGTATTCGCCAGCCTTACGATTCCCTTTAGTGACAGGTCTACGCCTTGAATCAAGATTCACAGCAACCTCTCCCAACGTCTTCCACTCAACATCATTACTAAACGTCAGCAGTAAATCCCTATAATAGTTATACTGTTTTTTTCTCGCTGTAAGCTCTGCTGTAAGCT
>DOID01000165.1:1717-6325 GCA_003511465.1 Bacillota bacterium | reverse complement strand
GTAAGCTCTGCTGTAAGCTCTGTGAAATTGTCCAGAATACGGACAATTTCACGCTGGATTGGTAGGGGTGGGAGGGGGATAAAAATTTTATTCAATACAGCTTGTGTTAAACTCGGAACCCCTCCAGCTGTGTTAAGTCTTTCAATATGTTGTGCTTCTAGAAAATAAAAAACAAATTTTGGTTCGATAATTTCATTATTAATTTCTGTATAAAAAATTGTATCTACTGTCCAAAATGGCATATCGACATAATACAACTTATCAATAGAGCCTTTTCTCGGAATAAGTACAGAAGGTTTATCATATGCAGATTGATCAACATAGGCAATAATGCCTCCCGAACCGTAGACAGGGATATCACCAACGTCAAATCCCTTGTAGTCTTTACCGTTTCGTATTGTCAAAACATTACATAACCGTTTAAATTCCACCCCGTCTGGGCAAAATTCAACAATTAATTCTTCTAATCTACTCATTTGCTCACCTCTATTTCCGCGATGATCTTACTAATCTCATCTCTCAAAACCTGCTGCCGCGCCACAATTTCCTTTATCTCAGCATTAAGGGCAACAATATCAATCTTCTCCCTGGTATCCTCCTGTTCTACATAGGTGGAGACAGAAAGGTTGTAATCCTGCTCTGCGATTTCGCTATTTAGTACAAGCTTTGAAAAGTGTGCAAGATCCTTTCTTGTTTTGAAGGCATCCAAAATGTTATCGATATTGTCCTGCGTAAGCTTATTGTTATTTGTAACCTTGACGAATTCCTTTGATCCATCGATAAATAAAGTGCTGTTTTCTGATTTTGATTTCTTGAGCACCATGATACAGGTAGCGATACTCGTACCGAAAAATAGGTTATCTGGCAACTGAACCACGCAGTCGATATAATTATTGTCAATTAGATATTGACGAATTTTCTGTTCTGCACCGCCGCGGTACATTACCCCAGGAAAGCATACAATCGCTGCTGTTCCATTTGTGGCAAGCCATGAAAGGCTGTGCATAATAAAGGCTAGGTCGGCCTTAGATTTTGGTGCAAGCACTCCAGCTGGTGAAAAGCGTGGATCGTTAATTAGAATCGGATCGCTAGCGCCTTTCCATTTTATCGAGTATGGCGGATTTGAAACTATGGCTTCAAAAGGCTCATCATCCCAATGTAGAGGGTCTGTTAAAGTGTCGCCAAGGGCAATATCAAATTTATCATAATCAATATCATGCAGAAACATATTGATTCGGCACAGGTTATAAGTGGTAATGTTAATTTCTTGGCCGAAGAACCCTAGACGTACGTTTTCTTTTCCGAGGATTTTAGCAAACTTTAAGAGTAGGGAGCCGGAACCACAAGCAGGGTCATATACCTTGTTGACTTCGGTTTTCCCCACTAGTGTAAGACGAGTAAGCAGCTCAGAAACCTCCTGTGGCGTATAATATTCGCCGCCGCTCTTCCCAGCATTAGATGCGTACATACTCATTAAGAATTCATAGGCATCACCAAAGGCATCAATTGTATTATCCTTATAATCTCCCAGCTTCATCTCAGCAATAGAATCCAAAAGTATAACCAGCTTCTCATTACGTTTTGCTACAGTATTGCCCAGCTTATTGCTGTTAACATCTATATCATCAAACAGGCCTTTAAAATTGTCTTCACTGTCTGTCCCTTGGGCTGATGCCTCAATATTGCTAAATATGCGCTCCAGAGTTTCATTCAGGTTTTCATCGTCCTTTGCACAAGCACGAACATTTCCAAAAAGCTCACTCGGAAGAATAAAAAAGCCTTTTGTTTTAACTAAATCTTGGCGTGCCTGCTCTGCTTCATGATCTGAAAGCTTAGCATAATTAAATGTGGTATCTCCGGTTTCATGTTCTCCGGCATTTATGTAAGAGGTAATGTTCTCGGAGATGTAACGATAAAAAAGCATCCCAAGGACATATTGTTTAAAGTCCCAGCCATCTACACTGCCTCTAAGATCATTGGCAATATTCCATATCGTACGGTGTAGTTCCGTACGTTCCTGTTCTTTTTTGTTATTAAGCATATCTTTACTTCCTTTCTCCAGCTGTATTCGGCACTAATTCCATAATATCTTTAAAATCGACACCAAGCGCCGAACAAACGTTTTAAGGTCTCTATATCTCAAATTTTTCCATTATAGCACTATTTCTTCAACTATACCATAATAATTCTGCATTTGCGAAGTATTTACGTGCCATCTACTTACCTAACTAAACAAAAAAGGCATAGCCGCAAAGCACGACTATACCGAATTTTTCTGAACAATTTTTTTGCCGACTGGTAAATGACCGCCAAAAGCTCGGTCACAACCAGCGCTTCTTGGGGAATAATTTAATTAGGCATTTCCTTAATTCGAAAGGGTCAAACCAACCACAAAGTGGTCCATATCAAGTACACCTACGTTGAGTAGAAGACCCTTGTTTAAGTTGATTTTTGCGCCTAAATTTAAACCGGAGGCATCATACTCACCGGTTAAGGTTACCTGCGGAAATTCGGACGGATTCAATACTTTACTCATCCCAAAGAAAATCCCCCCGAGCTGTCCACCGCCCAGTCCAAAATTCCAGCGCAGATTATACGGAGACAACACATGACCGATCACTACGTAAGGGGAAAAGTGCTCCTTGCCGATATCCTGGATCCCCAAGGCTAAACCAAAACTATCTTTGGTCTCGGGGATGAGCCGGTACTTAAAACGAGCTGATAAATCATGATAGTTCTTTCCTAAATCAAGGGCAGCCCCTAGTTCAAACTCAGGAACCAAGCCAAAATCTAGTTGAACCCGGCCATGCCCGTGTTCATCTATATGGGCACCAAGGGTATACCCGCCCTGCGCTAAAGCGCGGTTAGTCGGGGTATTGATTAAATCCGTACCACCGAAGATTCCTTTCGCCTCCGCCCTACTTCCGGTCGCCAGTAACAAAACGAAGACCGTGAGCAAGAGGAAATTTACATTTTTTCTTTTCATTGTCTTCAAACTCCTTTGATCACTTTTTCTGTTAAATATATATATGCTGATCTTATGCAATCAATCGCTTTTTCCTGCCGGAAAAGCATGCCAAATAGTCAGCGTGAGCCATTTAATATTCAATCCCCTTGCGGGCTTCAATCCCGCGCGTAAAGGGGTGTTTCACCGCCCGTACTTCGGTAATTAAATCAGCCAAGACTAAGAACTCTTCCGGCATTGCCCTCCCGGTCAAGACCAGTTCCACGTCAGTCGGCGCTTCCTCCAGCAATGACTTGACCTGTTCAAGGGGGAGCAATCCCCCGTTCACCGCATGGCTAATCTCATCCAAGACCACCAACTGGTAGCCGGTGGCCACTGCCCTTTCCACCTCAGCCCAACCCTGAGCGGCTAGGGCCAGTTCTGCCCGGTCCGGCTCCCGGTCGACCAGCCAACGGCCCGAACCATACTGCTGACAATCGATGCCCAAACCGCGCAGGACCCGCGCTTCACCGTTTTCCTGTGCTGTCTTCAAAAACTGGAAGACGGCCACCCGCAGTCCGTGTCCGTGGGCACGGACCGCCAGACCTACCGCTGCCGTCGTCTTTCCTTTGCCATCTCCGGTATAAATCTGAATCATAAGCTAAAATCAACCTCTTCTCCGCACGCCACACATTGCCCGTCTTTGATGCCGGAAGCCACTACTTTTGCCCTTCTTTCCACCAGTAAGGCTCCACACTGAGGACAATAGGTTGAACTATACTTGGTATTGCCAATGTTCCCCAGATACACATAGGATAATTCTTCCCGCGCCAAGTCATAAGCTTCCTCCAGCGTTGCCAGGGGGGTCGGGGGGATTTCCAACCGGTAATGGGGAAAATAGCGCGAAAAATGCAGGGGAAGCTTGGGGTTAAGGTCGGCCAGAAAACGAATCAACGCTTTAAGCTGGTCTCTGTGATCATTCTCACCGGGAATTAAGAGGCTGGTTACTTCTAGATGAACCCGACCGGCCAGTAGCTGAGCTGTTTTCTGAACCGGCCCTAAGTGTCCCGCGCACCGTTTTTGGTAGAAAAGGTCCGGCCCTTTGATGTCAAGATTGACCGCATCAAGATAAGGGAGTAATTCCCTTAACGGTTCAGGGTTAAAATAGCCGTTGGTGACGAGGACATTTTTTAAACCCTGCCGGTGCGCCCGCCTGGTCGTCTCCAGCAGATAATCGTACCACACCAGTGGTTCGGAGTAAGTATAGGCAATTCCAATGTTCCCTTGGGCTTGAAGCTGGACGGCCAAAGCAACTAAGTCAGCCGGGGAAATCTCCTCCGTTTCTGCCTCCTCCTGGGCGAGCTGCCAGTTCTGACAGAATTGGCAATGCAGATTACAACCGACCGTACCCACCGACAGGATCAATGCGCCGGGGTGAAAATGGTATAAGGGCTTTTTCTCAATCGGGTCAAGGGCTAGGGCCGAGACCTGTCCGAAATTTGCCGCAAAAAGCTTGGCGCCATGGGCCACCCGCCCTCGGCAACGACCACGCTCCCCTTCCCCGAGACGACAGGCATGGGGGCAAAGGGTACAAAGGACTTTTCCGTCTGGTAAAACCCGATAATAAGCCGCTTCTTTCGTGCCCATCAAGCCCTCCTTAATGA
>DOID01000165.1:1274-1593 GCA_003511465.1 Bacillota bacterium | reverse complement strand
TAATGATACCTGATCACTTCGAACCGCTCTAGTTCCACCTTGGCGTCGAGATCAATCCCTGCTTTCCGTTTGGCGATCCTGACCTGTTCCTCGACGGTTTCAATCCCCTCGAGCATGGGCAAGAGGAGACCAATCTTCCCCCGCTCCCGGACGATCACTCCGTATTTTTGCGGGTCTAAAGCCTCCGGGCCCGCGATCGGTTCCGGGGTTTTAATCAGGTCCACCGAATATACCAGATCGGGTAGTTCCCAGGCTTGGACCGGATCAAACCGGGGGTCCTGAAAAGCAGCGGCAATCGCATTATGCTTAATCTCTTCAG
>DOID01000165.1:0-967 GCA_003511465.1 Bacillota bacterium | reverse complement strand
GCCCCACGCCGGCTTTGGATCGTTTCTGTGCGCCGCTGGCGCAGGTGTGCAAGGAGATCCGTTCCGGACTTGTCCTCCCCTTTTGGGGTAAAAGAAACTACGCCATAGCCCACCCCAAACGGTCCTTCATAGCTCAAAACTTCGCTTTCCACTTTGAAGCCGGCAAAGACGCCGAGCAACATTAGGATGGTACGAAAACCACATTCGGCGGCTTTCTCCACCAGTACCGGATCAAGCTCAAAAAGGGCTTCCCAGTTTTGTGCTTTTAATAAACCAATCAAGGTTTCGTCAAATTCTTTCCCTCGCGGATCATAAGCCGCTGAAGTGCCGGGGAGCAAACAATGGGAAAGGTCCCCGCTGGCAATTACCGCAATCCGCTGCGGCAAACTCCGTATGGCTCGCCCAATGGCCATCCCAAGCTTATACTGTTCTAGCCAGGGCAGAAGTGACATCCCCGTGGCTACCAGACGAGCCTCAGGGTTGGCCAGAAAGGATAAGGGAACAAGTACACCATGATCCAGCTCCGGTTCAATTCTATACCGTAAAAGCTGCTCGTCAGTTAGTTCCAGACAAGGCAGATCCGCTTGCGCGGTTTCTGCTAGGATGCTTTCGATTAACTCTTGATCAACTTGCCATTCCCAGGTTTTAGTTGCACCAAAACGGGCCAAATCCCCGTATAAGCGTCTACCACCCCGCAGCGCTAGTCCATCCTGGAAAACCGGACCATGGGGGGAGAAGATCAAGATCGTCTCCGGCTTTACCGCCGCCAGACTTTGGCTTAGGCCTTCCATCGCCTGTACGGTTTTTTCCGCCTTTTTCGTCTCCGCCCCTCCAATCTCCGTTAGGATAATCGGCGGGTGCGGAACCAATGCACCGTATACCAACATGGAAATCCCCCCTAATCTAAATAGTATTTCACTTCAACCCAGTATCCTTTCTCTTCTGTTGGGTAAAATCCTCCCCGGGG
>DOID01000111.1:4865-22675 GCA_003511465.1 Bacillota bacterium | reverse complement strand
GGTTCATTGTATAATTAATTGCCCAGATCCTAAAAAACAGATGACTCACGTCAATCCATCTGCTATTGTTTTAAGTGACTAAACCAAAACAGACAGGAGAGGATTGAACATGAGTCACTTAAATAATACCACAAAGCAAAGGCGGTTTAAACACCTAACCGAGATGGAAAGATATCAAATTGAAATATTGTTGAAAGAGAAAAAGAAAAGTAAAGAAATTGCGGTAGTCCTAGGGAAGCATCGACGAACAATCGAGAGGGAAATAGCCCGAGGAACAGTCCAAATGTTAAATAGCGATTTAACCTATACATTCAGATATTGCGCCGATGTTGGGCATCGTAAGTACCTTGAAAACGGACAGAACAAAGGAGCCGGTTTGAAGATAGGCCATGACCATAAACTGGCAAGGCATATCGAAAAACGGATAATACAGGATAGATATTCTCCGGATGCTGTCATAGGGGAAATACGTGCTAAAGGCCTAGAATTCAAGACAAGTATCTGCACCAAGACCTTATATAATTACATAGACAAGGAAGTTTTTGCTAATATCACAAACAAGGATTTGCCCATAAAACGACACAAGAAAAAGGGCCGGTACCATCGAGTCAGAGTGGCCTTGAAGAACTTAAAGGGCACTAGTATCGAGCAACGGCCAAAGCACATTGAAAACCGAGAAGAATACGGGCACTGGGAAATGGATTGTGTAGTCGGGGGAAAAGGCGATAGTGGGGCGGTTCTACTGGTGCTTACTGAAAGAAAGAGCAGGGAAGAGATTATTAGAAAGATGCCCAACAGAACCCAGTCCTCCGTAAAACAAGAACTTGATCGGCTAGAAAGAAGGTATGGCAAAAGGTTTTCGCAGAAATTTAAAACAATAACGGTTGATAACGGTCCAGAATTCTTGAATAGCTCGGAGTTAGAGGGTTCCATCATTAAACAGGGTGAAATACGTGTTAAAGTTTATTATGCACATCCATATAGTTCAGGGGAAAGAGGTTCGAACGAAAACGGTAACAGGTTAATAAGGCGCTTCATCCCCAAAGGCACTGACATCAGTAATTATACTGCCCAGGAGATCAAAAGGATCGAGCACTGGATGAACAACTACCCAAGAAAAATTCACGGTTATAAAACCGCGAAAGAAATGGCCGCTTAAAACATTGGGATTGGCAGTAATTGTAAGGCAATTAAACTTGCATTTTAGTTTTATTCTAAAAATCGAAAAAAGCTTTGACAAGCGATACCATTCTGTTTATAATGTAGAAAGCAACCAAATATTACATATGATAGCGGAACGATGATTCCCGAGTTTTAAATGGTCACTTGGCTTGGGATGAGTGAGTAGTGAAACCGGCGCTAGAGGTATTTTTACCTTTAAGCCGGTTTTTTTGTTTGTCAATTATGGACAGGAGGGATCTTTAATTATGCGGAGAGGTTTAAAAGTAGTTTTACCGACCTTATTGCTACTGTTGAGCATCGTGACGGTATTGGCCGCCGAGCAAAGCCACGACATCGTGGTGACGATTCCTGAGTTTTTGGAACTAAGTTTATCAGAAACACGGATGGATTTAGGTAGTTTTGGCGAGCTGCAAAACACCCTGGTTACTCAGAATCCACTAAAAGTTTCTTATCGTTGCAATCATGCCAACGGCTGGTCATTAAATGTTAAAGCCAGCGATTTTATCCATGGGAGTGATCCTGATCTCACTTTTTCGGTAACGAATTTGAGTTGGGGTACCAATCCCGATGCCATTAACAATCAGATGTCGGCAGGCGAAACCGAAGTTGCTGGTAGTCGGCAGCCGGTGAACACCACTACAGATATTTATTATGCTGTCCGTTATCCGGGGGATATCCACGCCGGTCAATACACCAGTGAGGTTACTTATACTCTAGTTGCACTTTAACAACCCAAACAGCCCAATATAGTTTTATTCGTTAGTAAAAGTAGGTGTAGTCAATCAAGAAGATGAAACTGAACTTTACAATTTGGCGAAGGCTCCTTTTGCTCACCATTATGGTGGGCTTTTTCGCCTTCACAGCAGAAGCGACCAGTATCAGTGTCACGCCGCCGCGTCTTCAGTTTACCGCTAGGGCTGGGGAGTATTTTGAGGGACAGATCGAGGTTTACGGATCAAATGAGCAAGAGATCAGGGTGAAAACCTACTTTATGGATTGGAATATTGATCCGAATGGTACTGTTCAGTTTTATTCCCAGCCTCCACCGGAGGCAAGAGCAGCTACTCCATGGTTACGGATGGAACCCCAGGAATTTCTGTTACCGGCTGGGGGCAAAAGATTAGTAACCATTAGCGGCCGGGTGCCGGAGGGGACGAGGCCGGGAGATTACTGGAGCATGTTTTTTGTGGAATTTATTCCTTACTCGGTATTGCAAACTAGTGGGGTTAGGATGAGCGGTCGGGTGGGTGGTAGTATTACGATTACCGTCCCCGGAACCGTTGCCCATCGAGGGCGGATTGATGCTTTTCAGATCCAACAGGATTTGCTGAACATCCAGCCTCGATTTACAGCTCAGGTCACCTTTACGAACGAAGGAGATACCATCCTTGAACCCACCGGACAGATTCAAATCAAAGACTTCCAAAACAAAACAGTCGGGACGATGATGATCCCCGAGTTTAAAATACTTCCCCAAAGCCAGAGGACGCTCCGGCTTCAGGAGGAACTGAAGTTAAAACCCGGGAATTATATTGCCATTGCTATTTTGGATTACGGCGGTTCCAAACTAGCCGGTTATCAAAGGGTCTTTTCCGTGCAATAGTCAAGAAAAGGAGGAATGTTATGCGTAAAAGCCTTTTCTTCTTGGTCGGACTTTCATTGTTGCTGTTGATCTCCCTTCCCATCACAACAGCCGATGCTGTCCTGGAGTTTACCATCCCGGAACGGGTCGAAATTGCCCTTTCCACATCGGTGGTGGATTTAGGAACGCCTCGCGGCAATCGTCAGCTTTCTTATGAACAAATTAATGCGGTTCGAGTTGACTATCGTTGTAATATCCCCTCCGAGTGGGAGGTAAGGATCGCGGCTACTGATTTTTCCAATGTCGACCGGACGATTCCGATTACCCGCCTAAAATGGCGAGCAGATCAGGGACCCTACCGGGAGATGCCCCCGTCGGGTAGTTATGCCGTACTGGCCCGCAAGCGGGATTACAATAAAGAGAGCGGTTTGAAACACACTAAAACGATCTCTTATCGTCTGGACTTAAGCGGAGATGAACGGGGAGGAACCTACACCGCCCCGATTACTTATACGTTATTTGTGCCATAGGAGGTGTTATCATGGGCCGGAGCAAGGGCCTACTCGTATTCTGGTTAATGCTGGTTGTGATTACCATCCCAGTACAGGCGGGAACGACGGATAACTATGGGACCAGCGGCCTGCTCATAATTACCACCCCCTATGTCAGGATGGGCGAATTAAAAACTGACCCTGTTAATCCCGCGCTGGAATATTTTGAGGCGGAAGAGGCGCTCAACTTTCTAATCCTGACCTGGGATTCAAAATGGCAAGTATTTTTGTCTGGTGTTGATTTTGTCTCCGGGGTGGACCAGATCCCCCTAGAACAGATGGAATGGAAGCTGGGGGAGAATAATTACCATAAGATGCCACGGGCTGGTAAAGAAGAGATCATCTTAACCCATGAGCAGGCTTCCGGATTCCTTCAATACCATAGTCTTTCTTTCCGTCTGGCGCTGCAAGGCGATGAAGCCCCTGGCCGTTATAACAGTACGCTGACCTTAACAATGATTTATCTGTAAAAGGTGGCGTAAAAAGATTTGCTATTTGTAACAATTTAGTGTATAATTAAATTACTTAAGCGGATTTCTTGAAAATAGCAAACCCGTTGAAAGGCGGGGGCGCAAAGCCACGGGTCTAAAGTGGAAGCACAATGATCGCCGGGCCGCCGAAGAAATCTTCTCCAATTTTGTACTATGTATGGCGTCCCTGTGATCTGCGGAGGGAGAGTAATGAAACGCTCCTGCCTATTTCTGCAGTTTACTGGGATTTTGTTTTTACTACTGTTTCTAACTGCACAAGCCCAGGCCAACGAAGATCAGAATGTACATACGATTACGGTAGAAATCCCGGAAATGCTCAAGATGGAAATGGGCTCCGGTGAGATTGCCTTTGATCTTGCCCACCCCAAGGCGGAACAGCCGTATCCAGCGCCGGTTTATCCGGCTTACTATACCCCGACCTCAACCACTCAGTATTTGCCGGTGCGGGTTTTTGCCAATGGGGAGACCCGGTGGCGTTTGCTGATTAGTGGTGAGACCGTTCAAAGCCTCGGTGAGGGGGCGATCGAATGGTCGCTGGACGGAAAGGACTGGCAACCCTTAACTTTAGCCGAACAGGTTTTGACGGAGGGAAGTTATACCAACGGCTGGCGTGAGCTAAACGTTTATTTCCGCTTAGTATTACGGGGGGTTGAATACGCCAGTTCCGAAGAATATAAGGTTAAAGTTTATTACCAGCTATCATCACTTTAGTCGCTCACCTGGCTACCTCTAAACATCACGAAGTGATTTGAAATAAAGCCAGGTGAGTCGACAAGCCTCAGAGGCCACCACAGCTGGTCATTCGGAGCGGCGTCGCTAGCTAGATTTGCCGAAATTTGAGCCGGGAGAATCGACAGACTAGTATTTTCTAGGTAGTCATTCACCCTGGCTACCGCCAGGACACCTGAAAGGATGAAAATCAAAGCCAGTTAAAATGCGGGTGGGAAAATTTCTTCACTAAAGAATTCAACCTCTTTCATCAGCGGTTGGATGGGAATGAAAAGGTCCAGGGTGGCTTCGGTTGCTACTTTGAACGGTAAAGGTTTAGGTTTAGCATATCCGTCAGGTAAAGAACCCTCATCAAGTTCTAGTTGATAGTTGCCAGGGAGCAAAGTAAGGAAAAAGGCGCCACTTTGATCGGCGCTTTTTTCCGTGATCAGCTGGTGGTTCTGGTCATAGACGGCAATCAGAACGGAAGATAATCCTTCCTCAGCGGGGTCAAAGTGCTTGTTATCGTTTGCGTCGATAAAGACCTGACCTCTAACATCCGTTGGGGGAAGATAAGGGATAAGCACGGAGATGGATTTGTGTAGCTCAGTTGTCAGTTCCTTTCTGGGTTGCAAGGTGTAATAGCCCTGGTACTCACGGGGGAATTCTAGGAGCTGGCGGCCAGCGCCGGTAAAGGCAATTTCCCAATTACCATCTTCCTTGGTTTCCGTTACTTGATTTCCATTCAGGTAAACCGGTAGTCCTAAGAGGCCTGGTTCGTTCTGGTCGTAGAGTCCGTTTCGGTTTAGATCGACGAAGGCTTTGCCGTGGATCCCGCGCCAGGGGGAAGGCATGAAGTAGAGATCCTGATGCTGCAGGCGTAAGTTCATGCTATAAACCGGGTTTTGTCCTTGGAAGAAAAGTTGGGCGTAGATCTGCCAAGCTGTACCGGCGGCAGTTTGGGAACCGAACCCGGATTGGAAGGTTTTAATTTTGGCAAAAGGAGCCGACGGTAGTTCCCACTGGACGAGACCAAAACAATCCCAAGGTTTTTGGGAAGATATATAGCGCCATTTAACCCCCAACTCGGGTAAATGGGTAAGCGTCTCCTGCTGATAGGTGAGGGACTCGCTCAAGATTGCTTCCAGATAATTATCGGCGGACAGCCGGTAGCGGTACCGGCTTCCTACTATTAAGGCTTGCCGGATTAACTTCAAATCTTCTTGACTATAGTTTGCCGATAAAGTTATCGTGCTTTGCGGTCGGCGCCAAGTGGTACCGGATTTTATTTCTTTAATGTTCCCGTCGGAACGGTGCGTATAGGCTAAACCCAGTCGGTGATGGTTCTTGGTCAGATCGGTCCAGAGTTTATTACTCCGGAGTGTAAGATCGGCCGGAGGTGTTTCCGTCCGCCAAGTCACACCGGAGGTGATCCGGAGATCTTGCGGAGTATCGGTATACGCGGTGAAGCCAATTTCTTGAAAAGCGTTCAGGGAGTAAAAATCGGTTCCGGTATGCATCCCCCCTGATAATTCCCGCTTTTCATTCCGATGGGTGAGGACAATTCCGCCTTGGGTAAGTGGATCGGTTTCGCCTAGTCCGACTGCTCCTTCCAGATCTAGTTTCCAACCGTAAAGCGGGGAAGCATAAAGCTGATAATTGCCTGCTAAAGCGTGTTGGAAATGATGATCTGGTTCTAGGTTATGTAGATAATTCAAGCGGAGGCCATACTGGTTAAGATCGATCCGCGAACCCCACCACAGGGGAGTGGCCTCCGGGGTAGTGGGACCAACCCAGATACTCCACGGTGTTGACCGTTGATCTTGATAATAGAGGGAGGAGGAGTAGGTGGGAGGTGGAATGAGACCATCCCAATTATGACCTAAGGCACCCAGACGCAAGGCCCACTGTTCACCGGTTACTCCCATGTAGGCGGCAGTCGGCTGGGGGGAGTAGGGAGCGCTGTTCAAGAAAAAATCAAAATGAGTATTGGCGAACAGATTGCCGCTGGTTCTCCAGGCTAGGTTCCAAGGCAAGGTGGTGCTGGCGGTTGGAGGTAAGTACTGAAAATTAAGATTAGAACTAACGGGAATCGTTAAATCTTGATCCCCGGGGTTTTGCGCTGCTGTGATCAAAATTTTCAATTTCAAGGATTGGGTTTCCGGACTACCATCCTGTAAACGAAGGGTGATCTCTTCCACCGTTCCAGCCGGAGTGGGGGCCGGGACGAGGCAACTAATGATTACTTTATCTTCCTGACCCGGGAGAAGAGGATTCAAAGTTGGATTGCGCCAATAGACGGGCCAGCCTTGGGTGGAGTAAACATCCAGTTCGATCTGTTCAGCGGTTGTGCCCAGGTTGCTGAGGCGAACTGGAATGAGGAGTTCTTCCCCGGCTTCGGCCCGTAAAAGCGGATGGGGTTCCCATCTAAGCTGACGAATGGCTTTGACGACCGTAGTTACCGTAAAGGTGTTATCGATCTCAGGTCCGCTTAAAACCAAAGAGAGTTGATCTTCAGTCCCCGCTGCTACCGTTTTCGGGGTCAGTAAGGTACAGACGATAAACCCCTCGCTCTCAGGGGCAAGCGTTAATTCCTCCGGAGGAGGCAGGAGGGGCCAGTTCTCCGACGATACTGCCCTTACCGCCATAGAAACCGGAACGGTGGTCCGATTTTCGACCCGAAAGATGTAGGTGACAACCGCTTCGCCTTCGACTTCCTGGCCTGGAGGCGAGTCCACATAGATTCCGGCAGCGACCAGCTGGTTTTCTGCAGTCACGCGGAGCGTAAGGGTGGAGCAAAGTAAAAGCGTAATGAGGGGGAAAAGAAGCCACCGTTTTTTGTTTAGGTTGAACTGAATGCTGCCCAAAATCTCCGCCTCCATAAAATTAAGTAAAGATTTTATATTTAATTCCAGAAGCTGTGGTGAAAACCTTTCTTTTTTCACATAAGTTACGAAAGCCGTCAATAAAGTTCTTTGCGAAGCTTTTTGCGTTGGGGTTGATGGTACGCGGTTTAAACTTAACCAAGAAAGGGGAGCATAAGAAAAACAAAGTAGTGAGGTGGAGATACATGACCGCTGGTTATAAAATGCTCTCCCTTTTTTTGGTGCTCTCGTTTCAAGGTTGTAATCTGTGGGATTACTTAAGCCCGCCAGAACGTGAACCGGTGGCGCCACAGGGTAGCCGGATGGAAGCCAGGGAATTGTTGTACTCGTATATGAACGCCCGTCTCGCCGATGAGAGCGAAGAAAACCTGCGGGGCTACTTAACCGAAGAAGCGTGGAATGATTATCAAAGCGGGGATCTAAACTTGCGTGCCGGCGCTAATCGGGAGTTTATCGGTTATAAAATCATGGATGAATCGGATTTGGCGGAAGGAAGATTCGCCTTTGCCACTAACCTCCAGGAGATCGACCGGACCCAACCACAAGCCGCTAATATCACCGAGGATTTGATTGTCAGTTTTAGTGATGAAGAATACCGGATCTCTTCGGCCCGCCCATTAAAGATTGTGGAACTTAAAGGGCAAGGCCATGATCTAATCTGGGTCAGCCGCGCTGAGGGGAGAGAAAACGAAGTTAAACTTTTTAACCTTCAAGACTTCCCGGAATGGATGAGCAGTACGGGGAGGGAGCTTCAACTGGAAGCAGGTCGTGCCGGTTATGCGACAGTGATTCTGAATCCGGAAAACCGCCGGGCGGCCTTGGGAACCACGGGGACCCACGGGGCACTAGGGCTCTTAAGCTGGACGGGTGAAACGCCCGATCCGGAACAGGTTGAATTGACGCCGGTCGATGTTTTTTACGGGGAGCATACTAACCTGTTGGCGTTCTCGCCGGATACCCGGTATTTAGCAACGGAGATCCGGAGTACTGTCGGTACCGACCGGGTCGACGTTTATCAAGTCAGTGAGGCGAATAAACTTAACTTTCAGCTTAATCAGGCTTTTCCCCCGGAACAGTATAATGTTTCTTTCGTCCGCTGGGAACCGGATAGTAAAGGCCTTTTACTGCGGGTAAGTGCCGGGGTAAAGCAAAGCGGAGAAGAAGATAAGATGGGCACTTGGCGCTTGAATGTGCAAACCGGAGAACGGGAAAAAGTGATCGGCGGTTAAAGTGCGGAGGAAGTTGTGGCTTTATGTGATGAAAAGGGCCGGATTGGCGGTCGTATTCACTGGGTGGATTTACTGCTTGGCGTCGCCGTGCTGGTGCTGGTCATCCGGACGGTGGTCCAGGCTTGGCCCCGGGTTGACCAGGAAGCAATGGCAACGGTTCGTTTTGAGGTGGCTGTGAACCGGCTTGATCCGGATTTAGCAGCAGGAATTGCGGTCGGACAGTGGGTCAAGGATGGAAAGTCGGGCGAATTTATGGGGAAAATCATCAAGAAAACGACGGTTTCGGGAACGGTCCGTCGGTCGCGGACTTTAGGCGAGTTTGCTCCCCAAGGGCTCGCGACCGCAGAGGATCTCCTCCTGGTTTTGGAACGAACCGGAAAGGTTGTGGATCGCGAAGGGATCTTTTTCGGACGAGAAACCATCCGCGCCGGACAGGAACGGATGTTTCACACGTTGTATGTGGAGTTTACCGGAAGAATCAACCGGATTGCGGTGGTCCGCTAGTGAATAAGATCGACCGCCGGACCCCGGCCTTTTGGCCGCAGATCTTTATCTTCACTTTCTTTCTCGTTCTGTTGCGACCAGCGGATTCCCTTTCTTTTATCCTCTTTTTGCCGGGTCTCTTTATCCAGTCCCGTACGGAAAAGATCAGACCGCTTTTTCTGTGGCTAGGGTGGTCTTTTTTTTCTGCTTGCCTATCCCCTGATCTGGCTGCTTCATTGTTGGATTTTAGTCGGGAGAGTGTTTTAGCTTTCGCCGGGTTTTCCGCCGGGGTGTACGGGCAGAAGGATCGCCGGTGGCTTTGGGTCTTCCAAATTTGGGCCGCCCTGACCATAGGGTTGATTCTGCTCCAAGCGGTCGTCGCGCCGCCTTTTCCGCCCAGTTGGGTTGGGTCAAATGCCGAGGCCAGACTTCCCTTCCGGGCGACCGGTCTTTGGAATAACCCCAATCGCACCGGGTTATTCTTGGCTTTTCTTCTCCCAATTTTACTCGCCGGTACAACGGAAGGGAAGTCCAGCAGTCGCCGGTGGACAGTTCCCTTGTACCGAGGGCTAATTTTTCTCACTATTCCGGCGTTGCTTTTTACTTATTCCCGGACAGCATGGGTGGCCGCCCTAGTGGCGTTGGTTTTTTATTGGGGACGCGGAGAAAAAGCGAAGCTCCGCCGTTTAGTGCTGATTATTTGTTTATTGATGGCTTTCATTCCTTCAGTAGCCGATCGGGTGGGTGAAAACCCCCTCCAGAGTGAGACGGTGCGTTATCGTTTTCGGATTTGGCAGGAAACATGGGCTTTGGTGGAGAAATATCCTCTCACCGGAGGGGGAAGTAGAAAGCTCCAGACGATCTTGGGTCCACTCCGGGCTGATCATGCGCATAACCATTATTTACAATTAGCGGCGGAAAAGGGCTTACCTGCGGTGCTGTTCTTTACCGGGTTGGTTTACCGGTTATTGAAAGCGCCCGGCCGCTCCGGGAGTTCCGATCAAAAGCTCCGGCTGGAACGGGGGATGCAAGCGGCTGTGGTCGGTCAGTTGGTGGCCGGAATCACCGAGAGCCTTTGGGTGGTTCCTTTGTTTGTTTTTTTATTTTGGTTCGGTTTTGCCATGATTACGGCCGACGCCAGCCGGGAAAACTGTTGATTGGAGGGTTGTTGATGCCAAAAGTATTTCTCTTTGGTTATTATGGCTTCGGCAACCTGGGAGATGAACTTTTAAGCGCCTATTACATAAGTTTAATCCGGGACCATTTTCCCGGCGTAAAGCTGTTTGTGTTAAAAAGTACAGCTCAGCAAAGGGAAAGCCGTGATTATACGGTGCTAAACCGCTGGAATTTGTGGAAACTTCAGCGGTTGATGGCTCCTGGGGATCTCTTGCTTGGCGGTGGGGGCAGTATCTTCCAAGATCGATCCAGTAAACGAAGCCTACTCTACTATCTTACCCTTTTGCAAATCCCGCGGTCACGAGGGGCGGAGATTATCCTGGCCGGACAGGGGATTGGTCCCTTGTCGTCCTGGGGTCGACGGGTGGCTGGTCCGGTCTTAAATCAGACCTTGGCCATTGGGTGTCGCGATCAAGCTTCTTGCAATGCTCTGCAGGAGATGGGAGTGGTGAACCCCCGGTTTTATGTGGGTGTTGACCCATTATGGGACTTTCCAATGGACAGCCGTGTTTCCGCTGGGAAGCGCAGCGCTAAACCGACCATCGGCTATATCTGGCGCCCGGGGGAAAGCCGGGCGAAACAGTCTTTCCTAATGACGCTGGCTTCCCGTTATGGCCCGATAAAACTGCTGGTTTTCTCACCTGCGGATCGGCAGAGCGGGGAAGAAGTAGCCGCGAAAATCGGCAGCCCGCCGCTGCAGTATATTAAAGATTTGACCGCCTTCGGGGAACTGACAATGGGACTCACGATGGTAATCAGCGAGCGCCTCCATGGCCTGGTACTGGCGGCTAGGTACGGTTTACCGGGGATTGGCCTAAGTGCCGACCCGAAGGTTAGCGCCTTTTGTCACCAAATGACCTGGCCATGCTGGGCGTGGAACGCTCCTAACTTGGCAGCGGGTGTCATGGCCGCTATTGAAGATCATTTGGTTGATCCTACGGTCAATTACCAAAAGGTAAGGCGTCAAGCCGCTATTATGGAGCAAAAAGGAGAGGAGGATCGGCGGTGGCTGCTACATCAGTTACAACAGATCCTACCCGGACAGTAAACATCCTCGGGTTTCCGGTTCACCTCTTTGACCTGGAAAATGTGGCTAGTCTCCTGACGGAAGCGATTCGTTCTAAGCCGCAAGCACGGATCCGGGTGGCGACCTTGAACCCGGAGATGGTGATGGCCGGCCTCGATAACCCGGAATTAGGATCAGCGCTGCGTAGCGCTGATCTGGTTGTTCCTGATGGGACCGGAGTTGTTTGGGCGCTGCGTCGGGCAGGCTTTAGACAACAACAACGGGTGACCGGAGTAGATCTGGTTGAAGCCACCCTGGCGCGCTGCGCCGCGGGCGGTCTGCGTCTTTTTTTACTTGGCGGGAAACCGGGTGTAGCTGAAGAGGCAACGGCTAATATCCTCCGCCGTTACCCCGGATTAAATGTGGTTGGTTCGGCACATGGCTATTTTTCCTCTGCTGATGATGGCAAAGTCGTGGCGATGATCAACCGGACACGACCGGATCTACTTCTGGTCGGGATGGGTGTGCCCCGCCAGGAGATTTGGTTAGACAAGCAGTGGAGAAGTTTAGCGGTGGCGGTCGGGATCGGCGTTGGCGGTTTGCTTGATCTATGGGCCGGCCGGACCAAAAGAGCGCCCGGCTTGCTTCAGACCTTGGGTTTAGAATGGGCCTATCGGGTATGGCGGGAACCGGCCCGGTGGCACCGGTTACGGATTTTGCCCACCTTTGTCCGCCGGGTCCGGATGGAGAGCGGAACGAAAAGGGCGCAAGCGAGGGGGGAAACGGATGTCATGGCTGAAGGAGAATGGTCACCGCCTGAAAACCGCAATTATTGATTATCTCATCATTTTTATCGGTGTGAACTTAACCGCGCTCGGTCTGGTCTGGTTTTTGATTCCCAATAAAATCGCAGCCGGGGGCGTCAGCGGTTTGGCTACTGTGCTATACTATCTATGGGGATGGCCGGTGGGACTGGTGATCATCTTGGTCAATATTCCCCTCTTCTTTGCCTGCTTGTTTGTTTTCGGACCGCGGTTCGGGATGAAGACCTTCTTCGGCACTGTGCTGCTGGCGGTCGTCGTTGAGTACTGGGGACAGATTGTTCACCCTTTAACCCTTGATCCGCTCCTCGGATCGCTGTGGGGCGGGGTTTTATCGGGGGTGGGTATTGGTTTAGCCCTGCGCCACCATGGGACAACCGGCGGAACGGATTTGGCGGCTAAACTACTAGCCCGTTTTACCAGTTTGACGATGGGGCAGGCGCTTTTAGTCTTGGATGGGCTGGTCATTGCCCTGGCCGGTTACGTTTTTGCCTCGGTAGAATTGATGTTGTACGCTTTGATTTCCGTTGTGGTGACCGGAAAACTTATCGATGGCGTGCTGGAAGGGTTTAATTATTCAAAAGGCGTCTATATTATTTCTGATCATTCTGACCGGATCGCGACTAGGATCATGGACGAACTAAACCGGGGGATAACGGGACTGTCCGGGCGGGGGGTTTATTCGGGGCAAACGCGGGAGATCCTCCTTTGTGTCATCGGGCGCGGTGAAGAAATTCGCTTGAAAAAATTGGTTAGAGAAGAGGACCCAAAAGCTTTTGTGATTATTACCGACGTTCATGAAGTAGTAGGAGAGGGATTTCAAGGAATAGAATAATTATAACTTGGATTAAATACCAATTAATGTTTGAAAATATCTAGCTAAAAAGGAAGGAATTTGATCCTGGAAAGAGAATAAGATATTTAAGAGCCATATTGTTTTTTGGAGGTTGGGGGGAATGAAGCGTTATTGAACAAATCTCCAGTTCTCCTTGGCTCAAAAAATATTAAAAAAGGAGGATTAGAATGAGAAAAACCCTGGTTGTCTTTGTGGTGCTCACGATGTTATTCTCGGTCGTTCCAGTAGCAATGGGTGCATTTGAGGATGCCCCGAAAGCATCCCACTGGGCTTATGACAATTTCGCATTGTTATATAATGCCGGATTGTTAAAGGGCTACCCCGACGGAACCTTCAAAGGCGAACGGTATGCCACCCGTTATGAGATGGTTGAGCTGACTGCCCGCATTATGCAGTACTTGGAAAGTGGGATCGTTGCGTCAGGCGGTACTCTCCCGGAGAACGGCGGACGCGTTGCGCTGACCGAAGCTCAGGCTAAGGAATTGATTCGTCAGTCCCTGGCGGAAAATTATGTTACCCGTGACGAGCTGGACAAACAGACCGACGACGTTTATGATGCCCTTCGTACCCTCGAAGAGGAATTATGGGACGAGTTAAATGCCCGCAGCGATGTTAATGTTTCTCTGTTAGAGAACAGAGTCGCCACTCTTGAAACAACAGTTCAAGAACAAGGGACTAGACTCGATGCGGTTGAGAAACAGACCAAATCCAACAAGACTTTGAACATTGTCGCGTTGATTCTGGGTGTTGCTGGCATCGTCTTTGGGTTTGTGCCTAGTAACTAATTGGTTTTACATACTAGTGCCATGTAAAACAGGCCGTTTGCATAACGGCCTTTTTTTTTGCCGAAAGCCTGCTTTTGGCTTGACAGCAGAAAGTTGGCTGTGATAGATTAGCAGTTAGCAAACCAAGTATTTTTTGGGGGATTTTACATTGGAATTATGGAGTAATGAACTTAATCCAGCGCAACGCGAAGCGGTCTACCATACTGAAGGACCGCTTTTAATATTAGCAGGGGCGGGGAGTGGTAAGACCCGGGTGCTTACTTACCGGATTGCGCAGCTTTTAAATAATGGGATTGAACCCCGTCGGATATTGGCGGTAACCTTTACCAATAAAGCCGCGCAGGAAATGAAGGAGCGGGTGCGCGGTTTAATTGGGCCACAGGCGGGGCTGATTTGGCTGGCAACTTTTCATGCTACCTGTGTCCGGATTTTACGTCAGGACGGGGAAGCGATCGGACTTAATCATAACTTTGTCATCTATGACACCCAGGATCAGTTAATCGTCGTACGGGAAGTTTTGCGGGAATTAAATTTAAGTGAGACTAATTTTCACCCCCGGGCTGTTTTGGCAACGATTTCGAAGGCGAAGAATGAATTAGTTGGACCCCAGGAGTATGTGGCGGAGGCCGATGATTTCTGGTCCGGGATCGTCAAAAAAGTATACCCGCTCTACCAAAGGAAACTAGTGGATAATATGGCGGTTGATTTTGATGATCTAATCCGGCTGACCATCCACTTGTTTCAGGAATTCCCTGCTGTTCTGGGAAAATACCAGGAATGGTTTGAGTATATCATGATCGACGAATATCAGGATACCAATCATGCCCAATACACTTTAGTACATTTGTTGGCGAAAAAATATCGTAACCTTTGTGTAGTGGGCGATGATGATCAGTCAATCTACGGTTTTCGGAACGCTGATATTCGTAATATCCTCGATTTTGAAAAGGACTATCCTGAGGTTAAAGTCGTTAAATTGGAACAGAATTACCGTTCGACGCAGAACATTTTAAAAGTCGCCAATGAGGTAATTGGTAATAACCATGCGCGGAAGCGGAAAACCCTTTGGACCGATAATGAAGAAGGAGCGCCGGTTACCCTCTTAAAAGCCGCTGATGAGCGGGAAGAAGCTTGGTTAGTCGCTGCGACCATTGAGAAGCTGATGCGGACTGAAGGGTTGAAGTTTTCCGATTTTGCCTTTTTGTACCGGACTAATGCTCAATCCCGGGTTTTAGAGGAAATTTTGATCCAAAAGGGCATGCCATACCAGGTGATTGGGGGACAACGTTTTTACGACCGCAAGGAGATTCGGGATCTCCTCAGTTACTTAAAACTGGTATATAATCCCAATGACCGGGTTAGTTTACGACGGGTGATTAATATGCCGAAACGGGGGATTGGGGAGACAACCGTAGAACGGTTTTTTACCTTTATTGAAGACGAGCAAATAAGTACGGTAGAGGCCTTTAGTCGGGTGGGAGAACCCCCCGGTTTAACCAGTCGTGCGGTGAATGCGCTGACCGGATTTGGTCAATTTTTAAAGGCGATGTTGGCCTTGGGAGAAACGGAACCCATTTCCCTCTTAACGAAACGAATTATGGAAGAATCGGGTTATCTGGAGAGTTTGCGCCAGGAAGGAACTGTGGAAGCCGAAAGTAGAATGGAAAACCTCAATGAGTTCCTCTCAATTACGACGGAGTTTGAGAAGGAAAGTGATGATCAAACGCTGGGCGCGTTTTTAGAGACGGTAGCCTTGGTGGCTGATGTTGATCAATATCAACAGGAACAAGCGGGGATAACCCTGATGACTATCCATTCGGCCAAAGGGTTGGAGTTTCCGGTGGTGTTTCTGGTCGGAATGGAAGAAGGGATCTTTCCCCACAGCCGTTCTTTGTTGGATGAAGCCGAAATCGAGGAGGAGCGGCGCCTTTGTTATGTGGGGATGACTCGGGCTCGCCGCCGGCTATTTCTCTCCTACGCGCTGGTCCGTACCTTGTACGGGAACACCCAGTATCAAGTGCCCTCCAGGTTTATTCAGGAGGTCCCCACCGCTTTGCTCAATGGGATGGAAAAACCGAAAACCGAATCAACCGCTCCCGCCGAGCCGAACCTCAGCTCGCGCCGACCCTATGGGGCGGCTGCGCCGTCCACTGCCCAGGAACGGAGCGCCGGAGCCGTTCATTACCAGCCGGGGGATAAAGTAGTGCACCGGAAGTGGGGGCAAGGGACAATCATAACCATGGAGGGAGAAGGCCAAGAAGCCCGGATTAAAGTAGCTTTTCCCGGTTTAGGCATCAAAGAACTGCTGGTTGATCTAGCCCCCCTGGAAAAGGTGGAATGACAATACAAAAACCTCGGATTATAATAAATACCAATATGTCCCTGCTCGCAATGGAACTTCTGGAAGAAGGAACGCCTGACTAGTAAGTCGAAAATTATATAAACAAACATTGCAAGGCAGGAGGATTAGTTGTGAATAGATCTGCAAACCGGAAGAGAATGGTGTTTATTTTTGCCTTTTCGATGCTGCTTTTGCTTTCTCCCCTTACCGGAGCAGAGAAGGAGATCAATGGTAACACCCTGCTTAAGGTGGTTCACACCACCGAAAAAGGGAAATTAAGCTATAACCTGATCATCAGCGGTGATTTTACTTACCGTGCTTTTTTGCTGGAGCAACCGGAGCGGTTGGTGATTGATCTGACCGGGGTTGATCTAGCGGCGTCTTTATCCACGGCCGGACTGGCTGACGGTCCGATAAAAGGGGTGCGGGTCAGCCGTTTTGAACAAAACATCGTCCGGGTGGTTTTTGATCTTGAATATTTAATTGGGTATAAGCTGGAACGGAGTTCAGGGGCGCCTGGAGGATTACGGCTGGAATTTAATACGATCTTAAAAGATGTGGGTTTTCGTTCGGCAAGTGTCGCTCCCGAGATCTATGTGGACACGACGGGGCCGGTGCAATATAAAACGGATTTTCTCATGAATCCCCACCGCTTGATTATTGATGTTTGGGACGTGACGCTGACTAGTCCGGCGCTGACCATCCCGGGGAATGATGACTGGGTGAAAACGATTAGGGTCAGTCAGTTTGACCCGCAAACGATCCGTCTGGTCCTGGATATTAAGGAACCCCGAAATTGTGTGGTGACGGTTGATGAATCGAATCCGGGCCGGTTACTAATCAAAACCATCCCTGAAGTGGTAGCGGCCAGTTGGACACAGACCGCCGACGGGGGTCAATTGGTGATAAAAGGCACTGGAACGCTGGCCGGTGAACCGTTTTATGATCCGAAAACGGGCAAACTTTATATAACCATTCCCCACACCAAACTAAGTACTGAGCTTGAAGCAGCCGCCGCCGGGGAGGTGTTTCAGCTTACCGCCAAAAGTCCTTCCGCGGTCCAGGTCGAATTGGCGATTCCCCAAGGCTGCCAGTACCTGGTCCGTTGGACTCAAGACCGGAAAGAGCTGACCGTCCAGGTCCAAAACGCCCCTTTGTTCGGAATGGTTGTCTTGCTCGATCCTGGGCACGGCGGGGCTGATTCCGGTGCCATTAGTTCCAGAGGTTTGCGGGAGAAAGACTTAAATCTAGCGGTAGCGGTTCGTCTCAAACACAAGCTGGAAGCCCTCGGTGCCGAAGTATTGCTGACCAGGGAAGACGACCGCTATCTATGGTTATATGACCGGGTGGCCATTGCCAACCGAGTGGGAGGCGCGGTCTTCCTCAGTATTCACGCCAATAACCACGGCAATCGCCAGATTCATGGTCTGGAAGTATGGCATCATCCGGAGCGGGAAGGGAGCGCGGCGTTAGCCTCGGCCCTGTCCACCGCGGTCCTAGCCCGGACGAATCAATATTTTCGGGGGATCATGTCCAGTAAGCACTTGGTGTTACCCAGGGAAGCCGAGATGCCCACCGTCATCTTTGAGATGGGGTTCATCTCGAATCAAGAGGAAGAAAAACTTCTCCGTACAGAGGATTTTCAGGATAAAATCGCCGAAGGGCTGAGCCAAGGACTCTTAACCTACCTGGAAAATAGCTCTAGTTGATTCAT
>DOID01000111.1:4047-4758 GCA_003511465.1 Bacillota bacterium | reverse complement strand
CATTACCCTGGCTTTGATTTTCATTTGTCCTGGCGGGTAGCCAGGGTGAATGACTACCTGGGAACGGCTGAACAGGAGTGACCGTGTGCGACCGTATTTATTGATCGATTTTGGCAGTACCTATACGAAACTGACTGCTGTGGATCTAGACCAACCGGCCATCTTAGGGACAGCCAGCGCCTGGACAACGGTTGCCGCTGGTTTACAGCTTGGATATGAAAATGCCCTGCACCAGCTAGCGAAATTAACCGGCCCCCTTACCTATGAAGCCCGCTTGGCCTGTAGTAGCGCCGCCGGTGGTTTACGCATGGTAGCCATCGGCTTAGTGCCAGAACTAACGGTGGAGGCGGCAAAAAGGGCTGCCCTTGGGGCTGGTGCGCGGGTTGTCGGTACTTATGGTTTTGAGTTAACCACCGCTGATCTGGACGAATTGCTTACTCTCAAGCCCGACTTGGTTCTGCTGGCCGGGGGAACCGACGGTGGGAATAAAACTGTCCTTCGCCATAACGGACAACTGCTGGCCGGTAGTTCCCTAACTGCGCCGGTGATCCTAGCCGGGAACAAAACCGTAGCTTCCGAAGTGGAAGCAACTTTAAAGCAGGCGGGTAAGATCTGTTACCGGGTACCGAATGTCCTTCCTGAACTGGACCGTTTACATATTGAACCGGTTCAGACTAAGATTCGGGAAGTTTTTTTAACCCGAATTATTCA
>DOID01000111.1:1826-3884 GCA_003511465.1 Bacillota bacterium | reverse complement strand
AGCCTGGCTTCGGTGATCTATTATTAGTTGACGTGGGTGGAGCCACCACTGACGTTCACAGTATTGCGGAGGGACTGCCCACCCAGCCCCAGGTTTTCACCCAAGGCTTGCCCGAACCAAAAGTAAAAAGGACGGTTGAAGGCGATCTGGGGATGCGGTCCGGTGCCATGGGCTTGCTGGAACACTTTACGCCGGAGGTTATTGCGGGTTTGGCTGGTCTCCCCGTCGAAAAGGTCGTTGCCGGGGTGCAAGGCCGGACCAATGATCCCCACCTTTTACCAGACAGTCTCGATGAGCGGCGTCTCGAAACTACGCTCGCGTATTTAGCCGTTAAAGAGGCGACAGAGAGACATGTTGGTAAAATCCATCGTTTCTACACCCCCCAGGGGGTTTGCTACCTGCAAGAAGGAAAAGACTTGACGACCTTGGAAACCGTCATCGGAACCGGCGGAGTTTTGGTCCATTCTCCGGCGATTACGCGGATTTTGTCCGGGGTGCTGCCCACCCCAGACCGGCCTGAACTGTTAAAACCGCACCAGCCCCGCTGTTACGTTGACGAGCGCTATCTTTTCTCAACGTTAGGATTAATTGCCGACCAATGGCCGGAAGTATCCTTTTACCTTTTGGAAAAGGCCTTAAGGCAAGTCTAAAAAGCAAAAAGCCTATGTGTTTGGAAGTTGACAGCTGGGAAATGCTTATATTATAGTTAGTAAAGAATAAGTTTACAAAAACCCAATTAATAGTCAGAGCAAGATAATTATGTTGACGGAGGAGAAAATGGAGAGAATTGACGGTAGACAGGTGGATCAATTACGACCGGTGAAGATGACACGGAACTTTATTCAACATGCCGAAGGATCAGTCTTGATTGAAGTAGGCGGAACAAAAGTGATCTGTACGGCTACGATTGAAGATAAGGTTCCCATTTGGTTGCGGGGAAATGGCCAAGGGTGGATTACCGCGGAATATGCGATGCTACCCCGCGCCACTCCCCAGAGGAATATGAGGGAAGTCACGAAAGGAAAACCCAGTGGGCGTTCACAAGAGATTCAACGGTTAGTCGGACGTGCGCTGCGTTCAGTCGTAAATCTGACGGCTTTGGGTGAAAAGACCATCTGGATTGACTGTGATGTGATTCAGGCGGACGGGGGAACCCGGACCGCTTCGATTACCGGTGCCTTTGTGGCCTTAGTCGATGCTTTGGCCGCAGTGGCCAAAGATGATCAAGAACCATTACCGTTATACGATTTTTTAGCCGCCACTAGTGTTGGGATTGTCGACAACCAGTTACTCTTAGACCTTTGCTACCATGAAGATTCCCGGGCGGCGGTTGACATGAATCTGGTAATGACCGGCAATGGCCAATTAGTAGAGGTGCAGGCGACGGCGGAGGGCGCTCCCTTCTCCCACGAGGAATTTGAGGTCTTGTTAAGTTTAGCCGGTAAAGGAATCAGTGAATTGGTGGCGTTTCAAAGTAAGGTCCTGGGGGAACTTTCCCACCGCATCGGAGGGGTAAACGTTGCAAAAACTCGTGCTGGCCTCGGGGAATAAAGGAAAGATTGAGGAGCTCAAAGCTTTCCTAGCCGATCTTCCTTGGCAGGTTAGCTCCCTTGTCGATTATCCCGCCGTTCCGGAAGTGGAGGAGGATGGCGCTACTTTTACCGAGAATGCCATCAAAAAAGCTTCCGTGGTAGCTAAAGCGCTTGGGCTTTGGACTTTGGCCGATGACTCCGGACTCGCGGTTGATTTTCTCCACGGGGCGCCGGGGGTTTACTCTGCGCGTTTTGCTGGAGTGCATGGGGATGACCAGAAAAACAATGAAAAGCTCCTCAGCCTGTTGGCAGGGGTGCCCTGGGCCGAAAGAACCGCTCGTTTCCATTCGGCGCTAGCTCTTGCGGCGCCGAATGGTCAGGTCTGGACCACCGAAGGGCAGTGCGAAGGGATAATTGCTTTAGCCCCGCGCGGCCAGGGCGGTTTCGGTTATGATCCCCTCTTTTATCTGCCGGAACAGGGTTTGACCATGGCCGAGCTGTCGGAGGAAGTAAAAAATAAAATCAG
>DOID01000111.1:0-1659 GCA_003511465.1 Bacillota bacterium | reverse complement strand
GAGGTTTGTCATGCGGATTCTTGTGGTCAGTGATACCCATGGAAATTATCCTCTGCTCGCCAAAGTAATCAAAGCGGCGGGAGCGGTTGACCTGTTGGTGCATGCGGGCGATGGAGGAAATGATCTCAAACACTTGGCGCGGGACTTTCCCGCCCTTTCCCACGTGGCAGTGGCTGGGAATTGTGATCCATTCTCGGCGCTTCCCCGGGAGCTTCTGTTTGCAGCCGGTGGTCATCAGCTGTTTTTGACCCATGGCGACCAGTATCGGGTGAAGTGGGACCTCTTGCGCCTCTTTCTGGAGGGACAGGACAGGAAAGCAGCGGTGATCATTTTTGGCCATACGCATCAACCACTGATCCATTACGAACAAGGAATCTTACTTTTTAACCCCGGGAGCCTGTACCGGAATAATGCAGGTGAAGCACCAAGTTGCGGCTGGCTTACGCTTGGACCCGACGGAATCAAACCAGAACTGAAGTTTATTACAGAAAAAGCGAAAGGGATCGTGTTTTAAGCAACACGATCCCTTTTCTTTTACCACCGGTTAGTTACATTTTTCTTCAGTAAGAATAAGCTATCAATGGCCTCGGTAGGAGAAAAGATGTAATTTTCCAGTAAATCAATAATATAATTAAAGGTGTTTTCTTCAGAAGAAAACTGGTACGAGGAGATACGGATTCGTTGTAAGTAACTAAAGAAGTTGTTCCTGGACACCTTACCTAAATCATAGAGGCAAAGTTCGAGAAGGAGATTGTTAATACGGTCGCTAAGGGAGAGGTAACCGCGGAAGGGGATCTGCTGGCTCGTTAAGTAATCGGCAAAGCGTTCCGGATCGATCCGCCGTTCCTTGGCCTTATCGGTCAGACGAATAATCAAGGCCAGATCTGGGTCGATGTTTCCTAGGTAAAGGTAACGTAACTCCGCAACCTCACTGGGGGCTTTCGGTACATTGGTGGGGGGTCTAAAATCGAAATCTTTCTTGCTGGGACCGGACGGGGTAATTTGGAACCAGAAGCGGAAAGACTGTTCGGAATCGGTTTTGCTGCTGGAGGATGGTAGATTGATCTCCACATCCTTACTGGACTGACTATCGGCGAGGGCAATCCCGTCTCCGGCTAAGATTAAGGATAAGGCGACCAAGACCAGGAAACATCGGAAAAACCGTTTATGTAAGGTATTCATCGCTCAACCTCCCAAAAATAGTGATGGCAAAGACCACGAAGGCACTTTGCTCATTTAGTCTATTCGGGGCGAAACCATTAAATCCCTTTCAAACTCTCCTAAGTGGAAGTAAAATCAAAAAATTTGTCGAAAAAACAGGGATTTTCTTTGAAAAAAGAGAATTACAATCCTGAGCTAAAAGGGGTGAAAGCGGGAAGGAGGTCATCATATCGAACCGGTGATTGCCATTACATGCTGTTACGACAAAAACCGACAACCGGATCAGTACACGTTGGCGGGTGCCTACTGTCAAGCTGTAAAGAAAGCCGGGGGGATTCCGGTGCTCTTTCCGGCTTTGGCTAGGTTGGAACGGCCTTTCAGTAGTTTTTCTCAGGGACTACTCCTTAGCGGTGGTGGAGACTTTGATCCTGCGTACTTCAACGAAGAACCCCATCCGAAGCTAGGTACGGTTGACCGTGAGCGGGACCACTGGGAAAT
>DOID01000123.1:942-2863 GCA_003511465.1 Bacillota bacterium | reverse complement strand
CTGGCTTTAGGGGCGGATGCTGTTTTTATCGGAACCGTTGCTTTGCTGGCTTTGGTTCATACCCAAGCAGTGAAGGTTTTACCCTGGGAACCGCCGACGGCCTTGATCTTTGAAAGTAGTGGACAAAAACAGAAATTCCAAATTGACCAAGGGGGGCAAAGTCTGGCTAATTTTCTAAAAGCTTCGGTCCAGGAGATGCAGGTTGCTGCGTTGTGTTTGGGAAAAGACCACCTTACGGCCGTGGATACAAGGGATCTCTCATCTATCAACCAGGAGTTGGCTTCATACTTAGGGCTTCAATGGTGTGGCGATCCAGCCCAGGAGTAAAGAACGGACTGGCCAAAACGGTGAAATCCTCCATTCTTTGCAGGAAAACCCCGAAAAAAAGCGAACAAAGAAGCTGAATAGGGTTTGGGGGGTAAAGGATGGGACTGGAGAAAGCAGGGAATAAACAGAAAGTCGGCTGTTGGCTGCTGATTATACTGTGTTTCTTTGGGTTTGCATTGCCTTTACCAGCCCAGGACGAGCAGGATCTGGGACGGATTCAGGATTTAATTACCCGTACGAAGCAACAACTTTCGAAGGCGAAAAAGCAAGAAACATCGGTGCTCGACGCCTTACTTACGGCCCAGCAAGAATTGGACCACAGCGAACAGGAGCTGGAGCGCTTAGATCAACAATTACAAAGAGTTCAACAGGGAATTACCAACTTAACCCAGGAACTGGTCAAAGTAGAACAGGAGCTGGAGCGTTTAAATAAACTCCGTCGGGACCGTGAGGACCAATATAACCGTCGGTTAGTGGCGGTTTACAAATACGGACCATTGAGTTACCTGGAAATTATGGTGGCGGCAGAGAGTGTCGCGGATTTAATCAGTAAATTCGAGATGGTCGCTCATTTCCTCCGTGCGGATGCTCAAGTGATCAAAGAAGTCACGGGGATTAAGAGGGAAATCACCTCCCAGCAACAGACACTCCAAGCTAAGAAGGAAGATTTGGAGAAACAGCGGGCAACAGTGGTCGCCTTGGAACAAGCGGCTGCCCAGGAGCGTAAATTAAATGCGGTTTTAGTGCAAAGGGCCGAAAAAGAGCTGACCAAAGTCCAACAGGACCGCAAAAGGTTCGAAACAGCCCTTGATGAGCTGGAGGCAACTTCGCGGGAGATTGAAGCGGAGATTAAGCGCCGACAGCAACAGGCAGCCCTTGGCACCGGAAAAATGATCTGGCCCCTAGCGACAAAGGGCCGCATCAGTTCACCTTTTGGCAACCGCATGCACCCGATTTTAAAAGAGAACCGGTTCCATAGCGGAATGGATATTGCTGTCCCCAGTGGGACTGAGGTCCGCGCCGCGGATCGGGGGAAGGTTTTAATCAGTGGATGGAACGGCGGATACGGTTATTATATCGCCATTGACCACGGGAACGGTCTTTCCACCGCCTATGCCCACAATTCCCGGCTTTTAGTAAAGGAAGGAGATTTGGTCGCGCAAGGCCAAGCGATCGCCAAATCCGGCAGTACAGGGCTTAGCACCGGTCCCCATCTTCATTTTGAAGTACGCAAAGAGGGTGTACCCATTGACCCGGCGGACTATTTACCTTAGGTTTATTTTTGTTGACGTTAGAGTGATCTTACTTTTTGCAAACCTCAGCTTGAAGTTATTTTTTGCGTAGTGCGGTGGATATGATATAAAGAATAGAACAGAAAAGAATGGTGGTGGAAGTAGGGATGGGGCTCAAGATGGCACTTCTCTACGGTGGACAATCGGGGGAACATGAGGTTTCGGTAATGTCAGCGGCTTCTGTCGCCCAGGCAATCAACGGAAAGATGGATCTTCTACCCATTGGGATCACCAAAAAGGGACAGTGGATTCCGGGGTTGTCACCGGAAAAATTGGCTCAAAGCGGTCACTTTGAGGTGACC
>DOID01000123.1:0-798 GCA_003511465.1 Bacillota bacterium | reverse complement strand
CTCCGAACTGAGGTTGATCTGGTCTTTCCCCTGCTCCATGGACCGTTTGGTGAAGACGGAACAATCCAAGGCCTGCTGGAATTGGCAGGGATCCCTTATATCGGCGGTGGTGTAGCCGCGTCGGCGGTTGGGATGGATAAAGAAATCATGAAAGCCCTTTTTAAGCAGTATGGGCTCCCCGTTGGGGACTATTTGGTTTACCGGCGTCATGAATGGTCAAGCAGGCCTGAACAAATTACTGCTACGATTGAAGACCGTTTATGTTATCCTTGCTTTACCAAACCGGCGAATTTAGGGTCGAGTGTGGGGATTAGCAAAGTCCATAATCGGGCAGAGTTAAGGGAGGCTTTTAAACTAGCGTTAACCTATGACCGAAAAGTAATGGTGGAAGCCTTTCTCGACGGTCAAGAGGTGGAATGTGCCGTTCTCGGTAATGATCAACCGGAAGCTTCCCTCCCGGGAGAGATAGTACCGGGCGCGGAGTTTTACGACTATGAAGATAAATATGTGAAAAACGATTCTGAACGCATCATCCCGGCCCGCTTGAGCCCGGAGCAGACGGCGGAGGTTCAAACCCTAGCGATTAAGAGTTTTAAAGCCATCGATTGTGCAGGGATGGGGCGGGTCGACTTTTTTGTGCTAAAATCCGGCCAAGTGATTGTCAATGAGATAAACACTATTCCCGGTTTTACCGAGATCAGTATGTATCCGAAGCTTTGGGCGACCAGTGGGGTGCCTTACCCCGAATTAATCATGCGTTTGGCGGAATTGGCGTTGGAACGTGAGCGGGAACGGCAC
>DOID01000021.1:9520-9778 GCA_003511465.1 Bacillota bacterium | reverse complement strand
ACCGAAAGTTCTTTTGATGGATAAAACGCAAAAAACTTTGTTTAGAAAATAATAAAGCAAGTTTAAATGATAAAAACCCCGTCCCCAGCTTGGGACGAGGGTACTTGTGGTGCCAACTAAATTGACCCTGAGCGCAAGCCCCAAGGCATACTACTTCGCTCAACGCTTTATGTACAGTTTAACCATTATTAATTATTATAGCATAAAAAAAGAGGAATCCACTCACATTATTTTAGTTGATAAACATGAAAGAAAAAC
>DOID01000021.1:4495-9299 GCA_003511465.1 Bacillota bacterium | reverse complement strand
AAAAAACTAAATTTACAGGTTGGCGATAAATTAGATGTTGATATTAAAGACGGAAAGCTGATCATTACACCAGTTGTCATCATCCCCAAAGATCAAGGGTGGTATTATACTAATGAATGGCAGACAATGGAGAAAGAGGCGGACAAACAACTTAAAGAGGGTGGAACAAAGGTCGCGGAAACAAAAGAAGAATTGTATAAGGATTTGGGATTGGGTTAATGAGAATATATTATTCTGATAAATTCGCGGAGAGAGTCCGAAGACAATCAGATGAAATAAAAAAGATCCTAAGAAAAAAGCTTGATATTTTGTTGGACAATCCTCAACATGGGTGGAGGCGTTTATAATGACTGACTTTGTCCATTTACATGTCCATTCCCAATATTCGCTCTTGGACGGCGCCGCTTCCCTCGACCGCTTAGTTCAGGAAGCGGTAGCCACCGGACAGCGGGCGGTTGCCATCACCGATCATGGGGTGATGTTCGGGGCGTTCAAATTTTATCAAGCTGCCACCGCTGCCGGGATCAAGCCGTTGATCGGATGCGAGGTCTATGTGGCGAAACGCAGTCGACACGATCGGGAAGCCAAAGTGGACGATGAGCCCTACCACCTAGTTTTACTGGCGGAGAATGAAAAGGGTTATAAAAACCTAACCAAGCTGGTTTCCCGAGCGCATTTGGAAGGCTTCTACTACCGGCCGCGGGTGGATCGGGAGCTTCTTGCCGCCCATGCCGAAGGCTTGATTGCGCTCTCCGCTTGTTTGAGTGGGGAGATCCCTTCCTATTTACTGGCCGGTGATTATGAAGCTGCGCAACAAACCGCCGCTTGGTACCGGGATCTTTTCGGGCCATGTAATTTCTTTCTTGAACTGCAAAACCAGGGCTTGGAAGGGCAACGGCAGGTCAATCGCGACCTGATCGCCATCGGCCAAACCCTCGGCCTTGAAGTGGTCGCCACTAATGATCTCCATTATATCAAAAGAGAAGATGCCATGGTCCATGATGTCTTACTCTGTATTCAAACTGGGAAGACCCTTGGCGATCCGAAACGGTTGAAGTTTCCTACCGACCAATTTTATTTTAAAACCGGGGAAGAGATGGCACGGGCTTTTGCCGCTGTTCCGCAGGCGCTCAAAAACACCGTGGCCATTGCCGAACGGTGTAACTTCCATTTTGAAGTGGGGAATTACAAACTACCCGATTATCAGATCCCGCCGTCTTTTACCAGTAAAGATGAATACCTGGCCTTTATGTGTCATCGAAATTTACCTTACCGTTATCCGCAGGTAACACCGGAGGTTGAAACCAGACTTACCCACGAACTATCGGTAATTGAAGAAACCGGCTTTGCCGGCTACTTTTTGATTGTCGGCGATTTTGTACGTTACGCTAAGGAACAGAGGATTCCCGTTGGCCCGGGGCGTGGCTCCGGCGCCGGGAGCCTAGTTGGATATTTGTTGGGCATCACCGAGCTTGATCCCCTCGAGCACCAGCTACTTTTTGAGCGGTTTTTAAACCCGGAACGGGTTTCGATGCCCGATTTTGACATTGACTTCTGTTTTGAACGCCGGGGCGAAGTCATTGATTATGTGAAAGAAAAATACGGCCGCGACCATGTGGCACAGATCATTACCTTCGGAACCATGGCGGCCAAAGGCGCTGTTCGCGATGTCGGGCGCGTCTTGGGTTTTTCCTACGGTGAAGTGGACAAGATCGCCAAACTCATTTCCCACAGCGCGGGAAAATCCTTAGAAGAGATTGTCAAGAACACACCTGCCCTGACGACACTGGTCGACGAGGATGAACGGATTAAGCGCCTGATCGAGATCGCGAAAGCGGTCGAAGGTTTTCCCCGCCACGCCTCGACCCATGCCGCCGGGGTAGTAATCACCCCTGAACCCTTAACCGAATATGTACCGCTGGCGCGGGCGAGTGAGGGGGAAGCGACCACTCAGTTTCCCATGGAGGATCTGGAAGCGATTGGCCTTTTGAAAATGGATTTTTTGGGCCTCCGGACCCTAACTGTCCTCAGTGACACCCTGACCTTAGTTCAGGAGTCAAGTGGCCAGGAGTATACCCTAGAAAGTCTACCCCAAGGGGATGAAGCGACCTACCGGTTGCTTTGTTCCGGGCAGACCATGGGGATTTTCCAGTTGGAAAGCGGTGGGATGCGTCGGCTCCTGGTGCAACTAGCTCCGGAGCGTCTGGACGATCTCACATCTTTGGTAGCCTTGTACCGACCGGGACCTTTAGGCAGCGGGATGGTGGAGGATTTTATCAAGGCGCGCCATGGCGAAAAGAAAGTTACTTACCTTCATCCGCGCCTCGCAGAGATTCTGGAGCCAACCTATGGGATCATTCTCTATCAGGAACAAGTGATGCAGATCTGCCACCGTTTGGGCGGGTTTACCCTAGGCGAAGCCGATTTGGTCCGGCGCGCGATGGGCAAAAAAAAGCCCGAGGTCTTGGCGGCGATGGGCGAAAAATTTGTCACCGGTGCCGACACTCAGGGGATTCCCCGGGGAACGGCGGAGGAAATCTTTAAGCTCATGGAATTCTTCGCCGGTTATGGGTTTAATAAATCCCACTCGGCGGCGTACGCTTTGATCGCCTACTGGACAGCTTATTTAAAAGCCAATTACCCCCAGGCGTTTATGGCAGCGCTCTTAACCAGTGTGATGGGAAATAGCGATAAAGTCCGGATTTATATCGAAGAGTGTCGGCGCCTGGGGATTCCGATCTATCCGCCGGATGTAAACTACAGTAAAGAACGGTTTACGGTGGAAGGTGAAGGGATCCGGGTCGGACTTCTGGCGGTAAAAAACATGGGGAGCGGTGCCATCCAGGAGATCCTTCTCGAACAGGCCAAAGCGCCGTTCACCTCCTTAGCTGAATTTTGTCGCCGGGTTGATTTGGGGACCGTCAATAAACGGGCGGTCGAGAGTCTGGTCCGAGTAGGTGCCTTTGCCTCGACCGGGAGGACTCGCCGGGGGATGCTGGCCAACCTGGAGGAGGTCTTCGAAGCAGCCCATCGTTATGCCGCCCGTCAGGCTAGCGGGCAATTATCCCTTTTTGAGCCGGGCACCGTGTTAATGCCCAGCCCGGAATGGGAGTCTGCTCCAGATGAAGAATTTGCCGCGCCCACCTTGCTTAATTTCGAGAAAGAATATTTAGGGATTTACCTAAGCGGTCACCCCCTTGATCCCTGGCGGGAAAGGTTCACGGAGAATCGGATTCCTGCTTTAGGCGAAGTGCTGGAAGAAGGGAAGGAAGAGGAAGTGATCGTGGGCGGGGTGGTCGGCGGATGGCGACGGCTCACGACGAAAGCCGGGAAAACCATGGCCACCTTTACGCTGGAGGATCTCTCGGCCACCATTGAGGTCGTAGTTTTTCCCCAAATCTACGAAAAAAGCGCCTTTGAAGCGGCCAATGACCGGATTGTGGTGGTCAAAGGAAGAATTGAAGCCGATGAGGATAAACGGAAATTTTTGGCGCGGCAAATCCGGTGGTTACCGGAGAAACCAGAGGATTGACCAAAGAATTATGTTACGGAGCGGAAATAAACCTTATTTCAGGGAGGAACTTATAGTTTACAAACAGCCATTTAGCTGGTAAGATGAGTACGTATTACAGCTCTGATCTTTAGTACAACCCGTTCAAAAACAACAAGCACCTTTACACTACACTTCGCACTACATTCCAACGCAGAGTTTTTGCCTATTTTTAGCAACGGATTTGCCACCTTTTATATCATTAATGCAACAAGCAATGCAGTAACCACTCACCATAACAATTCTCACCCTAGCAGAGCGTATACCAGAAAGACCGGGGAAACATGAAAACCCGGTCTTTTTTGTTAGGAAGGTTTCACCGCTTAAGGAGATTATGGGGAAGTAGCGCCGGTGGATTTAAAGTACTAGCCCAGGATGTACGTCTGTTTAAATATAAATAAATAATTGGTAAAAAATCGTTACAAAAAAGAAGGAGTTGAAAGAAACCTTGACGAAATTTAATTATAGTTTCTTTCATTTAATTTCAGTTTGTTCTTAGCATTAGTTCTACCAGCCATCTTCCAATCTTAAATGAAAGGAGGGAGCATTACATAATTTAAATCCTCTTTCGGTAGAGCAAGATATTAAAATTCAGGAGGGTCTATCAATGAAAAGAACGATTTTATTCCTGCTCATGGTGATGTTAGTAGTAGTTTCTATTCCGGGAATGGCGGCTCGTCAGCCTAATATTGGTTGTGCGATTTATAAGTTTGACGATACCTTTATGACCGGTGTGCGGAATGCGATTCTCGATACCGCTAAGGGTAAGGCCAGAGTTGAGATGGTTGACAGCCAAAACTCTCAACCTACTCAGAACGACCGTGTTGATCTGTTTATTACCAAAAGAGTAGATGCGTTAGCCATCAACCCAGTTGACCGTGCAGCGGCCGGTGTTATTATCGACAAAGCGAAGAAAGCCAATATTCCGGTGGTCTTCTTTAATCGGGAACCTTTTGCCGATGATATGCAAAAATGGGATAAAGTCTACTACGTCGGGGCGAAAGCTGAGGAATCTGGGACCATCTCTGGTGAACTCGTCGTTGATTATTGGAAAGCCCATCCTGAAGCCGACAAAAATAAAGATGGTGTTCTCCAATATGTCATGCTGAAAGGCGAACCTGGTCACCAAGATGCTGAACTCAGAACCGAATATTCCATTAAAGCTGTCAAAGACGCCGGAATTAAAGTGGATTGTTTAGCGGAAGATACCGCCATGTGGAACCGGGTAAACGGCCAGGAGAAAATGGCGGCGTT
>DOID01000021.1:2959-4369 GCA_003511465.1 Bacillota bacterium | reverse complement strand
CTTGCTGCCCACGGAGATAAAATCGAAGCTGTTTTTGCCAACAACGACGATATGGCTTTAGGCGCGATCGAGGCCTTAAGAGCCGCCGGTTACTTCAGAGGCGGAAGATACATGCCGGTTGTTGGTGTGGATGCTACCGCCCCGGCGCTGGAAGCATTGAAAGAAGGCACCCTACTCGGGACCGTGCTGAACGATGCGAAGAACCAAGGAAAAGCCACTTTAGAGCTTGCTTACGTTTTGGCGCAAGGCAAAACCCCGACCGAAGCAAACACCGGTTTTGAACTAACTGATGGGAAATACGTCTGGGTACCATATAGGAAGATCACAATGGAAAACTGGGATCAAGCTTTATAATTAAGCGACGGAAGTAAGATCTAAGTTATTGATTTAGAGCGAGCAGGGGGGCAATTTGCACTTGATTTGCTCCCTTGCTTTGTATTAAGCTTTTTGTGACAGCGCAAAAAGTCCGGATCAAACTTAAGAGAACGTCATCACGAAATGACGGGGGGCATTATGGTGAGTAATAATGAATTTATTCTTGAGATGATTGATATTTCCAAAGAATTTCCCGGTGTCAAGGCGCTTGATGGGGTAACGCTACAAGTACGTCCCGGCACCGTGCATGCTCTGATGGGGGAGAATGGCGCTGGTAAATCCACTTTAATGAAGTGTTTGTTTGGGTTATATAATCATGATGCCGGTGAGATCTTTTTAAACGGCCAAAAGGTGGAATTTCATGGGGCCAGAGAAGCCTTGGATCACGGGATCTCCATGATCCACCAAGAATTACATCCGGTTCCTTTTCGGACGGTCATGGAGAATATCTGGCTCGGACGGTTTCCCTTGAAGAAAATCGGGCCTTTGAATTTTGTCGATGAACGAAAGATGTACCAAGATACAAAGGAACTCTTTCAGGAACTTCATATGGATATCGACCCGAAGGCGATTGTGCACCGCTTGTCCGTGTCCCGAGTGCAGTCCATGGAAATTGCCAAAGCAGTCTCTTATGATTCTAAAGTGATCATTATGGATGAACCCACTTCTTCTTTGACTGAGAATGAAGTTAATCAGCTTTTTGCGATCATCCATGATCTAAGACAGCGGGGCGTGGCGATTATCTATATTTCCCATAAAATAGAAGAGATTTTAAAGATCGCAGATGAAGTTACAATCTTACGCGACGGAAAAAAGGTAGGGGTTTGGCCTGCTGCGGAGTTAACAAACGACCTAATCATCTCGCGGATGGTCGGTCGGGATCTAACCAATAGATTCCCGCCGCGGGAAAATATACCGGGTGAAGTGACTTTACGGGTCGAAGGACTGACTTCACCGTTTACTAAGTCTTTTAAAGAAATATCTTTTGAGTTGCGGAAAGGTGAAATTCTAGGGATTGGCGGTCTGGTTGGCGCC
>DOID01000021.1:0-2760 GCA_003511465.1 Bacillota bacterium | reverse complement strand
ACGCCAAAAAGCTGAAGATGGCCTTATTGACCGAAGAACGCCGTGTGACTGGGATCTTCCCTGTTTTATCCGTGCTGGAAAACGCCTCCATCGCTAATCTTCAAAAATATGTTAAGCCTAATCGGTTACTAAACGAAAAGAAGAGACGAGCCGACGGGGAAAAGTCTGTTCACCTGCTAAAGGTTAAAACTCCTTCGCTTAAAACGTTGATCAAAGATTTATCCGGCGGTAATCAACAAAAAGTACTGATCGCTAGGTGGTTATTGACTGAGCCTGAAATCCTGCTTCTGGATGAGCCGACGCGGGGTATTGATGTTGGCGCCAAGTATGAAATATATACGATCATGTCCGATCTGGCCAAACAAGGTAAAAGCATCATTTTTATCTCTTCGGAAATGCCGGAGTTAATGGGCATGTCCGACCGGATTATGGTAATGAGCGCGGGACATCTCTCCGGTTTTGTGCCCGGTCGGGAAGCGACTGAAGAAAAAATTATGCGGATGGCTACCCAATACTTATAGGCTAATCGAAGGAGGATCATAAATCATGAGTCGAATTGACCTGAGCAAAGTAAAAGAGTTTATGTCTACAAATGCGATTTACATTGTACTAATCGTACTGATCGGTGTCATCGCCTTTGTTGACCCCAGATTTTTATCCATCGTTTGTTTGCGTGATATTTTGATTCAGTCATCCACCCGGATCATCATCGCGTTGGGGGTTTTCTTTATCATCCTGACCGGCGGTACAGACCTTTCTGCCGGACGTATGGTTGGATTTGCCGCGGTCCTTTCCGCGTCGATGCTTCAATCCCCCGATTATCTACGCCGTTTTTATCCGGAGTTACCGCAGCTGGCGATAGCGATCCCTATCTTACTGGCCATTGGCGCCGGGTTGCTGGTGGGTTTAGGGAATGGTTTTTCCGTCGCCAGATTGAATGTACCGCCCTTTATTGCTACTTTGGGTGGACAGGTTATTATCTATGGAATTAACTCTATTTATTTCGACATGGCACCAAATAATTCCCAACCCATTGGCGGCCTGCGCAACGATTTTACCGAATTGGGAACAGGGGTGATTGGGGAGGGCCTCTACTCCTTACCCTATATTGTGATCATCGCCTTGGTGGTGGCGGTGATCGTTTGGATTATCGCGAATAAAACCCAATTCGGAAAGAATGTCTATGCCATTGGTGGTAACGTTGAAGCGGCCAGGGTTTCGGGGATTAACATTAAAAAGAACTTGATGATTATTTACGCGATGGCTGGGTCTTTGTATGGCTTGGCTGGTGTTTTGGAGGCGGCGCGTACCGGAGGCGCGACCAATAACTATGGGATGGGGTATGAATTGGACGCGATTGCTGCTTGTGTAGTCGGTGGTGTTTCCGTCACCGGGGGCGTCGGTAAGGTTCCTGGGGTGCTGGCCGGTGTTTTGATTTTTAGCGTTATTAATTATGGGTTGACCTTTATTAATGTTAACCCTTACTGGCAGATGATTATCAAGGGTGCGATCATTATTTCCGCGGTCGCCTTTGATATCCGGAAGTATGTGAGTAAGAAATAAAAAAGGGCAAGGGGGGAAGAGGGGCCGGTTTTGTGGCTCCCCCCCTTTTTCCTGTCAGCAAGCATGATTTGATACTATTATGACAAGGAGGGTAGCTTAATGTTAAATATAAAATCCCTCTTTAAATTTTGGCACAAAAATTCCAGAAGAACGCAAAGTTCTTTAAAAACACAAATTATCTCTAGGTTAGTCCTGATTGTTCTGGTGATTGGGGGGGTCAGTATTGCCTCCTTTTTTGTGCTCCGCTCGATGATTGACCAAATGAAAGTCATGGTAGAAACGACCGTGATCGCTAATAATATTATCCAACCGGCCCAAGAGATCCCAAGTACGCTTTGGAGCTTCTATTACAATAAAGAAGAGGCGGATTTGGAGAAGATCCATACTAATTTAGCTTTAATTAACGAAAGTTTGGCGCTAGTCGAAGCGAACATTGAAAACGAAGAAGGGATGAATTCCTTTTATTCATTAGAAGCAATTATAACAACATACGAAGAAGTAATTACTAAAGCTTTACTTTTAAACGACACCATCAGCGTCGCTGGGGTTGGTGAGGTTAGAGACGGGGATGTGCAAGTAATCTCAAATTTATTCCAGGGGATGGTCCTTGAGTTCTCTGCTTATATGGAAAATCTGGTGCAAATATCCCGGTTTATCAAGGACGCAGTGGAAGAACTGATTACTACCGAATTAAGCTATTATCACACCATTATCAACCAGTTGGAGCAGCGCTCCAATTTCATGGGACTGCTGGTGTTAACGATCATTTTGGCGATTGGGATTTTTAGTGTGATTTATGCCATTATTTATTTCACGCGGATCACGGGAACGATCGCCAGACTAGCTTATGCGGCGCAATCAATTGCCAACGGAGATTTGGAAGTGGAAAGGGTTACTGCCCAGTCCGATGATGAAGTGGCGATCCTCGCCAAATCCTTTAATAAAATGGTTGATAATTTACGGATGTTGATCGGAAAAATAGTGGAAAGTAGTACCCAGGTCGCCCAAGCGGCAAAACTATTGAGAAATGTGGCTGAGCAAACCACGAAGGCCAGTCAACAAATTGCCACTAATATTCAAGATGTATCACAAGGTGCCTATGAACAATCGACCCAAACGCGGAAAACCATCGATGTGGTTAATCAACTCTTAGCAGGGAACCAAAATGTGCTTACCAATGCGCACCAGGTCTTGATC
>DOID01000063.1:8866-14402 GCA_003511465.1 Bacillota bacterium | reverse complement strand
GACAATAAACTTTGGACGACCATTGCTGCGCTCAAAGCGGGGAAGACCGTGCCCTGCGGGCCGGAAGCCGCCTTGCCTCAGGTGATCTGTGTCAACGGTATCCAAGAAGTGAGTACCATTCATTCATTTCCGGACGCATTAATCAAACATCAAATAAACGACCGGGGAGAAGCGGACAGGGTCTATGTGGAAGGACTAACCCAAGCGCTGATGGGCTGTTATGAAGAGCGGCTGTTGCCCCATGAGGCTGGGATCCCTTGGGCACAGGCCGGAAAAACCAAGCATTTTTAGGAGGACAGGACAAATGAAAGTTGGTCTGATTGGCGTCACCGGACATACTGGTTATGTCCTGCGTGGAATTGGAAAAGATCAGGACAGCCGGATTGTGGGGATCGCCACCGGTTCGGTCGGCGAAAAAATAGCAAAGCGAAAAGACCTCCAGGAAGCCACTGCTGGGGCTCCCGTCTATGCTGATTACCGTAAAATGCTTGATGAGTTACAGCCGGATATTGTGGCGGTCGCCTGCTACTTTAATGACCATGGGAGAATTACGATTGAGGCCTTACAGCGGGGCTGTCATGTTTTTGTGGAAAAGCCGCTGGCCCTTACCATCGACGAATTGGAAAGGGTGAAAAAGGTTTATGCCGCTTCCGGTCGGCACTTAGCAGCGATGTTTGGGCTCCGCTATCAACCTTGGTTTTTGACCGCCTGGGAGAGCGTGCAAGCTGGAGCCATTGGCCAGATCCGCTTGATGAATGCTCAGAAATCGTACAAACTGGGGCAGCGGGAGGCGTTTTACAAAAAGCGGGCGACCTACGGGGGGACGCTACCATGGGTCGGCAGCCATGCCATTGATTGGCTACACTGGTTTAGCGGGGAGCGTTTTTGTTCCGTCTATGCCGCCCATTCCCGGCGGGACAACCGGGATCATGGGGAGCTGGAAGCAACGGCGCTAGCCCATTTTACCCTGACCAACCAGGTGTTTGCTTCTGTTACGGTAGATTACCTCCGTCCGGATCAGGCGCCGACCCATGATGATGATCGGCTACGGCTGGTGGGCACCGCTGGGATTATGGAGATCAGCGGTAATAAAGTGTTCCTGCTCAAAGATGGTGGCGTTCAAGAATTACCGCTCCTTCCGGCGGAAGAAATCTTCTTGGACTTTCTCCAACAGGCAAAAGGGGAGGGCAAGTGCCGGGTTACCGCAGAGCAATCCTTTTATATTACCGAAGCGGCGCTCCGGGCGCGTCAGTCCGCCGATGAAGAACGGGTTGTTGCTTTCCCATGAAAACACGCTTTGCTTTACCCCGCTTGCAATACCGGAAATTAAAAGATAAACTATTTATCTTTCTGTTCACTGCCCTTTTAGCCCTCTGCGTTCTTAGTATGGTGGCCTTTCGGGTGGCTTTTAATTTTTACGATGGACAGCTTTATAATGAAGCGGCCAAGGTCATTAACCTTTTGGCGACGAGTATTGAAAATGAGCTGAAAAAGACCGAGAAACTTTCCTTTTTAATTTTATCTGACCCAAATGTGCAAGCAGATCTGCTCGCGATCAGAAATCTTCCTCAGGGGTACTCCGGTTATCAAGCCACGGAAAATCTGCATAATATTCTCTTATCCTATGCCTTAGCCGAGGATTATATTGCTTCCATCAGTCTGCTCGATAGTAAAGGCGGCCAGTTTATTGTGGGTGTGGAAACCAAACTAAAGAAAGAACAAAACGAAGAAATCCTGCAAGAAGCCTTAAAACACGAAGGAAAAAACATTTGGCTGGAGCCGGACAGCACCGACCGAATGCTCAAGTCCGCGCGGGTGATTCGGCAAATTCCCGGATTATCCCTTGAGGTTCTAGGACTGTTGGTGATCAGGGTTGACATGAATAAGTTAGTGAACCAGGTCGCCCACTTTTATCCGGGTTTTGAATTATATCTACAGATCCTTTCCGCGGGGAGGAGTATCTACGCTACGGAAAAAAGTATCACTTTTGAAGATCACAGTAACCCGTTGGCAGATGAATTATCCAGCTCTACTTGGGGGAGGAACTATGGAATTAAAACCGTAAACCGAAATAAATATTTTATTGCTTATACTAACTCAGCCTACAACGGCTGGACTTACGTCAATATTATCCCCTTTGCTAATATCAACCATCAAATAGTTGTATTGCGCAATATTATGATCGTCTTTTTCAGCGTGGTCTTTGGGCTGGTTGCGGTGGTTGGTCTGAAGCTGACGAAAAGTATCACCAAGCCCTTTGAGAATTTAACCCTGAAGATGAAACAGGTGGAGTCGGGGGATTTTTCTGTGGGAAAAGAATTCGAGGTGGAGACCGGCATTGAGGAAATAGCGGTTTTAAATCGGAATTTTAAAATCATGGTTGAAAAGATCAACAATTTGATTCAAGAAAACTACATTAAACAACTTTTAATTAAGGAAACAAAGTATAAGATCCTTCAAGCGCAGATTAACCCCCATTTTTTATATAATACTTTAGACTCCATCAATTGGTTGGCGATCGTGGATAAACAGGAAAAGATTTCGGTGATGGTGGAATCCTTAGGCAACTTGCTCCGGAACTCGCTAGGGAAAAGGGATATTATTACCATTAGGGATGAAATTAATATTTTAGAAAACTATGTCAAGATTCAGCAAATCAGGTATGAAGAGCGGTTACAGTTTCAGTTGGTGATCGATGAGGAAATACTGGGGTGTCAGATCCCGAAATTAACCATCCAACCGATTGTGGAAAACGCCATTAATTATGGGTTGGAACAAATCCCTACGGTCTGTAGGATTGAAGTCCAGGGCCGTCTGGTCGGGGGGGAGATTCAGATCACAGTGGCAGACAACGGACCAGGTATGGATGAAGATATTTTAGGGAAGATCCGGGAAGGGAAGGTTAAACCCCAGGGGTTGGGGATTGGTCTCTCAAATATCGACGAGCGTTTGAAGATGACTTTTGGCCGTGAATATGGGATTGTCATCAGTAGTCAGCAGCAAGGCTCTACGGTTCAGATTCACATTCCCTGTGAGGAAGATCCGGGTAGAATCGGGGAGGGGGGGTTTGATGTATAAAACTTTACTCGTGGATGATGAGCGCATTATCCGGGAAGGGATTGCCCAGAGTGTAAAATGGCTTGATTACGGTTGTGCGTTGGTTGGCACTGCTCGGAACGGGCTGGAGGCGTACGAAATGATCCGAGAAAGCCCGCCAGCGATCGTGATTACTGATATTAAAATGCCCGGTCTGGACGGTCTTGCTTTGATCGAACGGGTTAAGCAGGAATTTCCCAAGATTGAATTCATTATCCTCTCCGGCTACGGGGAATTTGAATTCGCTAAACAGGCGATGTCTTACGGGGTCAGGCATTATATCTTAAAACCCTGTAATGAACAGAAAATCTCAGAAGCCTTGGGTACAGTAGTTAAAGAATTGGAGCAACGTACAAGCAGGGAATTATACCTCACAAGGATGATTGATGATTTTAATAAAGCTAATTACGAAAGCATGAGCAATCTGGTGAAAAGAGGTAACCGGGAAGAAGTGCAATTACAAATTAACGATTATTTCCAACGGCTGGATAATGTAGTTGCCGATTTGGGGGAAGCGAAAACCTCGGGCCTGGGATTATGCAAAGCCATTATCCAAGCCAGCCCGGCGGATCAGCGCGCCGAGTTAATAGAGAAATTAAACGTATTTGCGGAGATGGAAACCTTGGAACAAATTCGCCACGGTTTGCTGGCGATTGCGGATGAGATTACCAAGGTTTACGAAGAAGAGCAGCGGCGGCAGCCGAACAAATGGATCCACCAGGTCTTGGAGTTGATCGAGGATAATCTGGATCAGGAAGAGCTCTCCCTGAAATGGCTTGCTCAGGAATTACTCTTTATGAACCCCGATTATTTGGGTAAACTTTTCAAACGGGAAATGCAGGAGAAGTTCTCCGATTATTTACTCCGGGTCCGGATGGAAAAGGCCATCAAGTTAGTCACCACAACAAACTTCCGTATTGGAGAAATTGCCGAAAAGGTGGGGTTTGGCAACAATTCCCAGTACTTCAGTCAAGTGTTTAAAAAGTATACGGGCGATGCCCCCCGGGAATACCGGATCAAAAAGGCCTAAGGAAGGTCTGTTTTTTTAACAAATTCCTCGGCATTTTACATTACAGATGTTTTAGGGTTAAGTTACAATAAAGTTACCGTAGGGATACCATTTTAATTAAAAGGAGGAACTAGAAATGCGGAGGAATTGTTTGGTGCTAATGTTGGTTGTGGCCTTGCTTGTTTCCTTAACGGTGACGGCTTTCACCGCGGAACAAGTGACGTTACGCTTTGCCTGGTGGGGCTCGCAAAGCCGTCATGACAAGACACTGAAAGTAATCGAACTGTTCGAAAAGGAATACCCGAACATCAAGATTAAACCAGAGTATACCGGTTGGGACGGATATTTTGACAAGATGGCAGCCCAGGCAGCGGGTGGGAATTTACCCGATCTCATGCAACATGATTATAAATTTATTAAGCAATACGTGGATAATAACTTGATCATTCCGCTGGATCAGTATGTGGCGGCGGGGAAAATTGACTTTAGGGATATTCCAGCGTCGGTCATGACTTCCGGCTATCTGAACGGAAAACTTTACGGTATTAACCTTGGGAATAACACATACGCCATTATTTATGATCCAGAGATGTTTGCGCAAGCTGGAATCGCTGAACCCAAACCGGGCTGGACTTGGGACGACTACATGGCGGCTTGCCGACAAATCAAGAAAAAGCTCGGTATTTATGCGGACACCAATATCGCGAATTCCGGGCGCTATGCCGGTTTTGAACACTATCTGCGGCAACATGGTTTCAAATTCTTTGGCGATTCCGGGAAAAGCTTGGGCTATACTGATGACAAGTTATTCGTCAATTTCTACAAAATGGACTTAGCGTTAGTCAAAGAGAAGGTTTTCTCCACGGCTGAAATCCGGATTGAAAACCATACCGTAGAAAACGACCTGATGGTGACGAAGAAAACCGCGATGGCTACTTACTGGAGTAACCAGATTATCGCCATCTCTAAGGCGGCCGGTCGACCGCTGAAAATGGCGTTGTACCCTTCCATCAAGGGACAGGTTAAAGAAGGCCAATACTTGAAACCGTCGATGTTTCTAAGCATAACCAAACATAGCAAACACCCAGAAGAGGCGGCGCAATTCATCAGTTTCTTCATTAACAGTGTGGAAGCCGGAAAAGTTCTGGGCACCGATCGCGGAGTGCCCGTAGCCAATAAAGTACGGGATGCTCTCAAAGCTAATTTGAGCGTAGCGGAAACAGAAATGTTTAATTTCGTTGAATTGGCTGCCAAGTACAGCAGCGCGATTGATCCGCCATACCCGGCCAGTTTCCAGGAAGTGTTTGACCTCTTGACGGACATTCACTACAAAATGTTGTACGAAGTATTAACCCCGGAAGCAGCGGCCAAGGAGTTTAGAACTAAAGCGAACGCGATTCTCGCCCGCTAGTTGTTGACGGAAGCAGTAAG
>DOID01000063.1:4946-8696 GCA_003511465.1 Bacillota bacterium | reverse complement strand
CTCAACAAAAGGAGGTTTGGAAAGTGGCTGATCAGTTCGCTAGTGATGACATGATAATTAGTAACGATCTTTCCTTCCGTCGTAAAAAATCAGGTTATAATAATTTTGCGGGTTACCTTTTTATCATGCCTTGGCTGCTCGGATTTATTTTTTATACTGTTTTGCCCATGGGGATGTCTTTGTACTACGCCTGTACCGATTATAATATTTTGTCCGCCCCGGTCTGGGTCGGCCTGAATAATTTCAAAGCGATTTTCACCAATGACCCCCGGTTTTGGCAGTCGCTGAAGGTAACTTTCACCTATGTCCTTTATGCGGTGCCTTTACGGTTACTCTGTGCACTATTTTTGGCCATGTTATTTTCGCAAAAAAGAAAGCTAGTCGGCCTTTACCGTACCATCTATTACATCCCGTCCCTGATCGGAGGGAGTGTAGCAGTGGCGGTCATGTGGCGACAGTTATTCGGCGTCTACGGCGCCTTAAATTCTGCTTTAATCGCAGGTGGGTTGCGGGACAGTGGGTTTGGCTGGATTACCCACCCGAAAACAGCCCTCCTTAGCCTGATTGTCCTGGCGGCTTGGCAATTCGGTTCGCCAATGTTGATTTTCTTAGCCGGAATTAAACAGATTCCCGCTGCTTTGTACGAAGTAGCGGCTATTGACGGGGCCAATCGCTGGCAAACCTTTTTCAAGATCACGCTGCCTATGTTAAGTCCGGTTCTTTTCTTTAACTTGATTATGCAGATTATCAATAACTTTATGATGTTTACACAGGCGTTCGTTATTACGGGAGGGCAACCGTTTGATCGGACATTGCTTTATATTCTTTACCTGTATTTGCGCGGCTTCAGTTATAACCAAATGGGCTATGCCTGTGCTCTGGCGTGGATTCTGCTCTTTGTCGTTGGCGTGATTACGGTTATGATCTTCAAATCCTCACCGTACTGGGTTTACTATGAAGCGAAGGAGGATTAGAAAAATGCACATCCATAGTATAAAAAGGCAGCAAAGACTGGGTAGTGTTTCTTATCATTTTTTCGTCATCATCTTAGGATTTTTTGTGTTTTACCCGGTGTTGTGGTTGATTGCCAGTTCGCTAAAGGGGCACACGGAAATCTTTCAGAAGGCGCATTCTTTAATACCTAGCCAACTTCTCTGGGAAAACTACGTTGAAGGTTGGCGAGGATTTGGCGGTAATACCTTTGGCCGGTTTTTTTCGAATTCCCTATTCATTTCCACTGTTTCTACGGCTGGCCAGTTAGCGGCGGCAGCGCTGACCGCGTTTGGTTTCAGCCGGGTCAAGTTCGTGGGGAGAAAGTTCTGGTTTGGCATTATGATTGCGACTTTACTCCTGCCCAATCAGGTTTTGATGATCCCTCGCTATATTCTCTTTAATCAGATCAGATGGATCGATAGTTATAAACCGTTGATCATCCCCCACTTCTTTGCGGCGCCCTTCTTTGTGTTTCTCATTATCCAGTTTATCTACGGAATTCCCAGGGAATTGGATGAGGCGGCGACGATTGACGGTTGTGGTAAATTCTCGATCTTTTACCGCATTATCCTTCCGAACTTGAAACCACCGTTGATTAGCGCCGGGATCTTTTCCTTTTATTGGACTTGGAACGACTTTTTCGGGCCGTTACTTTACATTCAGACGGTGGAAAAGTATCCGGCTTCGCTGGCGCTCCAATTATTCTCCGATCCAAACTCGGTTACCAACTGGGGCGGTCTTTTTGCCATGGCAACCCTTTCTCTAGTGCCGGTTTTCTTGATCTTCCTTAGCTTCCAAAGGCACTTGGTGGAAGGGATCAGCACGACCGGGCTGAAAGGTTAAGACAGATGCAGGACATTTATAACTTTCCCGCGGAGATTGCACCGATCGAAGCCCCTTTTGCCATGGCGCAACTACGAAAGCCGGAATTTCCGGCGCATACCTTTGACATCAGGGACTTTGGTGCAGTCGAAGGCGGAAAAATTAAAAACACCGAGGTATTTAAAAAGGCGATTTTCGCCGCCACTCAGGCGGGAGGAGGAACAGTATTGGTTCCCAGGGGAAAATGGCTGACCGGGCCGATTCACCTGGATGACCAGATCAACCTTCACCTCACGGAGGGCGCAGAAGTCCTTTTCAGTCAGGATATTGCCGATTATCTCCCGGCGGTGTACTGTCGGCACGAAGGCATCAACTGTTATAAATACTCTCCCTTTATTTACGCCAACGGAAAGACCAATATTGCCATTACCGGCCGGGGAGTCCTCAACGGCCAAGGCAAACCCTGGTGGGATTTGACTACTCAAGAGAAAGCCCCCGGCGAACTCTTGCGAGCCATGGCGGACCAGGATGTTCCCGTGGAAGAGCGGGTCTTTATTGATGACCAGAACGGTCGGTTACGTCCGGCTTTTATCCAACCCATCGGGTGCAGGAATATTTTAATCGAAGGGGTAACCATCCTTTATGGGGCGTTTTGGACGATTACGCCAACCTATTGTGAGAATATTATCGTGCGGGGCGTCAAAATCATGACCGAAGGGGAATATGGTCATACCCCGAACGGAGACGGGATCAATCCATCCTCTTGTAAAAATGTGTTGATTGAATACTGCTATTTTGATACCGGTGATGATTGTATCGCCATCAAGTCCGGGCGAGACAAAGATGGGATTAAAACCGGTCGCCCCAGCGAAAATATGGTGATCCGGTACTGCCGCGGGGACCGGGGACATGGCGGCATTGTCATCGGCAGTGAGATGTCCGGAGGCGTCCGGAATGTCTACGCCCATGATTGTATCTTCCAGGGGACCGACCGGGCCCTCCGGATCAAGGCGGCGCGGGAAAGAGGCGGATATGTCAAAGACCTTTGGTTCCGTAATATTACGGCGGACCGGATTGTCCATGAAGCGATCATGATCAGTATGAAATATACCGCCGACGGTTTCTCTGGTTTCAGAAAAGGCGATCAACCACCCTGGTTTGGGAACTATCATTTTTATAATATCACCTGTCATCAGGCAGCAGGCAATCTGATCAAAATTGACGGCCTTGAAGAGCAACCCGTCGAAAACCTCCATTTTGAAAAAATCAACTTAACCGGAGAGCAGGGGATCGCTATTGCCAACGCCAAGAACGTAACCTTTAAGGATTTAACGATTCGGACTCAGCAAACCCCAGCGGTTAACATTGATCCAGGTGAAGCCATAAAGTTTGAAGGAGAAGTGAAGTTTACCACCGATTGATTCGTGGATTAAACATGCTGGCGCCTAAAGGGAGGCAATGATTAACGACCGGCGGAAAGATCAACCGCCGGTCGTTTTTTCACGGGGTTAATAAATCTTGACGTAATAGAAATGTTAACATAAAATGAAGTGGGTGTTTAAGCTAGGGCAATAAGCGTTAGCACTTATTGGTTATGGTAGTGATTTGTAGTGAAAGGAATGGTTCTTGGGATGATAACAAACTTGACGCGTGAAGAAAAAACAGCGCTACTCAAAGAGATTCAATATTATTTTGCAGAAGAAAAGGAAGAGGAGATCGGAATCATTGCGGCTGAAAACCTCCTCGACTTTTTTATTGATCACCTAGGCCGGAAAATTTATAATAAAGCCTTGGATGATGCAAGAATCTGGTTTGGTAAAAGATTGGAAATGGTGGAGGTAGATTTTGATTTGCTCTATCAACGAACTGATGGAATTGTTCGGAAATAGCTTGACGGTATTCGGCGGACCCTTTACGAAGTCGTTGATCTCCACG
>DOID01000063.1:589-4794 GCA_003511465.1 Bacillota bacterium | reverse complement strand
AAAATTTAATTAGCTAATTTAGCTAATCCATCTAAAGGGGGGCCGAAGATGATTGTGACTTCAACGGAAGTACAGAATAATTTCGGGAAGTATCTGATGCTGGCGGCGCAGGAAGAGATCATCATTACCAGAAACGGTATGGAAATCGCTAAATTAACGGCGCTAAAAGAGCCGTCTACCACTGGTAGTGAAGGAAGGCAGGGAGTCGCGGAAAAAGCGATCGCATATGGCGATCATCAATGGAAGGCTACCTATGAGGAATTTTTGGAATTAACACAGGATGCGGAAGCACGGTATGAATACATAGACGGGGAGATTTATCTTTTAGCTTCACCAAAAACCGCCCACCAAACTGCCTTGACCGAACTTTTTGGGATCTTCTACAATTGGTTTGAAGGGAAAAAAGGTACTACCTTTGTTGCTCCTTACGATATAACGCTTAGGCGGAATCCGGAGAATATCAATGTTGTCCAACCTGATCTGATGGTCATTTGTGATCTGGAAGAAAAATTAGATACGAACGACTATTACCAGGGGGTGCCGACGCTCCTGATTGAGATCTTGTCCGAGGGAACTCGCCGAAAGGATTTAGTCACCAAACTTGATCTCTATCTATCCTGCGGGGTTCGGGAATATTGGCTCGTGAACCCGCTCAATAAAGAACTGACCGTCTATGAATTTGTTGATCAGAACATCAATAAAAGCGCTACCTACCGCCAACCGGAGGTTGCCCGTTCCTTCATCTTCGACGGCTTAACTGTTGGGCTTGAGCGGGTGTTTAAGCCAGTGCAATAATCGGTAGCGCTTACTTCAAGATCTCCTCGATCTGTTCGAGCTCATCCCCAGTAAAGTCCAACTGATCAAGGGCACCGACGCAATCCTCGATCTGGCTGACTTTGCTGGCACCGATCAAGACCGAAGTCAACTGACCACCTCGGAGTAACCAGGCGAGGGCCATCTGGGCTAGGCTCTGGCCCCGGGCGGCGGCCAGTCCGTTTAAGCGCTGAACCGTGGCCACCTTTTCCGCAGTGATGTCTTGCGGATTTAAGAAGATACTACTCCCGGCAGCCCGTGAATCGGCGGGGATACCCTTCAGATAGCGATCGGTCAATAACCCCTTGGCCAAGGGTGAAAAGGCGATACTACCTACGCCTTCCGCTTTTAAGAGCGACAACAAACCCTGTTCTGACCAGCGATTAAACATGGAATAGGACATCTGATGAATTGAGCAAGGTGTACCCAATTCTTTTAAAATTGCGATCGCCTTTTTGGTCTCCTCGACTCCATAATTGGAGATCCCAACATATAAAGCTTTTCCTTGACGTACGATTAAATCCAAAGCAGACATGGTCTCTTCCAGCGGCGTGTTCGGATCCGGCCGGTGGTGATAGAAGATATCGACGTACTCGAGGCCTAAACGCTTTAAACTCTGATTTAGGCTCGCCACCAGATATTTCTTGGAGCCCCAGTTGCCATAGGGGCCAGGCCACATCTCATACCCAGCCTTCGTGGAGATGATCAATTCATCGCGGTGACCATGGAGATCTTGCTTTAAAATTCGACCGAAGTTTTCTTCGGCCGCGCCGGGGGGCGGACCATAGTTGTTGGCCAGATCAAAGTGGGTAATCCCTAAATCAAAGGCCTTTCTAACCATTGCCCGACTATTTTCAAAGAGGGTCATGCCACCAAAATTATGCCAGAGGCCGAAAGCGACGGCCGGCAGTTGAAGACCACTCCGTCCGCACCGGTTGTACTTCATGGCCGTATAACGATCTTCCTTTGGTAAATATGCCATTGTCATTCCTCCTTTTTCATTAATATTCGCGATGGTAGGGTTTGCCTCCTGCCTGCGGTCTGCTTCTTGAAAGCGCTCCGCATTAAGTTGACAACCAGCCCAAAGTTTGCTAAAATTTTAAAGAAAGCAGGTGTGTTTTGTAGTGGAAGCTTCTTCTGACCCTGAATCAGAGCCTCCTAATCGTGGATGTGTCAAATTAAGCTCACTATTCAGTAAACAAGCCTATGGAAATATTAGACACATGACAAAGGGCAATAACAGATTGCCTGTTTTGTTATGTGTTTTTTTATTGCCCCGGCCTAAACTCTACGCTATTTTTCGCTTGATCTACACATAATAAATGGAAGTTATTTTAGGAGGTTAATGTTTTGTCAGATAGCCCTATAGGATGGTTACTTTTACTGCAATTGATCTTTATAAGTTTAAATGCGCTTTTCGCCAGCGCTGAAATTGCGGTGATCACGATGAACGATAACAAACTCGCCATGCTTACAGCAGCCGGTGATAAACGTGCCCTGCGTCTTACGAAGCTGACCGAGCAGCCCGCCGTTTTCTTGTCCACCATTCAAGTCGGTATTACCTTGATTACCCTTCTGAGCAGTGCGGTAGCCACCGAGAATTTTTCAGGACGGTTGGTAGCGGGGCTGGCCTATTTAGGCCTACAGATCCCGAAACCTGTCCTTAACACCATTTCCATCGCGGCCATTACCCTCATTCTGACCTATTTTACGGTCCTCCTTGGCGAGCTAATCCCGAAGCGCCTGGCGATGAAAAAGGCAGAGCAGATTGCACTGGGCATGTCTGGACTAATCTATACGATTTCAAAAATATTTCAGCCCGCGGTTTGGGTATTTACAAGATCAACCAATGGTATTTTGCGACTGCTGGGTGTTAACCCGAACGTTGAGAACGAAGAAGATACGGAAGAGGAAATTCGGATGATGTTGGATGCGGGCGCCGTAAAAGGTACCATCCAACCGGATGAGCAAGACATGATCCAAAACATCTTTGAGTTCGACGATATTTCCGCCGGGGAGGTCATGACCCATCGGACAGAGGTAGCGCTTTTATGGCTTGATGAAACCGATGAGCAGTGGGAGCAGACCATTTACGGAAGTAGACATTCCATCTATCCGATCTGCGCGGAAAGCCCCGATGATATTGTTGGGGTGTTATATGCGAAGGACTATTTCCGGATTAAAAACAAGACCCGCCAAGAAGTGATGAAGATCGCGGTACAACCCGCTTGGTTTGTTCCGGAAACTGTCCGCACGGATGTTTTATTCCGCAATATGAAGAAAACAAGAAAACACTTTGCCGTTGTGGTGGATGAATATGGCGGTATGAGTGGAATCATTACGATGAGCGATTTGCTGGAGCAAATCGTCGGAGACCTTGATGATAATACCTCTGTCCCGATGGAATCGCCGTTGATTGAGCGTTTAGACTCAAAGACTTGGCGGATCCAGGGTACTGCCCAACTGGGCGAGGTCGCAAAGCAGCTTGGCGTTTTACTCCCTGTGGAGGACTATGACACCTTTGGCGGTTTTGTCTTTGGCCTGCTTGGGACAATCCCCAGTGACGGCAGTACCCCCGAACTTGAAGAGTATGGCCTGACGATTAGGATCAAGAAAATTAAAGAACGCCGATTAATCAGTGCGGTGGTCTGCTTGGTAAGCGCTGATCAAAATCATCCTCCGGATTGATAAGCCTCGGCCGGTAGTAGACTGGTCAAGGGCACAATCTCATACCCGCGGTTACATAAGGTGATAATTAGCTCTTCCAGGGCCTCCACGGAAGGGGTCAGATCTTGACCTACTCCGCCGGCGGAATGCATTAGAATAATCGATCCCGCTTTGGCCTGGGAAAGGATATTCTGTAAGACTTGATCGCTGTGGTTGGCTTTCCAGTCACCGGAATCTACCGACCAGTTAACCATCGAGTACCCTGCGGCAACCAAAGAATTTAAACCCTCCGCCGACATCTCACCGTAGGGGGGGCGGAGTAAGGCGGTTTTCCGACCGGTAATCTTTTCGACCAGCGCTTCGGTTTTTTGCACTTCGATGCTGATCTGTTTCGGTGATAGCTTTCTAAGGTTTTGATGGCTATATGAGTGGTTGGCGACCAAATGGCCTTCCCGGATCATCCGGGTAACCACCCATTCCCGGCCGGGAATATTGACACCTTTCAAAAAGAAGGTGGCCTTAACACCCATTTGGCCAAGGATGTCCAGGATTTGCGGGGTATACTCCGTATCCGGCCCATCATCAAAAGTCAAGGCGACTTGTTTACGACTGGTGGTCCCGTGGAGAAAAACCTTCTCGGGATGGGTAGCCATTAGATCAGGAATATTCCATACATAGGAACTGCGGCTGCTTGCCGGGACCTTTAACCATTGCCCGATATAGAG
>DOID01000063.1:0-419 GCA_003511465.1 Bacillota bacterium | reverse complement strand
TGAGCGATGCTAAAGAGCTGATCCCCGGCTTGAACCGTATAGAGGTCTTCATCGGCTAAAGTCGGAGGATCAGGGATGAAAAGTACCTGCCGGGGGATGATGTATCCCGCGCTTGCCAATTGGTTACTGGCCAACAGGTTTTGGAGAGAAACCCCATGCCACCGGGCAATTTGGTAAGCGGTGTCGCCGGGCTGGACCCGATAGACTTTGGAGCCCGAGACCGGAATGGAGATCCCCGCTATGAAGATGAGCGCTAGAATCAAGATGAGGGGCAAGCGGGATTTGTTTTGCATTTTAAGTATCCTCCTTAACCTACCTTTTCTCCTCGCCAAGAGGGTGGCATACATTACATAATGCCATACCCTTCTTTTATTTGCGGTTAAGTAAGGGATACCTTTAAGTAAATGGTAGCAAGGGTG
>DOID01000038.1 GCA_003511465.1 Bacillota bacterium | reverse complement strand
AATTCCTCTTCGGCTCTATAGCCCCCTAAGGAATCAGGATCCACCCGCTGTCCGGAAGCAAGACTCGTCTCCCCTCTAACGTCCAGGTCAAATAGACGACTGGAGAGATCAAAACCATACACCGGTTTAAAACCTTTCTTCGTCCAGGCCGAAAAGGCCAGCTCCGTACCGCCGACTAAAAACTCGTATTTTCCGGCCAGCGAAACATCTTGGGGCGCCGCGACCTCATCCATGCCTAGAAAGAAATAGATATTCTTTGCCGCGCCAAAAGGAAGGTGAGCCTTGACCCCATAGGTCCCTTCCCGGGCTTTGTCTAAATCTGAGAAGTCCTTCTTCTCTATATTAATCAGATCCGTCGGGTTCCAATAATAGCTTCTTCCCCACTTCAATACCTGTTTTCCGGTGCGGAAATAGACGCGGTTGTTCCAGTTGGTATCGATAAAGAATTCATTAAGCTGTAGGTTCATGGTTGACGAGGAAGCAGGAGCGCCTTCATTCTCCACACTGGCCAGAGGGTAGCCGATCTCCAAGCCCAAGAAACTCTTCACGCCGTCTTGCAGTCGGATATCGACAAAAAAATCCGCCCCGATCCGGTTCCCCAGATTATGCTCCTCCCCTGTAGCGGCGGCCCCATCATTTTGCCAATGATCAGCAGGGGATGATAAAGAATAGGCCATACTACTTGAGACTTGACCGGTAACCTCGACCCTTTTTGCCTTCAATTCCGCACCCACATCTGCACTGACCACGGTCTCTTCCTCAACTAGAAAATCATCACTGGAAAAAAGATCATCGACATTAAAAAGGTCATCACCAAACAAAAGATCCTCCGCCGCCAGAGTAGAACTAGTTGCAAAGAGCAAGAACCCTATACAGAGCAAAAACACCCATTGGAAACTAATGTTTTTCATCGAGATCCCCCCCTACTTACTCAAGTTCTCCAAATAGCTTTTGGTAAAGACATGATCCTCGATCTTTTGTAAGGAGATATTCTGGATCTCCACCACGGTCTTATTGCCTTTTTCAAACTCATCAACAATCATCGCCTGCACCCACATGTACTGCTGACCGATTTTGGTGTATTTCAGGTAATAGGCTGACTCCATCAATGTGCCATTCAACGAATAACTCTCTACTTTCAAAGGCAGGTAATTATCGGTTCTGACCCAAAATACAACTTTCGGAAAAGACACATCTTCGTTCGTCGCCGTAAGCTCAAACTGATAGACCGGAATCTCGCCGATCTTGGTGGTGGCAATGATCTCCCGCCCTGTTTCATCAAGGGCCGGTTTATAGGCTTCACTGAGTTTTCTATTTTCAAAGTCTTCACCGGTGGCGTTGGTCCCGGCAATGCTCTCGTCCCGGTTAATATGTTGAAAGGTTCTGGTGTTGCGGCGGTACATCCAAAAATTATCGCCCTGCTTGAGATAGCCGTTGCCCTTCTCCACATCCGGAGCAGTCATAATGATTAGAAAGGCGTCATCCTCATCCCGGAGATAATAGATGGATTCATAAACTTTGACCCCTTCTCCGGCTCTCTGCTGGGTAATCTTTACTTTGGCCGTACCGTCGGCTTCCAAATCCAGCAGTTGATCAATCTCCGCTAAAATCTGCCCGACTGTCGGTGCGGCGGAAGCGACACTGGCGAGTAGCAATATCAATATAGCCATAATGGCGACGAGCATCCGTTTAGTCAAAATAATACCCCCTCATCTGGACTTCAAGTGAACTGCATAAACATCTTAATTTACTCATAATGCCGCAACGCCTCCACCGCCGATAAGTTGGCCGCGCGACGGGCTGGGAAATAGGCGGTGATTCCGGCGATCACCATGATGAGCAGAACATTCCCCAGGATACTACTGCCCGAAGGCTTAAAGAATAAATGTCCATCCTTGAGGATCATACTCAAAGCGCTGGTCGTATCGAAGGTAATCGCGCTTAATACTCCCATCACTGCGAGGCCCAACAGCACCCCGGCCCCGCAGGAAAGGGCGGTCAAGAACAAAGTCTCCATGACAAAAACATTCCGCACATCCCGTTTCTGCATCCCCATCGCTCTCATCGTCCCGATTTCCCTGGTTCGCTCTTTGATGGTCATCCGTAAGGTATTGACCACCCCGATCAAGATGATAAAGAAGAGGACCAACACGGCAATCATGGTGAGCAAATTGAGCGCCCCCTCCAGCATTAAGATGTCGCTGGCGCCCTCATACATGGTGATTACATTGATCTTACTTTGAGCGGTCTTGATTTTCCGTTCTTCTTTTGATAACAGTTGCAACTCTGCGCTATCTTTACTTCTTCTCAGTAGCTTCCATTGGGTGGCCAAGGCAGCGGCTAAGGGATCATCCGCTGTCAAACAGTCCTGGTGCTTTTCGGGCAAGTAAGTATTGAACGTACTGTGGATCCGTTCTTCATTGACCAGCATAAAATCGGCACCCAAGATGGTATTGGAATCATAAATGGCATCTACTTGGAAGTCCTCCGTATGGAGCCCCCGGTACTTAGTCTGATAGGTAAACGGAAACTCAGCGCCAACTTTCATTCCTAAAGTTTCCGCCAGTTCCTT
>DOID01000094.1:1892-3809 GCA_003511465.1 Bacillota bacterium | reverse complement strand
TTTAGAGCCTGTACACCGTTTCTATATGTTTTTTCAAGAGCTTCAACACAAATCGCGGTCACATTACCCCTCCTGCGGGAATTTCGGCGGTCGGCACACACAACTCCATCTCCTTTTCTTTTTTTATTGCAATCCATACTTCGGAATGGCCGCTTTGCGGTATATCGTTTCCAATTGGGTACACTTCAATGTCCGGCAGTTCCGCATAAGCATATCCCGAAAATGGAAGCCACTCGGTAAGAAAACGTCTGAAAATGCTCTGTACGCTCTCTTTGAACCTACCTTCGCTTTCAAAGATTACCCATGTTGAAGCCGGTATTTTGTATTCAAACATTCCGTTTGGAATAGGTTTTTCAGTCGCAGCAGCAATGTAATAGTAAATTTCATCGGGACTTTGATATGCTGTAATGCCAAGTATGCCAGCCGGTGAAGTGTTTGAAAGCTCACATATTTTCTGGAACTGGTCGTGTTTCATTACGTCATTCCAAAACGCGGGGGCAATCCGCTGATTTTCTTCCATGTCCTCCGTTATCGGTACTCTTACTCCGACAATACGCATGGACGATTTTCCTTCGATACGATACGGCATAGCATGGCCTCCTGTAATCCGTATGGAAAATTTAATAGAGGGATAAGCATTCAGTAATGCGCCTTGCAGTTTTGCGGCGGCTGGCGATATACCATGAACATTCTGAAATGCGCGGTTAAATGCGGTTGGTGAGGTGTAGCCGTATTTTAAGGCAACGTCTATTACCTTTGCATCCACTTTCTGCAACTCAAATGCCGCTTGCGTCATTCTGCGGCGGCGTATATATTCAGACAGTGAAATACCAGCTACATAGGAAAACATACGTCTAAAGTAGTATGTCGAGCAGCACGCAATTTTCGCCGCTTCCTCGTGTGATACTTCACTATCTAAATTGTTTTCTATATAGGTAACAGCCTTTTCCAATCGCATTAACCATTCCATATTCTCACCCTCTGAATTGATTGTAGCACAATAAAAAATTGTCTACCTCTCTTTTGGTGTCCTGTTTTGTGAGCATACAAATCAGAAACAGGATGATTTGTAAAACTACATTATGTACCCTGTGTAACCGTTTGGTTTTTGCGGTGCGAATTGTAAAATGACATAGGGTGGTATAATGATGTCAAAAAACAAAACCAAGTTTGGCTTTAGGGCTATGGGACAGGCCATAAAGGAAGCGAGGGAATAAAAACCTCGCTTTTGCTTTATGTACCTTTTCTGAACGTCGCAAACTTGATTGTTTGGGACGTTTGGCAAAATTCTCCGCGGTAATCTTATCCTGCCCGCCCACATCACCGAAGACGCTCTCCTTCTTTTGATTTTTAGTTCCCAGGTTTCTCTGGTTAACTAATCCACCGCCGTTCCAATAGTTTGTTGATTTTATATTACTATGGCAAGAACTTCTCTTTAAGGAAAAAACCCGTGGATTTTGTTTAAAAAGCAGAGGGAAATCAACTTCCTTTGCCGTAATTGTATAGTGTTTGCGGGGTAACCCGCCAAAAAAGAAGCGATAACGTTATTTAGAGGTGGGGATCGACAGTGTTAATCTTGAAAGAGGCTTGTGTGGGGGATTACTTGGAGGCAAAAAAAGCCTATGAACTAGGCGCTAATCGGATTGAGTTATGTGCCAATTTAAAAGAAGGCGGAATTACACCAAGCTATGGCACGATTCTTCTGGCCAAGGAAAATCTTAAAATACCCATTAATGTAATGATTAGGCCCCGCGGCGGCAGTTTCGTTTTTACCGAAGATGAAATCAGGATTATGGAAATGGACATCGAGTTCTGTCGGGAAGCTAAGGTAAATGCCGTCGTGATCGGTGTTTTAACTGAAGACAAAAAGATCAATGAAACGGCAGTAAAGCGGCTGGTCAGCAAAGCCGGTGGCCT
>DOID01000094.1:0-1789 GCA_003511465.1 Bacillota bacterium | reverse complement strand
AGTGTTACCTTCCATATGGCCTTTGACGAAATCGAAGATCAAAAAAGTGCATTAGACCAACTAATCGTTTTGGGGATCGACCGCGTCCTGACCAAAGGAGGCTCCGGCTCGGCTTTGGAGAACCGGCAAGCGCTCAAAGAATTAGTCGCCTATGGAAGTGGCCGGATTGTGATCTTGGCCGGTGGAGGGATCACCCAGGATAACTACGCGGAAGTGGTGAAATCCACTGGCGTTAAAGAAGTCCACGGGACGAAAATCGTCTCAAAAGTTTAAGTTTGTTTTTATAAGGAGCATAGCGCACCGGCACTTCAAAGGCAAAGGTCTGCTTGAGGATGCTTTTGGCGTGGGAGAAAGTCTCAAACCCTTTTTTGCCATGATAGGAACCCATACCGCTAGCCCCTACCCCGCCGAAGGGCAGATGGCAATTGGCGACGTGCATAACGGTGTCATTGATGCAACCACCGCCATAGAGCAGATTATTCACCACCCAAGTCTCCAGGTTTTTATCCTTGGTGAACAGGTAGAGCGCCAGTGGTTTTTCCCGGCTTCTAATGATAGCGATGGCTTCCGACAAGTCATCATAGGCGATGATTGGCAGGAGCGGGCCGAATATCTCCTCGGTCATCACCGGGGAATCTAGCGCCGGGTTGTCGAGGAGGGTTAGTTCGATCTTTAATTGATCCGGATCGCAAGATCCCCCGGCGATAATCCTGGGCTGCTCGGCCTCGAGCAGCGCCCTTAGGCGGTCATAGGCTTTCTGATTAATGATCTTCCCATAATCTCCACTCTCTAGCATCTTCTCCCCGAAAAACTTCGCCATCGCCTTTTTTAGGGCAACGATTAACTGCTGATGGGCAGTGCGGTGCACCAAAATATAATCCGGCGCTACGCAAGTCTGCCCGGCGTTTAGGGCTTTACCCCAGATTATACGCTGCGCTGTTTTTTCCAAATCCGCCGTCTGATCCACCAGACAGGGACTTTTTCCGCCCAATTCCAAGGTGACCGGCGTCAGATGCTTGGCGGCGGCGGCCATCACGATCTTTCCCACCTGCACACTACCGGTGAAAAAGATCTGGTCGAATTGTTGCTCAAGCAGGGCGGTATTGACTGCTCTCCCCCCTTCAAATAGAGTCACGTATTCCCTGGGGAAATGCTCGCCAATGATTTTAGCTAAAACCGCCGAGGTCTGCTTGGAGTAACGGGACGGCTTGAGGATGGCACAATTCCCAGCGGCCATGGCTGCGACCAGCGGCGTGATGGTGAGTTGAAAGGGGTAATTCCAAGGGGCCATGATCAAAGTCACCCCTAATGGTTGGTAGTGGATGGAGGATTTGGCGCCAAAGCTGGTCACCGGGGTCGGTCGCTTTTGCGCTCGCATCCATCCCTTGAGGTGTTTGAGCGTATGTTTAATCTCCGCATTTACCATGGAAATTTCGGTGGCGTAACTTTCAAAGGCGCTTTTCCCCAGATCCTCTGCTAGCGCCGCCGAGATCAAGCCTTCATTTTGCTTAATGGCACCCGCTAACGTCTGGAGTTGTCTAACCCGAAAGGCGTAGGGCAAAGTAGCGCCGGACAAGAAATATTCCCTTTGTTTATTTACCGTATTCTCCATTTCACTACCCCCAGTCACTCTTAACTTTCTTAACTCCCACCCGATTTGAGTCATAAATTCTTAATGAAATTCGCCTCTTACCCGTTTAGTACGCTAAAGGCTTTTTGATTATTATAATACAATGATTTGAAGACTGGAAAGTATTGATCATAGATGATCGTGTCAAGACACTGTAGA
>DOID01000133.1:1854-3683 GCA_003511465.1 Bacillota bacterium | reverse complement strand
GTCCCGGTTGCGGTTATGGCTTCCGCGGGCGAAGGGGGCGCCTGGGGTATTGCTCTACTGGCGGCCTATATGAAAAATAGAGCAAATGACGAAACCTTTGAGGCCTATCTTGACCAAAAAGTATTTGCCCAACAGAGCTTAAGCTTAATTGAGCCTAAAGAAGAAGATATAGAAGGATTTAACAAGTTTCTCCAGCGCTATAAGGACGGTCTAAATATTGAAAAGGCCGCTATTGAATATTATTGATAAAACCTCTTTTCCTATTTAAAGCCTAACGGGCCGACCCAAAGCTGGACTGCGCGAATCCACGCATCCCGTTCGGTACCGGGCAGCTCCCCAGCATAACGGTAATCGGATTTACGGATAAATTCTTGTAATTCGCCGCTTAAATGGGATAAGTAATCCAGTTCCACCTCGATCAGGAGATCCTGTACTTCTCCATCCCGCACCCGCCCGTACGCCGCCCGAAAATGGGGGAGACACAAAGAGCCTCCCTGACGGTATTTTTGACGGAAGGCCTTTTGGTGCAGGGCCTTCACTAGTCCAACCTCATAGCGCTCTTCGGTTTCCGTTTCTTCCCGGCAGACCGGACAAGCCTCTGCTTTTTCCGGATGGAATATGGGAATACTCCGCCGTGAAGCGTTCGTGGTTTTGCGGAGTTCTTGGCAAAATCCATCGATTAAATCAGCATAAATAATGGAGTGGGCCAAAGGGTCACCCATCTGTTGCAAAGTCCAAGCGTGTTCCCGGCAAAACCCGGCTGAAGCCCGGAGACGATCCCGCGTCCGGGGGTCATTCACAAACTCATAAAGCAGATTCTCCAGATAACGCCTGGTCATCGTAGTCAAACACCGACAGACCGGACACCCTTCTTCTGTTAAAGCCTGCTCCAGATTGTAAGTAACAGAATCTCTAACCGCCAAAGCCTCATCTCCTCTCTGGGTGTACTTTTAACAATCGCCCAACAATTCCCGGCATTTGGCAATTAAATCTTCAATGATGGCCGCGGCCGGTTCGATCCGATGGACTAAAGCGGCAGACTGACCGGCCATCACCGAGCCTTCTTCCACGTCCCCGCGGAAAGCAGCAGCCAAACCCCCGGCCCCCAGCGCTTCCAATTCGGAGGGAGAAGCGCCTTCCGCTTCCGCTGCCAGAAACTTCCGGGCTAGCTTGTTTTTGATCACCCGCACGGGGTGTCCGGTGCTCTGTCCGGTCAGGACCGTCGAACGATCAACCGCCTTTAAGACCATCTTTTTATAGTCATCATGAACGATACATTCTTCCGCGCAAACAAATCTGGTGCCAACCTGAACCCCTTCTGCTCCGAGCAACATAGCGGCAGCCATCCCCCGGCCATCGGCAATCCCACCGGCGGCAATCACCGGGACTTCTAGGGCGTCCGCCAACTGGGGAATGAGCACCATCGTGGTCTCGGTACCCACATGTCCACCAGCTTCCAATCCTTCACCGACAATCGCATCTACCCCTGATTTCTCCAGCCTTTTCGCCAGTGATACTGAATTAACCACCGGAATTACTTTGATCTGCGCATCTTTCAATGCCGGCAGATACTTACCAGGGTTCCCAGCTCCGGTTGTAATCACCGGTATTTTCTCCTCGATTATGATCTGGATGACTTCATCCGCGTAGGGAGAAAGCATCATGACATTCACCCCGAAAGGTTTGGTCGTCAATGTACGTGCCTTCGTAATTTGTTCCCGTACCCAAGCACCCGGGGCATTCCCGGCAGCAATTATTCCTAAGCCCCCGCCGTTGGATACTGCCGCCGCGAGCTCGGCTGTGGCCAGCCAGGCCATGGCTCCTTGGAT
>DOID01000133.1:821-1559 GCA_003511465.1 Bacillota bacterium | reverse complement strand
AAACTTACCCCGAAATACTTCTTTCTCCTCAACCCGTGTCACCACTTCCACGTTATAGCGGCGTCCCCGTTGTTCAAGAACGCGGGCACGGGCTAGTAGGATCTGTCCAACTTGGACCGGACGGGGAAAATCCACCCGTGCTGTCCCTGTTAAGGCATGGGGGGCATCGGCGACCGCCACGGCTAAAGAGTTCGCCTGCGCAAAAAGGTAATGACCACGAATTACATTATAGCGCGTCAGGCTCATCCCCGTTTCGGCGACCATCCGCGACAGTCCTCCGACCCCCGGTTCACAGAAAAGCAGCTCACCAACGACTTCCAGCAGCGCCGGATTGGTCTCTCCTCCCAGCGCCCGCGTGGCAATATTTTTTGCCCGTTCCTTCATTTCGGGAAGTCCTAATGTTAAGCGGTCCAGGCGAATCGTCTGGATACTAACTCCCAATTCCTTCGCCAGTTGCTCGTCGGTGAGGAGGGGGGTCGCTTCCAACTTGCTAAGCAAGGCCTGGTGACGAACCTTTTTCGTCAGGCGTTTTTCCGTCAATCTTCTCACCCCTTTATTAGGAAATTACCTAATACGCTTTTCGATAATTCCCTCTGGCATCATTTCATGTGTGCAGGCGGTGGCCAGCGTGAGCGACAATGAACTAAAATCTTATGACTTACTCGTAATAGCTCGTTATAATTATAGCGAAAATCACCCGTTTTGAACAGTCCTTACTTTTGGACAGGGGTTTTCACA
>DOID01000133.1:0-645 GCA_003511465.1 Bacillota bacterium | reverse complement strand
CTCAAATTGTCTGCTTCTACAGATGGTCGGGGCTGAGTGGTTCGTCTGTCGCGACGTGACCCATCAAACTTTCCCGTTTTTCCCCCTCCACCAGGAACTGAACATCGTCGATTCCAGGCAGATCCGTCAGGGTCTTGACAATCTGGTGCACCAACAGGGCTTCTTGGAGTGAACCCCCCCAAAGGTTTTCGCTGGAGAAATCCACGTAAGCCCGCCCGGTTTCCCGCCACGCTGCAACTATTTCTAAATTATCATGAAGCGTTGTAGATAATCCTTCATCTGCCGGTGGCTTTCTTAACTCATCCAGCACTTTTGGGATCAAGGTCTCGTCGGTAAACTCCACTGTCCGCTGGACCGTGATTAGCATCGGTAAATCGGACCGACCGGACTGGATGTACTCCTGGTTAGTAAAGTAAAGCGTTACTTCCTGTTCTTGCCGAGTCTCGGAGACCTCCGGCTCGCGGGGCGGAGTTTCCGGTGGGATTTCCTCCCGCCGGAGATACCCGGGGCGAACAAAGAGTAAGAAGAGGGCGCTGAGCCCCACCAAGATGAAGACCAGGATAAAAGGGGTGTGTTTTCGCGGCAATATAATCCCCTCCAATTTTAATAACTTCTGAACTTACGTGGTTCCAACACCATTAGCTT
>DOID01000090.1:7035-7948 GCA_003511465.1 Bacillota bacterium | reverse complement strand
TGGGGAAAGAAACTGAGCTCCTCTTTAAATTGCTGTTCTTCGTGATCGCCGCTACGGTGGTCAAATCGGTTGCCCGCTACTTTTACCGCTGGATCTTTGAATGGGTCTCTCAGGATGTGGTCTATAACATCCGGATGAATCTGTACCGCAAATTACAAGAAATGGACTTTTATTTTTTCGACCAGACCCGGACCGGCGATCTGATGACTCGAATGTCGGGGGATGCCGATGCGGTCCGCCACTTTATTTCTTGGGTTGCGTTCAGCATGGTCGAGAATATTGCCATCTTCCTTTTTTCGCTGGTGACCTTGTTTTCGATTAATGCGCAATTGGCTGCCATCTTACTGGCTTGTACACCAGTGATCGGTTTTTTTGCCCTGCGGCTCTCCGTGGTCGTGAAACCGACTTTCTTTGCCATCCGGGAACAACTCTCCAAACTGAACTCGGTGGTCCAGGAGAATATCAGCGGGAACCGGGTGGTCAAAGCCTTTGCCAAGGAAGATTACGAGCTGACTAAATTCAATACGGAAAATGACAATTTTAAAGCCAGAAATCTGGAAGCGGTCCGGATCTGGAGTAAGTATCTACCGGCGATTGATGCGACTTCCAGTGGTTTGACAGCGATCCTCTTACCATTCGGGGGCTTGATGGTGATGAAAGGCACGCTCACCCTTGGTGAGTTGGTCATGTTCCATAGTTACCTTTGGATGCTGAGTAACCCCTTAAGAAACATGGGTTGGCTGATTAATGATCTGCAAAGGTTTGTCACAGGGGCCACGAAGATTATTGAGCTGCTGAACGCCCAACCTCGGATCAAAAACACCGCCAAGGCCTCCGTTGAAGTTAGCCTCAAAGGAGAGGTGGAATTTCGTACGGTTTCCTTTGCCCACCAAGGTCACGAGGTGCTCCGGGA
>DOID01000090.1:6381-6722 GCA_003511465.1 Bacillota bacterium | reverse complement strand
GATACGATTGAAGGGAATATTGCCTATGGTGTTCCGGATGCCACATTAGAAGAAGTACAGCAGGCGGCCGGCATAGCTGGGGCTCATGACTTCATTACCCGTCTCCCCGAAGGTTATGACACGATCGTTGGCGAACGGGGTGTTGGCCTTTCGGGCGGACAAAAACAACGGATCGCCTTGGCTAGGGCTTTGTTGAAAGACCCGGCGATTTTAATTCTCGACGATACCACCTCCAGCGTGGATCTGGCAACGGAACATGCCATCCAATTGAATTTGCGGTCGGTCTACAAAAGAAAGACCACCTTCATCATTGCCCACCGGATCTCGGCGGTGCGGAATGC
>DOID01000090.1:0-6025 GCA_003511465.1 Bacillota bacterium | reverse complement strand
TGTAGTGTGGCCGGTTTTACCGGGCCTTACATCATCAAAGTAGCGCTGGACCAAGCGATTCCCACGCATAATCTGCCGCAACTATCTGTGCTTACCTTTTGTTATGTGCTGACTTTGCTCATTTCCGCCTTTGGTCTGAAGTTTCGGATTATGCGCACAGCCGAGATGGGGGCGGGTGTAATCCAAAACCTGCGGCAGGATCTATTTTCCCATCTTCAGTTACTCCCCTTTGATTTTTATGACAGTCGCCCCCATGGAAAGATCTTGGTCCGGGTCGTTAATTATATCAACAGTTTAAGTGATCTTTTGTCCAACGGGATTATCAATTTAATCACCGATCTATTTACCTTGTTTGTCATTGTCTTCTTTATGTTTGCCCTTGATTACCGGCTTACCCTCATTGGCCTGGCGGGGCTCCCCTTCCTGGTGCTTGCCCTGCTTCTCTTGAAGAATCTACAACGGAAGTTATGGCAGCAGGTCAGCCGGAAACAGTCGAATATGAACGCCTACATCCATGAGAGTATTTGCGGGATCAAAGTAACCCAGTCCTTTGCCCGGGAGGAAGTGAACCTGGGACTCTTTGCGAAGTTAAATGATGCTTATCGCCAGACTTGGATGAAAGCGATTAAAGTCATTATCGTGATTTATCCGATCGTGGAGAACATCTCCGTCTTAGTCACGGCGGCGGTTTACGTCGCGGGGGTCTTCTGGTTCGCGGAGGAGCTCACAGTTGGTGTGTTGATCGCCTTTTTAAGCTATATCGGTTCTTTTTGGCAGCCGATCAACAACTTGTCCAACTTCTATAATTCCTTAATAAACGCCGCCGCCTATATTGAACGGGTCTTTGAGACGCTGGATGAGAAACCGTCGGTGATGGATGATCCAGAGGCGACTACGCTGCCACCCATTAGCGGTCAGGTTGAGTTTGATCACGTAAGTTTTGCCTACGAAAAGGACCACGAGATCCTCCGTAACGTTAATTTCATCGCGCAGCCGGGTGAGACCATCGCACTGGTGGGGCCGACTGGGGCGGGGAAGACCACGATTATTAACCTGATCAGCCGGTTTTATGATGTTACCGGTGGGAAGGTGCTGATTGACGGGGTTGATGTCCGGGATGTTACCCTACGTTCGTTACGGAGTCAAATGGGGGTTATGCTGCAAGATAGCTTTATCTTCTCCGGGACAATCATCGATAATATCCGGTACAGCCGCTTAGACGCCACTGATGAAGAGGTGATCATGGCCGCTAAGGCGGTGTGCGCCCATGATTTTATTACCAAGATGGAGAAAGGTTATTATACTCAGGTTAATGAGCGGGGGACCAGGCTCTCGGTGGGGGAACGGCAGTTAATCTCCTTTGCCCGGGCGTTACTGGCAAGCCCTACGATTTTAATTCTGGATGAGGCGACCGCTAGTATAGATACGGAGACGGAGATTCTGGTTCAGCAAGGTCTGGAGAAGCTCTTAACGGACCGTACTTCCTTTATCATCGCCCATCGGCTTTCCACGATTAAGCACGCCGACCGGATCATGTATATTGATGGCGGGGGGATTGTCGAAGCTGGCACCCATGATGAACTGATGCAAAAGCAGGGTGCTTACTATCGTTTATATCTCGCTCAGTATCAATTCCTAGAAGCAATCTAATGTATCCTCGAAAAAAATTAACGGAAAAAAAGGATTTATAGGAAGCGAATAGAAACATTTGATTAAGAAGTTAATATTATTGTCCATTGATGTATCAGGGGCTATTTTTTAAAAACGCTTCACAAACGTTTCCTAAATCAGGACAACCACATTATCAAAAAGTGAGGGGATGTCAATGCAAACAGCTGTAGCTAGCTCGTTTATGGAAAAACATCAGAAGACGATCAAATACTTAAAAAAATATTGGACGCTTTATCTGATGCTGTTGTTACCGATCGCTTATTTTATCATCTTTAAATATATCCCGATGACCTATATCCAAATTGCGTTTAAAAAATATAGTATTGTGCAAAGTCCTTGGCAAATGCCCTGGGCGGATAACAACGGCATGGAGTATTTCATCAAGGCCTTTTCCAACCGGGATTTTATCTATGCCTTACGGAATACGCTCTGGCTTAACGTCCTTGACTTGGTGGTCGGATTCCCGGCACCAATCATCTTGGCTTTACTATTGAATGAGCTCACCTTTAAACGTTTTAAACGCTTTACGCAAACAGTGGTTTACATGCCACACTTTCTCTCCTGGATTATCATCTCCGGAATGGCGCTGAAGCTTTTAGCCCCGGGAACCGGTTTAGTTAATATTGTTATTGAACGGTTGGGTTTTGCGAGTGTCCCTTTTCTGAATGATCCGACCCACTGGCGATGGACCTATGTTTTCCTGGGCATCTGGAAGAGCGTCGGGTGGAACACAAACATGTTGAGAGCGTTCAGAGCCAATATCGACCCCCAGTTGTATGAGGCAGCGGCGATGGATGGGGCGGGTCGCTGGAGAAGTATGTGGCATATTACCTTACCCGGTATACGTTCCACCATTATTACCCTGCTCATTTTGAGTCTCGGGCATATCCTAGGTAGTGAGTTTGATCGGCCCTATTCTCTGACGAACGCTTTAGTGATTAGTGCGTCCAATGTGATTTCTACCTTTATTTATACCAATGGTATCCGTGGTCTGCAATTCTCGCTAACCACCGCAGTGGGACTTTTCCAATCAGTCATCTGTGTCATCTTTCTTTTCGCGGCAAATGCCTTGGCTAAAAAATTCGGCGAACGCGGTATTTGGTAGGAGGGTATTAAAAGCATGATTAAAACAAAAAGGAATCAATTCGGAGATTATATGATCGCATTCATCTGTTTATTGCTGATATTTGCTTGCTTGCTGCCGATGGTGAACATTTTAGCGCGTTCCTTGAGTTCTTCAGAAGCGTTAATTCGAAATCAGGTTACGCTCTGGCCGAAGGGTATTAATCTCGAAGCCTACCGTTTGGTGCTAAATGATAGTAAATATACCTGGTCACTGGCTTGGACAGCTTTTTTAACAGTGATCTGTGCGATTTTCTCCATGTTCATGACGACGCTGTGCGCCTATCCACTTACTTACGAGAATTTAAAGGGACGTCGTTTCTTTAATGGCTTAATTCTGATTACCATGTACTTTAACGCCGGGACAATCCCGACCTATCTGTTACTCAAGGATCTAGGGATGCTAAATAAGCCGGTAGTGCTGATCGTTCCGTACTGCCTGAGCGTCTTCAATATGATTATTATGCGTAGCTTCTTTTACGGTATTCCGGAAAGTTTACGTGAATCGGCAGAGATGGACGGAGCGGGACCGGTGCGGGTGTTGGTCAGTATTTATTTACCTTTGTCGAAACCGGTCATCGCTACCCTCGCCCTTTTTTACGCCGTCGGACGGTGGAATGGTTTTTCCGATGCGCTGATGTACATGAATGACCGCACCTACTTTCCGATTCAATTATTGTTGTACAATATCCTCAAAAGTATTTCCAGCATCGAAATTGCAACACAAGAGGGTTTTGCCACTAATCCAGGGCTTACGGAAACACTGCAAGCGGCGACGGTTGTGTTTGCCACGGTGCCAATCCTTCTGGTCTACCCCTGGTTGCAAAAATATTTTATTACTGGCGCGACCTTAGGTTCAATCAAGGGTTAAGCTGTGGTGGAGACCACATCTTTAATAAAACAAATAAGAGGAGGATTATCATTGAAAAGACGTTTTGTGTTGACTAGTCTCTTGTTGGTCCTAGTGTTGACGGTCTGCCTCTCCGGTTTAGCAGCGTCCAAAGCCGAAATTGTCAACGGTAGGTTCGTCAAAACACGGTCGATTACCGTGGAGATCTTCGATCGGGGCAACCCCGGAGGTTCCAAACCGGAAGATAACTTCTATACGGACTTCATCAAAAAGGGTATGCTGCGCGACCATAATGTTAAGGTTACTTTCAAACCCGTTCCCCGCTGGACTGAGGTGGAAGTGCTTAACAACCTGCTAGCGGCTGGCGACGCGCCTGATGTTTGCGTTACTTATAGCTACCCGACCATCCAAACCTACGCCAACATGGGCGGCGTCTTAGACATGGCCCCCTATCTTGACGGAAATAAAGAATTGTTGGCTGGTTTATGGGACTTATTGGGCGACTCCAACATCTACTGGAACAGAGATCCTGAAAAAGGCACGATCTGGGCGATTGAGGCTCTTCTCTTCCAGAACAAGCGGATCAATACCTTTGTCCGTGAGGATTGGTTGAAAAAGCTAGGACTTAAAGAGCCCAAAACCCTAGCCGAATTTGAAAACATGTTGAGAGCGTTCAGAGATAACGCCCAATTATTACTGGGTAAAGACGCGGATAAGATGGTTCCTTATTCGACCAGTTTCGACGTGGGCTGGCGTAATGATCATCTTTTGATTTCCTTTGTGCCGGAAAGCATCACCGAGAAAGAACGTTATGTCTATGGTTTCGACGATCGACGGTTGCTCTTCCCTGGCTACAAGAACGGGGTTAAGAAGCTTAACGAATGGTATAACGAAGGACTAATCTGGAAGAACTTCGCCCTCTACGCCGCTGGTGACAAAACCGAGGACAACATGATCAAAGCCGGCTATGTTGGCGCGTTTATGCACAACTGGGATTACCCCTATCGTGATGGTCAAGAAGGCATCCATGCCAACCTGCAAAAGCTGGTCGGTCCGGATGCAGCGTATATTGCCGTGGAGTGCTTCCAAAATAACGCTGGCATCTATCGTAAATACTTATCCGCTCCCATTGACCGGAAAGTCTTCTTCCCATCCACCAATAAAGAGCCGCTGGCTTCCGTACTCTATCTCAACTGGATCTCCAAGCTGGAAAACCGTAAATTCCTCCAGATTGGTGAAAAGGGTGTGACCCATGAGGTTTTGGCCGACGGTACGATCCAAACGAAGGCCGTTACCGGCGCGAAGATCATGAACTCGCCGAACAACATCGACTATACGATCACCATTAATGGTTTGGATCTTGGCGATACGGACTTGAACGTCAAATCCGTTGCCCTGGGCTATGGGGGTGTTGATAAACGCTTCATCGAGAAAGCCTACAAGATTACGAGTAACGAAGCCCGTTATGGTAAGAATTACAATGTTGGTCAGATCTACGCGGAAGAGGGTATGGGTGCGGTATTGCCCGAGAAACGTAATAACTTCTTGATCCAATCGGTGGTGGCCAAACCAGCCGATTTCAACTCTGTTTTCGATCGCGGTCTCCAGGATTATCTCAACACTGGTGGCCAGGCGATCATTGACGAACGTCGGGTGAAATACGAACAATTCTACGAATAAGGTGCAAAGCAAGGAATAAAATAGCTTAACCTGTCATCAGGTTACGAACTAGAGCGAAAGGGCTATTAGATGCATTTCAGGCATTCAATAGCCCTTTCAAAGTATAAGCAGCGGACGGTAGGGAAAAGCTGGAACGTGTGGAATCAAAAAAAAGAGAAAGCCTAAAGAAATGGATTGAAAGGTGGTATAAATGATGGTAAGTCAACTTTCGCTTGTTTTTATGATCTGTTCGGCGCTGCTTATTTTTGTTTTTCCGGTGGGCGCGGCGGTTTATCTCTATAAAAAAGAACGCATTTCCTTGAAGGCGATTGGGATTGGGGCTCTAATTTTTATTGTTTTTCAAATTGTGATCCGAATTCCCCTGTTAGCCTTATTCAGCGACCAACCCTGGTTTCAGGAGTTGATGCAGAATTTGCTATTTAGTGCCGTCTTAGTCGGCGGTCTTTCCGCTGGACTCTTTGAAGAAGTAGGTCGTTATTTAGCCTTTCGCTTCCCCCTCAAGCAGGTATTATCTTGGAAGAATGGAGTAGCATATGGGCTGGGACACGGAGGGATTGAGGCGATGGTGCTGGTCGGGATGACCTATATTAATAATATCATCATCAGCTTGATGATCAATGCCGGGACCTTTAAGAACCTGATTGGACCCGGGTTGGATGCCGCCACTGCGGAGATGGTCAAAAACCAGTTGATTAACACCCC
>DOID01000088.1:6676-13625 GCA_003511465.1 Bacillota bacterium | reverse complement strand
TACGGCAAACCTGTTTTGTTTGGGCCAAACATTTTCAAGGTCCAAAAAACAGCGGAGTGGTTAATAGATCAAAATGTTGGAATCTTGGTCGAAAATGAAGATGAGCTAAAGGAAGAGCTTTTCTCATTACTACAAGATCAAAAGCGTCGACAGACGATTGGGCAAAAGGCCACCGCACTTATACAGGCCCGCGAGGGAGCAACTAATAATAATCTAAAGGTGATCAGGGAGTTCTTAGCCGGGTTTTGATGATGCCGTAAGATAAACTTGATGATTGGTTGGAAAAATAGTTGATCAAGAATGGGGTGAAAAGCGAACGTAATGGATACGAAAAAAGTACTTTTTCTCGCTTATAATCAGCATCAGTTTAAACTTTTTCGTTATTTATGTATTAATCTGGAACAGGAAACGACTTTTCTTGTGACTAGTGTTGCCGCTTGTCTCAAAGGAATATTACACAGAAACGGACAACCACCCCTCCCTCCAACTATTCTGGATGAACTTGTCAAGTATTCTTATTTAAGCTTTTCCGCCCGCCGACAGCAGGGTAAAGCTGATTTGCTGAGCCGTCTTTATTACAAATATCTGATTTTTAAGGCGAAAACATTACACAACTATTACTACCATTACCTTAAGAACAAGGCCATTGATTTACTGGTGGTCTGGAATGGTTCTTACCTGGAGGCGGCCAGCGGGGTGAAGGCTGCCCGGAAACTGGGGATTAAAGTAATATTTATGGAAAATGGTTTTTTCCCGCAGACCCTTGTCCTGGATGAAAAAGGGGTTAACGCGGCTAATTCTTTAGTTGGAAACACGGCGGAGTTTTACCGGAAAGTCCGGATCGATCCGGTAAAATTAGCCCGGCTAAAAGGGACTAAGTTAGTGCCAAGAGAATTACGGAAAAATATCACGATCAAAGAAGAGATCCAATTACCGCAGAAATACTTTTTTCTGCCTTTTCAAGTTCATACCGATACCCAAGTTCTACTTAACTCACCCAATATCCGCAATATGTACGAGTTAGTTGACACGGTCTATACAGCGGTCGAAGCCTATAACTGTAAAAGCCAAGCAGATTATTGGTTGGTAATTAAAGAACATCCTTCCGATTTCGGCCGGATTGATTATCGCGACTTAAAAGAGAAATATCAAGGGCGAAAGGTCGTCTTTATTACCACCGAACCGTCCAGTACTTTGATTGAGCGTAGTCAAGCGGTTATCACGATTAATTCTACGGTTGGGATTGAAGCATTACTAAAAGGGAAACCGGTTATTACCTTAGGAAAGGCTTTTTACAATGTGGAAGGGGTAGTTTATCATTGCGCTAACTTGTCCCAACTTGGTCAGGTAATTACGCGGGCATTGACGGAGGAGATTAACCACGGACTTGTGGATCAGTTATTATATTATCTTCGTTATGATTACCTGGTTGAGGTTGATAAGAAGAATTTAAATCCAAACAACATTATGCCGGTGTTACAACGTATAAGGGGAATACTGGGCAATGATTTAGTAGAGAAGTAGTTCGGACTTCGAATTGCATTGAGCGGAATTTAATTTAGATGTAAAGGGGTAAGTGCCATATGGACAATAACTGTATACAAGGAAAACAAAGGTATGACCGGTTTATTAACAGCATATTCCTCTTATTATTTTTAATAGTGCCGTTAAGTAGGGCTGGAATTAATATTATTGCGCCTATCTTATTGATTGCTTGGTTGCTAAAGAAGTTAAAGTTCCGAAAGGCTCCCCAAGAAAAGATGGGCTATCTTGAAATTGTAAGGTGGGTTGGCTTCTTGGGGCTGGTTGTCTTACTTTCGTTGATCAATGCGCAAAATTTGGCGGCAGCTTTCAAAAACATTGTCGATGAATATGTTATACTCGCTTTAATTTTTATTATTAGCTTAGATGTTATTAAATCCAAAGAACAATTGCGCAAACTGTTTTGGATTGGACTGGTTGCCTTCCTGATTGTTGTTGGGGTTGGTTTTTATCAGTATTTCGGTCTTGGCTATAAAAGGATTGATAGTACCTTTAGCGTAGCGACACAAACTGGGGTTTACTTTGTTGGTACGGTATTACTTAACCTTGCTTTTTTGTTCTTCAGAAAAACATCCAGTCGTTTAACTTTGATTGGTTCTTCACTGTTGTTATTCGTTAATTTGGCCTGTTTAATTATGACCGGCACTCGAGCCGCCTGGTTAGGTTTTTTTGCCGGGACATTCTTTCTTCTGGTTTTAGCGATTAAAAATAATAAGTTAATTAGTCATAAACAATTAATAATCGTCTTTGTTATTGTAGTGCTGGCAGCGGTTCTGTTCGATTTAGGATGGGTTATTGAACGACTAGCCAGTGTTACCGATTTATCTAATAGTTCGAACCAGCAAAGAATCAAGATGCTTCTTGGTGGTTTAGAAATGTTAAAGGACCACCCCCTGACTGGGGTGGGAATCGGGCAGTTTCCTCTTGTGTACGAAAATTATTTACTACCTGGAGCTGGTGTGTATACGCACATCCATTGTTTCTATCTTCATCTGGTAGTGGAACTCGGTCTAATTGGTTTTCTCGTCTTTTTTACTTTGGTCTATAAAGTATTAAAAACCGGAATAATCATGAGTGCACAGCAAAGCGGAGAAAAGTCCTGGTTTTACTACGGAGTACTGGGCGTTTTGGTTGGGATTGGTGTTTGTAACCTCTTTGACTGGACATTCCTTAACTTGCAAGTGGGGTCTTTTACCCTTATTTTGGTTGCGGTGTGGTTGAATGAAATTAAACCAAAATCAGTTTAAAAGTTATAAATGGCAGCTTTATTTTTTGGATTATCAGCGAATCCATACTCAATTAAGAAAAGAAGGATCAAGTTTAGGAAAATAATTCTGAAAAAGTGTTTCGTTGAAAGAAAAGGAGTTAGCGCACGGAGGGGTTGGATGTATTTTATATACAATATTTTACTTTATTTACTGACACCATTTCTAATTATATATTTTACCCTGAAAGAGCATTCAAAAGAAAATATCACCTTTTCACAGCGATTGGGGTTTTACCGCGACGACCAGCTCCGTTTGGCAGAGCAAGAGCTTCGGATCTGGATTCACGCCGCTTCGGTGGGCGAAGTTAATGCTATCATTCATTTTGTGCGGCTCCTGCGCCGGGACTACCCTCAGACCTGGATTGGGATCTCCACGATGACCCTATCCGGACTGGAGATGGCCCGGATTAATTTAGCCGCGGCAGACGCCCATTTTCTAGCGCCTTTTGATTTGTATTTTGCAGTTCAGAGGGTTATGAAAAGAATTCGTCCTCACCTTTATATCACGGTGGAGACGGAAATCTGGCCCAACCATTTACAGGCGGCGAAAGCGGTTGGCGCACGGGTCTTAATGATTAATGGTCGGATTTCAGGCCGGACCGTTAATACCTACCGGGCTTTACGCCGTTTCTTTCAAAGGGTGCTTTCTTCCTATGATTTTTTTAGTATGATTCGAACAGAAGATGGTGAACGGATTAAGGCCTTTGGCGCTGACCCCAAGAAGGTCTTGATCAATGGTAATCTTAAGTTTGACCGACTTTCCAGTGATATTCAGGAGGAATCCCGGGAGGAAATCGCGAATTCGTTACAGTTATCTGGAGTCGAAAAAATATGGGTGGCCGGTAGCACAAAAAAAGGGGAGGAAGAACTTCTTCTACACGCTTTTCAGAAAGTCAAAAGCGAGTTTCCCCACCTTTATCTGATGCTTGCACCCCGGGAAATTCACCGCGGGGATGAGCTTGCGGAACTAATTAAGACCTTTGGCTATACCCCTTTACTTCGGACGGGGATTTCGACGGAGACAAAACTTACACCGGATACGATTGTAATTTTGGATACCATTGGTGAACTCTTTCAGGTTTATTCCCTGGCGACCCTCGCGTTTTGCGGTGGGAGTCTGGTCCCGTTGGGAGGGCAAAACCCCCTGGAACCGGCTTTTTGGGGAAAACCTGTTTTATACGGCCCTTCCATGGACGATTTTCTAGATGCCAAAGGTTTATTGGAAGAGGTGGGAGCAGGGATTCCGGTGAACAATGCTGAAGAGTTAGGCACTAGGGTTATTACTCTGCTCCAGGATGAAGCAACCCTGAACCAGAGGGGTCAGGCCGGAAGAGAAATGCTCCAAAAACAGCAAGGTGCTTCGGCGCGGACCCTCATGTTAGTAAATAAGCTGTTGCCCGACTAAAATTATATCTAGAAATGTCGCTCGCGCTGACTACAGCGCGTACACATGAAATGACGAGAATAGAGCTATTTTTTGTCAAGCTGGTACAGAAATTATCTAGGACGATGCTTTTTGGGGGGAACCAAAATGGAAATGAACACGGCACTCATTGAGCAGTTATATAATGAGTTACAACCACAGACTCGGGAAAGAGTTGATACAACAGTCAACGAAATGGTGAAGGTGAAGGAAAAGGGTGGGAAAATTGTGGTGGCTACCGGGAGTGGCCCTAATCTTCATGAAGGGGTCACGACCCTAATTGCCGAGTTAATCAATAAAGGAATAATCGACGGGGTGACCACTTCGTCGGCGGTGATCAATCATGAACTGGCCGGCACTTTAGATCAAGTGCACCGGGTCAAAGGGACCACAATCGGGCTTCCGGAAGAAAAATTACCAATTGACCTTCTTTTTGAGGTGACACTTCTGACTGAAGATCAGTTGAAAGCTGTGGAAAGGGAGATGTCTCTTGACCATGGATTGATGCAAAGAGCACTCGCCGCGGAAGGAGCAACCATTATTAAAGCGGCGGGGAACTTAGCTTATCCCATCGGTTTACGCACAGAAAAGCTGGCGCGGGTCATTGAAACGGTAGCGAAAGCTAATGGTCTTCCCTTTGAGACCGTGGCGGGAGCCGGCGCTGACCCCAAAACAATGTTGGGTGCCGGTTATCGGCATAATGTCCCGGTCTTGGTTAGTATCCCGCAATTGGTCGGGGGCGGTGCCGTAGGCTTAGCGGTTGCCGACTCGATCTCGGTGACCGAAAGATCAACCCGAATTGCGAGGATGCTTGGTTCGGCGACGATGATTATTGAATCGGCAGTGGCTTTAACCCAAGAGATTCATGATGGCCCCTTTGAACTGTATACCGGACATGGCGGATGGGCGGACTGGGAAGGATACTATACGTATACACTCGCGGGAAAAACATTAATCCGGATTGACCTCGATCCTAACCTGGAAAAAGCCTGGCAACAGCAGAGAGAAACTAACCTTGTGCAGGAAGCGATTGCCAAGGGGTTACCGAAGACGAAACTGACCGGAGTTCCCTTCCGGATGGAAATGTCCGGTTTTTCCCGGTTGCCCGGAAGTATCCCGATCATCTCGGATATTGGAACCATTTGGCCGATTTTGGCTTGGCAAGTAAGTCAGCGGTTAGGGTTGGAATTGGATTTCATTTCTTACCCCCAATCAACACCCGAAGGAAAAGCGATGCGGGAATGGATTGTGCGCGAAGTGCAATTTGCCGATCGGGAAAAGCTTTTAACTGTATTTCGTAATCGGTCCTAAGCTCCTGATTTTTTGGTAAGAGTAATTTTGTGGGCAGGTCACCGTCAGGGTTGAGCTGCCCTAATTTGTTACTAGATAGTCGCTCACGCTGGCTACCGCCTGCATACATGAAGTGGAGAAAACAGATCATACATCAAAGAAATATGAGATATTGTAGGAGGAACAAACGTGGGGTTAAGTCAGACAAGAACCGGTGTTTTTATAGACCGGGAGTTTTACAATAAATTATTGAAGCTTGGGATTCCGGTGGTGGTCCAGAACTTTATTTCTTCATTTTTAAATATGATCGACACAGTAATGGTTGGCAAGTTGGGGGAGACAGCCATTGCGGCAGTGGGCATCGCTAACCAGTATTTTTTCATCTTTAATATGTTTATGGTCGGGATCAGTGCGGGCTCTGCGGTGTTTATCGCCCAGTTTTGGGGTACGAAGGATCAGAAGAATATCAAACGGATTCTTGGAGTCGGACTCGGTTCGGCCGTGCTTGTTTCCATCGTTTTTATGGCAGCCGGCTATTTATTCCCCCGGCAGATCATAGGGCTGTTTAATAATGAACCTCAGATTATGGAGGCGGGGGTTCGTTATCTGCAGATTGTCTTAATCAGTTATCTTTTCACCGGGATTACTTTTATTTATAATTTCTCCTTTCGTTCCATTGGAAATGCGCTGCAACCGATGGTGATTAGTACCGTCGCCCTGGCCTGTAATGCCTTTTTCAACTATGTGCTGATTTTCGGTAAATTTGGCGCTCCGGCCATGGGTGTAGCCGGAGCGGCATTGGCAACGGTCATTGCCCGCGTAGTCGAGAATGCCGTGCTGGTTGCTTCTGTTTACTATCGTCGTGGGGTATTATCTGCTTCGCTTCGTGAATTAACCGATTTTGATTTCAGGTTTCTCAAAAAAGCCTACCGAACTATTATTCCGGTACTGTTCAACGATGTTTGTTGGGGAATGGCTAGCATGGTTTATGCGGTGGTTTATGGCCGGATGGGTTCACCGGCGGTGGCGACGATCCAGATCGTGAATACAATTACCAACCTTTTTATGGTCGTCATCTTTGGGATGTCCAGCGCAACGGCGGTGATGGTTGGGAATTCGATCGGAGCTGGAGAAGAGGGACGAACCAGGGAATACGCGCGTAGATTTGCTGTTTTAAGTATAGCCATGGGGGTGGCTTTGGGGTTAATGTTAGCGGTGGCTTCCCCTTATCTCCTTAACGTTTTCAACGTTTCCAGGACAGTCCGGAACCATGCTCAGATTATTTTATACATTATCGCGCTGCTCTTTTTTATTCGCGTCTTCAATATCGTCCTGATCGTCGGGGTTTTAAGAGGAGGCGGCGATGCGCGCACGGCCTTCCTCCTCGAAGGTTTTACCATGTGGTTTATTGGGGTGCCGTTGACGGT